>JBKGZS010000070.1:0-8153 GCA_046543285.1 Candidatus Acetothermia bacterium | reverse complement strand
GCTGTATTGATATTCTTCTTCGGGAGCTAATCTTTCCGTGGTGTTGGCGGCCACAGTGAAGATTTCCAGTATCTTTCCTGTGGGACTAAAGTAGGCCACTTCTACATCTGTTTCGATATCCTCATAAACCCTGACAAAAGAACGAGGGCTCGGGGAAGCAATGTATAGTACGGTTTCCTGTAAAACTTCGGGGTTTACATCGCTTAAGCTGGTGTTAAAAGACCCCACCTTCACGTCGAGATTAATTTCTTGGCCATCTTCATTTTCAATTTTTACTTGACCGTCCGGTAAGCCCAACAGGTCCCTGGTCGCTTTGTTTTCTCCACCTAGTCCTCCTAGGGCAAGCCACAAAATTCCGGCAACGATTACACCAATGGCTCCTATAAACAAGACTTTCTTAAAACTGAGTCCGCTAAAAATATTCATTTATTCACCCCTTTTCTGAAAATTATTACATTTAATTATACGGCATTGCAAGAGGATTGTACACATAAATCGCGTAAAATACTGGCCAAAACGCTTTCTCTTGAGGCGAAGGAACAATCGAATCTGCCTGCCTGGTCGAGTGGCCTGGGTGGGCCGGGAGTAGAGGGTTCGGATCGGAGTGCCGTCGATGGGGTTACGATTGGGAAGGAAGTTGGTCAAAGTCCAAGTTTGAGAAGGGTAAACTAAGAGGGTAAGCGACCCGAAGTCTCATCGAAAAAGGGTTTCTGGCCTGCGCAGGCCAGAAACCCTTTTTCGATTAAAGCTTTGCTCAATCTTCTTCCTACTCAGTGAGTTCAGCTATTACTTCATCTGTAATGTCAAGTACAATAATTGTTTCTTCGAATTCGGTTTCGTCGAATTCGAGTATCTGTTCTTCGGCCATCTCCAAATCATCAACTTCATCAATCAGTGCCTTGCCTTTTGCTTCAATTATCTCATCAACCTCTTCTGTCACATCGTTCATCCCTATATCCAGCACTGTGTCCAAACCGCCTTCGGCCAGGTACAAATCGATAGCACTCCGTTTTACTACTAATTCGTAACCAAGCTCGTCCGTGACTTCCTTAATGTCAACGGAAGTTGCAGATGCCTCCTGGGCGGCCTTAATAGAATTGACTAACGCCAAATCGACTTCCTCCGGTTCGACTTTCTCCGCGGCAAAACCGCTAAAGACCAAAACTAGTGTCAAACCTATTGCGAGTGCTGCTGAGATGGAATAAAGCCTCTTCATAGTTAATTAAACCTCCGGTTAGTTCGGTGGTTTTTATAATACATCCTTATTATAGCATAAGAATGGAGTCATGTCATAATTTGGAATATCCCAAAATCGACACCCAAATTCGTCCATAGTTACTCTGCACTGAAGCCTTTGTGATTGCTTATCGCGGACTTCTGCAAGGTCTCCACGACCTGCGAATCGAATTGGAAAGCCAAACAATCCCTCGGCCTTCTAGAGTTTTCGATCTCCCTTTTTTGTTTGTTCTACAGGGCTGAGGAATGGCTCGGCCGTGGAGTTTTCCAGCAGGACTCCCCTTCAGTTCGATAATACTGGCAGGCGTGGAGTTTGATGCTTGCTGGTTTTCTTTAAGCGTCTTTCTTTCTCGTCAAGGGTGTCTGCATCTTTCATTGCAGTACGCCAAAGCCCCATTCAAGCCAGATCAATTTAGTGGTAGAAATTCTTTAGAATAGAGTCAAATCAGAGGAATTGCTGTAACTCCCGAGAGTCTGTTAACTTGTTGAAATCTCTGGATCCTTCTTCTCAATCTCTATCGGAATCTTTTTTCCATTTTATACTGAAGAACTATTTGGTCACTTGTTTTATCCGCCGTATAATAAAAAACACGGGGGTGGGTACAGTGAACCATTACCGATACAATGGAGTTATCTCGTTGGGGATGGCTCTCGTTCTAATTTTGTCCGTGGTGTTTGTGGGATTGCCCGCTAGCGGTGACGGATCAAGGAAGGTTAATCTCCAAGTCCGTCCTCGAAATCCGACCGAAGGTGACCCCGTCTCACTAGTCCTTTTTGGTAGGTGGCCCAACTCTTGTGTGCCCAAGTCCCATCAGCTTTTGCGTCTAGGTTCCTTGATCAATGTAAATCTCTCCGCCTCGGAAGGAGAGTGTCTCCAACGGGAAACGGAATGGGAGCGGGAGATTTCGTTGAAGAAACTTTCCGCTGGCTCTTACACAGTCAATATTTCCTTTGACGGAGAAACCGTGGTCCAAACTACTTTCGAGGTCCGAGAAGAAGCACCAGAACCCCCCCGCCCGGCCAACGTTACTTTTGTGGTCGAGGATGAAACTGGCTCTCCTCTGGAAGGAGCCACAGTCCAGATGAATGGATTTCACAAGCGAACCGACTGGGAAGGGGTCGCGGTATTTGAGGGGCCTTTTGAACGAGAAGATTTCGATTACAGGGTTGAGAAAGACTCGTTTGCTTCTGAGTCTTCCTGGCTAACAGTTTCTCCGGGCGAGCAAGTTACCGAACGGGTAAACCTACGAGAACAGGAGGAGGCACCGCGGTGTACTTTAGAAGTCCTGGCCATGCGAGGTGGGTCTACCGAGCCGGAACCGGACTCCTATACCTATCAGTGCGGGGAGATGGTCGAGGTTATGGGCTTTCCTGTTGATGGTTGGGAATTCGACCTGTGGGAGATGGGAGGAAGTGCGACTGAATGTGAGCCCACCGAGAACCCCTGTCGCTTCGAGCTTAACGAGGATTCTTTTCTTGCCGCCCATTTCGACAAAGAGGACGAGGACCAACCTCCTGCAGCGAGAGAGGTGAACATCGAAATAGTACCTGACGATGCTGAGCCGGGCGAACCCGCGACGATTAACGTTTATGGTACCTGGGAAAACGGCTGTGTGCCGAGATATCGCACTCACTTCCGTTCCCCCGGCCACGTGATCAGGATCAAAACTATCAACGAGTCTCAAGCGTGCTCAACTGCTTTGACCGATTTCAGTTTCGACGTTCACATTGAGGAACTCCCATCAGCGTTTTACGTGGATGTCTACTACCGTTCTGAACCACGTGACACCTTTGCTTTAGTGGCCAGCGAGTGGTTTAGCGAATATAATGATTAGCTGGTTGAACATTAAGTGAATACTTTTTCATCTTGAGGGTGAGATATATGAGTGAAACAAATGGAGATGACCGAACTTTGGATATTATCTGGGATGCCAGGGTTGAGATGGAAGACGGTGTAGAGCTCTCGTCCGACGTGTATCTTCCGGATAGTGAGGACAGCTTTCCCGCAGTTCTTATCAGAACCCCCTATAACAAATCGAGGGGTGACGAGATAAAACACGGAACCAGAGATGTAGAATTTTTCGTCAATCACGGTTACGCAGTAGTAATTCAGGATGTTCGAGGAAGAGGGGATTCCGAAGGCGAGTGGATTCCTTTTGTAAATGAAGGAAAAGATGGTTATCAAACGATCGAATGGATTGCTAAACAATCTTGGTGTAATGGAAAAGTGGGGATGATGGGTGGCTCCTACAGAGGTTTCGTCCAGTGGGCCGCGGCCAGGGAAAACCCAGCTCCTCTCACCACCATGATCAGCACAGCCGCCGCGGGCAGATGGTTTCAAGAGATCCCCTTCATCAACGGGACGGTCACGTTGACGGGCCTAGAGTGGCTCAATTTTACTGGAGGTCGGACCGTTCAAGACCCCGATCTGATAAACTGGGAAGAGGTTCTCTGGCACCTGCCCCTCAAATCCATGGATAAACGATTGGGTAGGGATAATACGGTCTGGAAGGAATGGTTGACCCATTCAACTCTTGACGATTACTGGAAGAGCCTCCTTCTAACCGACGAAGACTTTAGCCGAATTGATTTGCCCGTGCTCCACATCACGGGATGGTACGACGGCGACCAGGCGGGAGCTACCTATTTCTATCAGGGCATGAAGGAATCTTCCCCCGCCAGAGAAGATCAATATTTGATCTCAGGACCCTGGGATCACAGCGGGACCAGAATTCCCAGGCCGGAATTGGGCGGAGTGGATTTCACCGAGGACTCTCTTCTGAACCTTAAGAAAATTCATAAACTATGGTTTGACGCCCAGCTCAAAAACCGAGAGGAGTCCTGGCAAGAACTGAGGGACTTTTATCGAGGGAAAAACTCGACGACTTTTGTTATGGGGAGGAATGAATGGGAAAGACGGAACAAATGGCCGCCGGAAGTTGAGAGGGAACCCTGGTACTTTCGAAGTGACGGCAATGCCAATACCTTGCGGGGGGACGGGGAACTCAGACAGAAGCCCTCTCCGGGGGGAGTTGATAAATATATCTACGATCCGGAGAATCCTGTGATATCCGATGTGGATTTCAATTTTTACTCCAGCTCTCACGTCGAATCTTCGCTGGATCAGCGATTTATTGAGAGAAGGGACGACGTTCTCGTCTATACTAGCGAGATCCTTCAGAAAGAAGTACATATCGCGGGACGGCCGGAGATCTTTCTGTACGCCTCCTCTGATCAGGTAGACACGGACTGGATCGTTTTCATATCAGATGTTTATCCGAACGGCAGATCGATCAAGATTACTGAGGGGTACTTGCGAGCCCGATACCGGGAGTCACTGGAGGAGCAAAAATTGCTGGAACCGGGTCGAGTATACGAGTTTTCTTTCGAGATGAATTACGAGGTAAATAATAGCTTCCTTCCCGGGCACCGGATCAGGGTTTCAGTTACCAGCAGTTACTTCCCCAGGCTTAGCCGAAACCCAAATACTGGAGCCGATATTGGTGAAGGAGAGAAAACCAGGCCGGCGGTCCAGCAAGTCTATCACGACCAGGAACATCCTTCGCGTATTTTGCTTCCCCGGGTCGGGGAGTAACTCCCCCTAGGCGATTTGGTGGCCGCTGGGCTTCACCTTAATCTTGCCCAGTTTAACGCGATTAAAGTTTTCGGAGGGGGTGAAAATCTCAATCCCTTTTTCCCCAAGAGCAGAGATAGTGCCCAGGCCGAGAAATTGAAATTTTCGGTAGCAACCTACCAGGCGGTGTTTTTCATTTGCGCGATTGAGCTCCTCTTTACTTTTGAGCCCGAGCGAGGGATCGGTAACGACGATTTGATCCCATTTTCTAAACCTGTTTTTCGCTCGGTAAAAGTAGTACTTGAAACTTCGCGTCCGGTTGGTTGCTCTTTCTCCGGCCGATTTCGTTCCCCTATTCTGGGCAGGAAGCCTGATCAAGTGACTTGCTGAGAGGTTTGTTCGGAACCCCTCCAACTCGTCTTCCCGCTCAAGTAGGATGAGAATGTCAGGTTCTAAAAGGTCGATCAATTCGCATTTGTAAAGCTGGGCACCCTCTCCTTCGATCCAACCGTCAGTATCCACAACACAAGGAGAGGTGGATTTGTAGGCCATTTTGGCAATCCCAGTCATCACCTGGATCAGATTTCCTCGGGGGGTCAAATCTCCCACAAAATTGGCGTTTATTAAACCGTCTCTGAAGGTACCCCGAGAAACCAGAGCAGGGGGGCCGATTGATGATTGACCCACGTCACTGTCAATTACCTCTCCTCCAAGCTGGTTCTGGAGGCCTTTGATCAAAGTGGTTTTTCCCGTATCCACGCCTCCCAGCACCAGTATCAGATCACTATCTCCGATCTTTTTTAGCAAGTCTTGAAAATCGAAGGGAAATTCAGGTATGTTCGTCATAGTGCTGTGTCCAGCCTCTGACTTCCCATGTTTTTCCTGAGTGTCAACCCTGAAGATCGATGGACGTCCGAGTAACTAGAGGAGTTTTTTGTTCACCGAAACCCTGACGGTTTTTTGAGGATTAACTACTTGGCTTATTTTCATATCACAGGCCACCGAACAAAACTTGTAAGCTTGGCTGGAACTCAGGGACGTTTCTTTTTCTAGGTATTTAATCATTGCCTTCAAGGCTTTTTTCCCTGCCTCTGAGATTGTTTTTCCACTGCCCAGGAAAATGATCTCGTCATTAACTTGTACCATAGGAGTTTCCATCTTCTCCCCCAGAAGGCCCACTTCAAGCGTGGTGGTAGTTGCCACTTCGATAGCCACACCACACACCTCTCCGTCCCCTTGAAGGGCATGTCCGTCACCCAGAGCAAACAATCCCCCCTCGTGAAATACTGGCAGATACAATGTAGCTCCAGCTCTAATTTCAGGAGTATCAAGGTTGCCGCCATGTCTTCCGGGCGTATTGCAGGGAACTGGCTCTTCTGGTGGTGCCACCCCGATGGTTCCAATCATGGGCTTGACCGGTAAAGTAAAGCCGTCGAATTCGATTCCCTCTTGGTCAATTTTGTGGGTGGTGACCATGGATTGGTCATATTCATCTTGTAAAAAGCCGAAGCCGGGGACTATGCCCTGGACTCCCGGGGATTTTACCTCTATCTCCTCAATTTTAAGGACCAGGGTGTCTCCTGGGCTCGCGGAAGCCACGTACACTGGACCCGTCGCGGGATTGATTCTCGACATGTCTAGATCCGCCAGCGTATCTTGCGGGCTTTCAATCTGTCCTCCAAATGCGTCGGGTGTCTCGACCTGGAGCTTGTCGCCGGGCTTGATTTCCAAAGCGGGTTCCTTGCTTTTGGACATTTCGTAGACAAAATCTCCTGCTAATCTTTTCATTATTACCACCTTTATGATAGGTTCGAGTTTGAGTTTAGCCTGAATAGTTATTTACCTCAATCTTGGCTTTTTCTGGCCGTTGAGTGCAACTGATGGAGTAACTTTCAGTTTGCCCCAATCTCCAATAGCGTCACGGTTTCCGCTGAATTTCCTCTCCAAAAAACGGTTGTAATTCAGTATCTGCAACGAATACGCGAGAGAGAGGGGGGGTGAAGGAACTTTATCGACGGCTCTGAGTAACAGTCCAGTCAAGATTTGCCTCCCCCTGCATAGGTTTGCCCAAATCGATTATTCCCATTGCAATAGGGCTGAGGGTATGTTATATTCTCTAAACGAAGGTTAACTTGCGCCCGTAGCTCAGCTGGATAGAGCGACGGATTCCGGATCCGTAGGCCGGGGGTTCGAATCCTCCCGGGCGTACTAGCATCCGTTACTCTGAGCCTGCGAACCGAACCTCTATACAATTTTAATCCTTACACAATGTGATCCTTGCTGGTTTTCTGTAAGCAGCTCCCCTCTGTCTGACCCGAGCTTTTGGTTTTGAAGAGTTGTCATGGTACATGATTTTCCAATATCGCCGGAGAAGTTGAATCCGATGGATCGGTTGAAATGCCGGAGTGAAATGGTTAGCTTGAATGTAACCCTATGATTGAAAATTCATCTCGAATCTATATCGAACGAGCCTCCGACCAGGGTAAGGGAAACTTTTATCCACCGGAGCAAGCTAAGATTTCGGTGTTTGATGTAGGCCTTCAGCGCGGCTATGGGGTTTTTGAAGTTATGCGGACCTACCAGGGCCAACCATTCCGATCAGAGGATCATATAGATCGACTGTTTAGCTCAGCGAAAGCGATTAAACTCGATCTCCCCTGGGATAAAAAAACCTTGGTAAAGAAGGTACATAAGGTGTTATGCGCAACTGAGGAAAAGGAGCTCAGCCTCAAGTTAATGGTGACCGGTGGAGAGGAGAGGGGTCGAATGGAGCCTGCCGACCCCAACCTCGTAATTTTTTCCAAGCCGCTCAGCCCTTACCCCGACTCACTTTATGCTGAAGGGGCCAAAGTCATTACTACCCAGAAGACACCCTTTCTACCCGCCGTGAAGTCGCTCAATTACCTCCACTCGTTTATTGCCAGAAGAGAGGCTTACGACCAGAGTGCGCACGAGACACTATTTTTGGATCAAGAGGGTTACGTGCTCGAGGGAACTACCTCAAATATCTTCGTTGTAAGGGGCAATTCTACCCTTTTGACCCCGGAAGAAGACATTTTGCCGGGAGTAACTAGAAAATTTGTCATCGAAATTGCCTCACTCCTACAACTTGAGGTCCAACAAAGAAAAATCCCTTTTAGTGAACTTTTCCAGGCTCAGGAATTGTTCCTAACGTCTACCGTGCGTGAAATTATGCCGGTGGTGAAGGTTGATGGAAGGGAAATTGGCTCAGGGCTTCCGGGGGAGATCACCGGCGGTTTATTGAACAAATATCGTGAACTAGCTCCGGAACACTGTGCTGATCCCTCCGGAATTTCTCAAGCCTAGAGCCGCGGATCAAATT
>JBKGZS010000069.1:0-8253 GCA_046543285.1 Candidatus Acetothermia bacterium | reverse complement strand
GCATAACAGGTCCCAACGGATAAAAGAAGGCCCAAAATTGCAAAAAAAGCGATTACAATCGAAAACCTTTTCTCCACTGCTTACACCTCCAGAAAATAAAATGCTGATGGTCATTATAACAAAATACTTCCAACATACAACCAACTTGCTTAAAAATTCTCACAACTCAGAAATTATCCCAAAGATGGCAAAACAACCCCTCCCGCGATCACTATACCCCGCCGCAAAGCTCACTTCTCCGGCCGGCATGTTTGGGAAAGGTTTGCTTGAGAATAAGGGCAAAACCGTTTACTTTAGGTTTGGCAAATTGTAGAAAATTCAACAGTTACTTGACCTTCAGGTAAGAGGAAAAATGGATGCCATACTTAACGCTGATCTTATCGCAGGTTGCAGAAATTGTACGAGAAACTTGCGTGATCAGTTAATTGACTTCTCTGGGAAAGGCAGGGATATAGTGTCCCCAGACCATAATCTGATGAGATCTTAAGCTTCAAGGTGGGAAAATGCTACCTTTAATGCTAGGAGTTTCTTCTTATGTCGCCGCCGCAATTTTTAGTATGGTCTTTCCCCGTCACAGGTTCAAGTTTAGCCTGCTGGGTTTTGCCGGGGCTCTAGCTGGAATTTACACCGCCGCTGACATTTATTTTCATTCAGGGACCTCGCTTCTGACCCTGGGGAAATGGGGCAATCTGGGGATAGAGTTAATCATCGATGAAACCACCCTCCTATTTGCCTCGTTGATAGTACTTCTGAACCTATTCACACTCCTTTACGTACAGGATAGGGAACAAGCCACATTTCACTCATTATACAACCTACTTTTCACCGCTTCGTACTCCATGGCTTTCTCTCACGATCTATTCAATATTTACGTAACAATTGAATTTATGTCCCTGGTTTCCATTCTCCTCATAGGCTATCGGAGAAAAAACTACCAGATATATGCCGGGACTAAATATCTGCTCGTTTCCGCTCTGGCGATGAGTCTGTATTTAATTGGTTTGGCAATGGTGTACAGGGCAGGTGGTCACTTAGCAATCAGCCAGTTGGTCAGTTCATTAGAAGGAGCGAGCGGGTACTGCGCTGCGTGGGGGCTCAGGTTGATGTTCGTAGGCTTGGCAGCCAAAGGAGGAGTATTTTTGTTCAGCATGTGGCTCCCCGACGCTCACTCTTACAGCGGGACTGTCGTTTCCGCTCTTCTGTCCGCCATGGCAATTAAATCTGGCTTGATAGGGATAATTCGGCTGTCCGAATTCGCCAACTGGAACTTCCTGCTACTCACCTTCGGAACCTTGACCGGAATCGCGGGAGCAGTATTTGCTCTGCTGAGCCAAAAACCGAAGAGAATTCTTGCTTACAGCACTTTCTCCCAGGTCGGATACGTATTGCTGGGGGTTGGTATAGGGTCGCCAATCGGTTTTTTGGCGGCCTCGCTGCACATTTTCTTCCATGGGCTGTTTAAAGGTTTGCTATTCCTCTCTGTAGGCCACGCGGGGATCGGAGGAATAGACATCTACGATAACAAAATATCACTTCCCTGGGCAAGCAAGTTCGGCCTGTTCGTGGGCTCCCTCTCAATTTTAGCCCTCCCTCCATTTAACGGATACTTTAGCAAAACTCTCCTTCTGGAAGAGGCACACCGGGAGTGGGTTTGGCTGGCGATGCTGGCCATTGGTGTTGGAACCGCGCTGTATATCATCGAACTCGATCGAGTGCTTCTAACCCCATCTCAAACCGGTAGAGCTAAAAAAGGTGATAAAGCGATAACGTTTTTCGGCCTGACAGTTGTTGTATCCGGAATAGTAACCTGGCTTCTGCTGGGAACTCGGGAAACCACGGCCTTATTCATTCCTCACCATGCTACGATATCTTTTGCTCTCCTCGCGGGAGGGGGATTGATATTCCTCTCGCTGGAACGTGAACTTCAGAACCTCCAACCCCCTACCTTGACTTTCAATCTCGACAATGCCCTAATGTCGCTTTTCACCGGGGTACTGCTGATCGAACTGATCCTATTCCTGATATAGATCGGTTGCTACAGATAAGGTTAGGGAATCTTCCTTGGTTTTTTCGAAAAGGTTGGCTAAACTTCTCTGTACAAAAAACAGTCACAAAATGTAAAGGGGGCTCCATGCGCGAAATACTCGATTGTACCCATACCCAGTAACCTGGATACTGCGGAGAGGAAAAGGTTGGCTATGATGGCTAGTTCCTACAAAAATCCTCATCTCATAGTAAAAGATCGCTATAAAGGCCAGAATCCAGTTATCATTATTTACAATAATTACCCCAGGAGAGCTTTTCTCGAAACCTGAGTCAACGGATTTGAGTCCTGCAGTTTACCGTCGACGTGCGGAGACTTTGACGAACTCTCAGATTAAAGCTAAAATCCGGAGGCCAGAAACTGCTGGAAAGCGGTGTATTCCAAATCCGAAGGTAATCGTAGCCTTATCAAGGTGGTCTCTTAATGTCGGAAAGCGATAGATCGCCCTCACAGGACGATGGAGGACTCAAGGCCTTCCTCGGTAAATTTGGTTGGCTACTGCCTTTCCACACCCTGCACCACGTTTACCTACTCGCGCTTCCCCCCTTATTCCCTCTACTGCGAGACAGTTTAGTCCCCTCCTACACCCTTCTGGGTCTTCTTCGAGGGGTATTTAGCGGGGGAGGATTTGCTATTATCCTGGCCGGACGATTAGCTGATGAAATCGGGGAGAAAACCGCTATCGTTCTGGGATTCATCATGGTTCCTCTGTTTCTATTAGCCTGCGCTTCAGCTCCCTCTTACTTGATTCTGCTACTATTCGTAGGAGGATACGGTCTAGCCAGGTGCATGTACCACCCAGCTGGTCTATCCTACCTTTCCAAAGCTGTAGATTCCTCTGTCCACGGCAAAGCTATTGGCTTACATGAATCAGTAGGCAGCCTGGGTTCTGGCTTGGCTTTCGCAACTCTGGGTTGGGTAGGCCACACTCTGGGCTGGCGAGGAGCGTTGGTGGTGATTGCTTTTCCAGGTCTTTTCTTAAGCATGAGTTACGTGCTGCTTAATAAGAAGGACCTGATCGAGGACTTTGGGAAACGGCGCGAGAAAAGCAGATCCGAGAAAAACACCGACCAGGAAGAAGGAATTCAAAATAAAGATCTCCACAACAGGGTATTTGGGGTCAAACAACGGGAAAAGAAACCTTTCTGGTTGCAGATGGCGGGCAAAGTTACGGGAGACCTGGGAAGACAGGGCTTTGTGGTATTTCTGGCCAGTTTTCTGACCTCGGTGTATGGAATGTCGGCCGGGCTTGCAGGAGGACTAATCGGTCTCAGCTATCTGGGGAGCTTCGGGGGAAATCTGATCGGGGGAAATCTGGCCGAAATGCTGGGACTCGTCAAAACCTATGTTTCCTTTACCCTGCTGGGGGCAGCTTTCATGTTAATCATAGCGGTGTTCAATCTACCTCTCTACGCTTTGATTCCCTGCCTGCTGTTGTACTTCCTTTCCAGTGCCACCCGCAACCCTGCGGATAAAGCCCTACTAGCAGAACGATCACATCACCAGGGGCGAGGTGCAGGATACGGATCTTACTTTACTTTCGGTCGGCTAGGTACTTTCGTCTCAGGACCCCTGTTCGGTGTACTGATAGAGACCGTGGGGATGAGATCGACTTATCTATTGGCTCCCACTCTCATGGCCCTGGCAGCTTTGATCATGTCCAGGATAAGCAAGTACCGGGTAGAACACAGTTGAAGTTGATAATACCCTAAAATAATGTCACAAAAACGATTCGAGCAGGGCAAAAAGCCAAAGCGAAAACAAGTTCCGCTCTGTGAGAGTCTGGCAGGATACTAGCAATATGCCAGATCGATTACACGACACATGATGATCTGAGGAGGAAAAGCGATGAGCACAAAAATATTCTGGGATATCGACACTCAAAAAGACTTTATGAAGAAAGATGGTGCCTTATACGTACCCGGGGCAGAAGAGATAATTCCAACTTTGCAGAAGATTACCCGCTACGCAAAGGACAAAGACTTCCCCATCCTAGGTTCCGTGGACGCCCATCAAGTGAAAGACCAGGAATTCAAACAAAACGGTGGACCCTTTCCTGCTCATTGCATAAAAGGAACAGAAGGACAACGCAAAATTGCTGAGCTCCAACTCGAGAACCCCATATTTATCCCCAACGTAGAGTATCAGGAGATAATGGCAGTAGATAAGAAGGTCGAGGAACATCTGTCGAGCAAAGGAGAAGTCTTCTTTGAGAAACAGAGCTTCGACGTTTTCAACAACCCCCACCTGGATAGAGTTCTCGCCCGCCTCAACGTAAAACAAGCCGTTCTCTACGGTGTCACGACTGATTTTTGTGTCAGGGCCGCCGCTTTCGGAATGGCAGATAGAGATATCGAAGTTTACGTGGTGGAAGACGCTATAAAACCAGTCAACCCAAAAGATGGGGTAAGAGCAAAAGAGCGAATGAGGGAGGAGGGAATAACTTTCAGAAAGTGGAAAGAAATTGAAACTGCTTCATGAGGGTCATCCCCCATTTGAAAACAGCCTACACCTGAAACCTCCTCGAGAAACGAAGACGTATATACCCATTACAGGTGGTTAAGTAAATATGAAAACGGTAGAAGTAACAAATCGAGATGAAATTCTCGGAGACCGAGAAAGCCCCGCCCGAACTCTCTCCACTGCCCTTGATATCTTAGAAACAGGGATCAATGCCGTTCTGCCCCACCGCCTATTCCAGAAGAAGGTCAATCTAGAGGACAGTAAGCTCTTCCTGGCTGACGAACGAGTAAATCTGGAAAAGTTTAGTAAGATTATCGTGGTGGGGGGTGGTAAAGCTAGCTATGAAATGTCCCAGGCACTCTACGAGGTTTTAGGGGATAAAATAGATTGCGGATTGGTAATTACCAATTCAAAAACTGGTTCAGACAATAAAGTTGGCCCCATCCAAGTCCGCAAAGCGTCTCATCCGATTCCCGATCGGTCAAACGTCCAAGCTGCCGAACAGCTCCTCGAAATGGCAGAACAAGCCCAAAATGGTGACCTGGTCATCTGCCTTATCTCAGGAGGCGGTTCCGCGCTCATGTCCAGCCCCCTGCCGCCAATATCGATTGAAGGGCTTCAGATCGTCAATAAACTGCTGATAGACAGTGGGGCAAGTATTAACGAAATTAACACTGTAAGGAAACAGCTATCTCAAATAAAAGGGGGAAAATTGGCTGAAACTATCTATCCGGGCCAAATCAGGAGTCTGATCATCTCCGACGTGGTCGCCGATCCAGTTGGGATTATTGCCTCCGGACCCACTGAGCCGTTTGACCCCTCCCCCGGGGAGGCGCTTGCCATTATCGATCGCTACGGCTTGCGGAAAAAAATACCAGATGCCGTCTTCACCAGCTTGCGCGAAGGAAAGCAAAAGGGCCCGGACAGCCCCGAGGCGAAAAAGAATGAAATATTCAACAACGTCAGAAACCACGTTATTGGGAACAACCTGACAGCGCTGAGGGCCATAGAAGCTGAATCACGGGAAAGAGATCTGCGCCCTCTGATCCTTTCCTCAATGCTAGAAGGAACTAGTAATCAGGTAGGTGGGGTTCTAGCTCAACTAGCGAAATCGATGAGAGTTGAAAACCTACCTCTATCCCCCCCTGCTGTCCTAATTGCAGGAGGAGAGACAACTGTTGCCGTCGACAGTGGCGGGGGGTCCGGAGGCCCCAACCAGGAGCTGGTCTCCGGCGCTGCCAGACAGATAAGAGGGCTGAACAGCACCGTCGTTGCGGCGGTTGACACCGATGGGCAGGACGGCTCAACGGAAGTGGCCGGCGGGATCGTTCACGGAGAACTCACTGAAGCTCAGCTGGTAAAAATCCACCAGGGGCTGGCCAACCACAACTCCCTGTCAGCTCTCAATTCCTGTCACTGTAGCATCTCGACTGGCTCAACCGGCACCAACGTAAATGATATCATCCTGGTATTGGTTTCCTAGCTAAATCTATCCACTTTACTAGACCCCTTTACGCACTGAGATTTGCTCGAGTCCCTGGAAGCAGTGATTCAGTTTTGAAGCGTCAGCGGCATAGAACCAGTACTGGCAGAACGCACAACCGAAAAGTCCAAAGAGCGGGCACAGGAATCATCGAAGAAAACCAGGACAAGTCAACAGAAGAAGTTGAGGATCGGTTCAGACAAGCTTGAGATCATTCGTGCCAGCTGGGAAAATAAAGGGCTAAGCAAAATGATAGTTTTTCTGAAGAATCACGGCATCGGCACAGAACAGGGAATCAAAGTTTATCGAAAATACGGCGACAAGACTATAGAGGTCTGAGTAGAAACCCTGCCCTACTCTCCGTCGTCTGTTCGGATTAGACATCCCTTCCCCATACCCCATCCTACCGTTTTCATGGTAGATATTGGTCTTGGGGCAGGGGTCCGGTTCTGGGAACCCTTTGACATTTCCACATCCTTGTGATATACTACCTTCAATTCAGCCCTTTGAGGTGGGTTATATGAAACCGCTAAAGATTGGTGGTCGGGTTTGGCGTTTCCCGAGGGCAATCATTTCTTAGTTGTTTCCCTGTAGACTTTCACCCTTTCCTATTCTTACTTCTCTTTCCTCTCTACCCTGACGAATCAGCCTACGATTGGCGTTGCTAAAAGTTCTTTACTTCTGAATCGGCAGACGGCCCAAGCTTTTCTCGTTACTTCAAAAACACTTATATTTGAGAGGAGGGACCAATGAGCAACAAGATGATCTTTTTAAATCAATCAGAAATGCCAACAAAATGGATCAACCCTTTACCTTATTTTGACAAACCATTGGATCCGCCGATAGATCCGGAGACTGAGCAACCAATGGAAGCAAAGAAGCTCAAATCGCTATTGCCAGAGACCTGCGTCGATCAGGAAATGAGCCAGGATAAAGAAATCGATATACCGGAGGCCGTACTTGAAGGGTATCAGCTCTGGCGCCCCAGTCCCTTATGTCGCGCAATACACTTGGAAAGATACCTTGAGACTCCAGCCAAGATCTTTTTCAAATACGAGGGGGTTTCACCGCCGGGAAGCCACAAACCAAACACCGCCCTGGCCCAGACCTATTATGCAAAAAGAGAAGGAACTAAAACGCTCACTACGGAGACCGGGGCCGGCCAGTGGGGAAGCGCTCTAAGCTTTACCACCTCATATTTTGACCTCAACTGTAAGGTCTATATGGTCCGGGTGAGTTACAATCAAAAACCCTATCGCAAATCGATGATGGAAAGCTGGAACGCAAAGGCAGTGCCTAGCCCTTCGGAGGAAACGAAAGCAGGGAGATCTTTCTTGGATGGAGATGCCGACACCGAGGGCTCCCTGGGAATGGCAATCAGCGAAGCCATCGAGATGGCTTTCGGCGGAGAGAAAACCAAGTATTCTCTGGGAAGCGTGCTCAATCACGTGTTAATACATCAATCCATCGTAGGACAGGAAACTAAACTCCAGCTCGAAAAAATAGGTTTAAAACCAGACGTTTTGATCGGCTGCACCGGTGGGGGAAGCAATTATGGAGGTTTAATCTTGCCCTTTCTCCCCGAAGTTCTCTCCGGAGAACGTGACATTCGGTTGATTTCAGCCGAAGCCACTGCCTGCCCTACGTTAACCGAAGGTGAATTTAAATACGATTTCGCCGACAGCGCCGGAACAACCCCGCTGATCAAAATGCACACTCTCGGCCATAATTTTGTGCCCCCGGGAATCCACGCGGGAGGCCTCAGATATCATGGAATGGCGCCCATACTTTGCCGACTGAAAAACCTGGGTTATCTAGACCCTCGGGCCTTTCACCAAACTAGGACGTTTCAGGACGCCCTCAAGTTTTCTGAACTGGAGGGATATATCCCCGCCCCGGAAACTTCACACGCAATAACGGCGACAATCGAGGCGGCTCTGGAAGCAAAAAAGAAGAACCAATCTCCTACCATAGTATTTAATTTCAGTGGGCACGGTCATTTTGACATGAGCTCCTATGACGCTTACCTGGCCGGGAAACTGGAGAAGGTCGACTATTAACCGGAGATTGCTCACCCGCTGACACTGTTCTGGAGACAACCAGGAGCCGAAAGAACTTCCTCGGCTCCTGGTTTCAAAATTAATCACGTAAATCTAGAATTGCTCCCAAAAGACACTAGAACCTTCACTTTATCCGGCAGAGATACTGAATTGGGTAGAGGAAGGAAGTTTCGTTTGGATTATGAGACCTATATCGAGGGTGG
>JBKGZS010000068.1:0-8417 GCA_046543285.1 Candidatus Acetothermia bacterium | reverse complement strand
AGACAGGTGAAGACACCGGCAAAACCATCGGAATAGTGGGCGGGGGCCCGGCAGGGCTTACAGCAGCCTATTTCTTCCGGCTGGAAGGACATTCGGTCACCATCTACGATCAAATGCCTGAGCTGGGTGGGATGATGCGTTACGGCATTCCCAACTACCGACTGCCCAATGATTTGCTGGCTCAAGAAATAGACTGGATTATGGACCTGGGAATTGAGGCCCGACTGGAAACCAAGATGGGGGAAGACATCACCCTGGATGAGCTTCGGGAGAACCACGATTCGGTTCTGCTGGCTACCGGCGCCTGGGAAAGCTGGGAAATACCCATCCCCGGCCACGAATTAGAAGGGGTCATGGGCGGAACCGATTTCCTGGTGGCTCACTCCTCAGGAGAGGATGTGCAAATTGGAGATCAGGTCGCAGTGGTTGGTTGCGGAGGTTGTGCGATGGATACCGCACGCGTGGCCAAAAGAATGGGAGCAGAAGTAACGGTTGTCTATCGCCGCACTGAAGAGCAAGCCCCAGCCCCAAAAGACGAGATCGAGGAAGCCAAGGAAGAAGGAATTCAGTTTGAATTTCTGGTTAATCCCGAAGAGATTCACGGGAAAGAGCGCGTCGAAGGTATGACCTGTGCAAAGATGGAACTGGGAGAGCCAGATGAATCGGGCCGCCCCAAACCGATAAAAATCGAAGGTGAGACGGAGGAGATCCCCTGCGACACCGTTTTAATGTCCATCGGAGAGGCGCCCGAAGTGGAACTCCTGGAGGGAGAAGGGTTAGTCGTTGAGGATTACACCTTAAAGGATCACGGAAAATATCGAACCAATTACGAAGACGTCTTTGCCGCGGGAGACGCCTCCATCGGACCCTCCTCGATTGCTGAATCTAGCGGACAGGGCCGAGAAGCAGCTTACGCAATCAACAGTTACCTCAAAGACGAATTGGCTAACTACGATCCGCCAGAAGACTTCCGCCTTCCTTTCGGCTACGTTCACGAAGATCAGAAGGATGAGGAGGACTTCGCAGAAGAAGAGCAACTGCCGAGAATCCAGATGAGCAAGGCCGATCCGGAAAAGCGAATCCGAAGCTTTGAACCGATAGAACACGGATACACCGAGGACCAGGCAGTCGAAGAAGCGATTCGCTGTCTGGAATGTGGGTGCCTGGATCGCTTCGACTGCAAGCTGAGGGAATATTCCGATCTCTATGGGGCTCGTCAGTATTACTACCAGGGAGAATCTTTCGAAAGAGAGATCGACAACTCCCATCCCAGAGTTGAGCGAGACCCGAACAAGTGCATACTGTGCGGGTCCTGTGTCAGAACTACAGAAGAGGTTCACGGAGAAGGAGAGCTGCAGTTTATTCATCGAGGTTTCTCCACCGTCGTGGCTCCACCCTTCGATCAACCATTAAGTAATTCTGAAAGCGATCTGATTGGAGACCTGGCGGATAGCTGTCCCACTGGCGCTCTGGAAGAAGTGGTCGGTGAGGAAAAGCCAGGACCCTTTGAGGCCGACGAGCAAATTGAGGTCCACTGCCTGGGTTGTGGCCTTACCTGCCCCGCAAAGCTTGAGTTAAATCAGGGTAGACCCATCAAGCTGGTTCCGAGAAACGAGAACCCCTACGGAGGGCACCTCTGCGACCTGGGGAAATTTGATAGCCTCTTCAATCCCCAAGGTAGGGCAAAGGAGATTCAGATCAGAAGGGATGGGAAGTGGCAAAATGCCGAATGGGGAGCGATTTCCGATCTCCTGGCCGGGAAGACCGTTGACGTAATCCCGGGCAAGGCTACTACCATGGAAGAAGCCCGGCTACTGAAACAACTGGCGGACGCGACAGGGGGGCAAATCTCCACAGCAACGCCACTTGACGGAACCTCCGACGCCGGCCTGGACGAGCTCTTGTCAGCAAAAGTCATATACGCCGATCAAGATGCGTATCGGATCAATCCCGTTCTAAAATCGCTGGTACAGGCTGCGAAAGAAGGTGGAGCAGAAATCGTATCCATCCCGGACCAGTTGCCCCGAAAAGGCGGAGTGGCCGTACTAGCTTCAAAATCCGACGACCTACCCCGGGGCAGCCAGATAGTGGCCAGCTACGAGGCCAGCGGAACAGGGCTGAAAAACATGGACCTCGACCACAAATTGGAAGGTGGCGAGGTTCTGCTGCTCTGGGATTCGCCCCCTGACCAGGCAACGATACCGGAAGAATCCTACGACACCATAGTCCATTTCCTCCCCGATCTCGGCACGCTTTGGAATAGCGCCGACGCGGCGGTGCCCATCAGAACCTGGCTGGAAAAAACGGGAACCATGGTGAACGTTTTCAATCAGGAAATCGAGGTCACTCCCTGCCTGGACAGTGACCTACAGAAAAACACCGACCTGCTGAATTCTCTGCTGGAATTAGTCAACTAAATCTCCCCCCGCCGCGACCAGCAATCCGGTCGCGGCGGGTTTCGTTCCCCTCCAAACTATCCTGGCGTTTGCAAAATCTAACTGGGATTGATATTGTCAGTTGGATTGGGTTTCCGAAGGACCCAGACAGAGGGCAATAGCTGCTTGCCCTACAGAACAAATTACCTCCGCCCCGTAAAAGGCGGAATACACCTTATACAAACCTTCAAGAGGTGAAATCTCGTATGACGGAAATGAGCAGAATTTTAGTTATTGGGGCCGTGGGACAAATCGGCTCTGAACTCACCCTGGCTCTCCGGGATCGTTACGGCCCGGAGTCCGTGATAGCTGCAGGCCACAGTACTGAACCTTCCACGGAGCTCCGCGAAAGCGGGCCCTTTTGCTACGTAGATGTCACAGACAAGGATTCCATAGAAGAAGCAATTGAGGAATACCAAATAGATTCGGTATTCAATCTAGCCGCCATCCTCTCCGCAAAAGGGGAGGAACATCCCCAGCTTGCTTTCCAGGTTAATTTGTTTGGTTTGTACAATACCCTTGAATTGGGACTGGAGTACGACCTCAACCGAATTGTGGTTCCCAGTTCTATCGCCGTCTTCGGCCCCGAGACTCCTCGCGAAAACACTCCCAATGAGACCGTCCTCAAACCTACTTCCATGTACGGAGTTACCAAAGTGGCTGGAGAACTCCTGGGAAACTATTACGTAGATAAGTTCGGCCTGGACGTCAGAGGCGTTCGGCTGCCGGGTATCATCAGCTACAAAACCTTACCCGGTGGCGGGACTACAGACTACGCCGTGGAGGTATTCTACGAGGCATTGCAGAACGGCCACTACACGTTTTTCGTAAGGGAGGATACCAGACTGCCTTTAATGTACATGCCGGATTGTTTGAAAGCTCTGATAGATCTGGCGGAGGCCGATTTCGAGGACCTCCAGCACCACTGCGATTTCAACGTCTCCGGTTTCAGCTTCTCCGCAGGAGAACTAGCCAGGGCCATCCAGGAACAAATTCCCGATTTCACCTATGACTTCCAGCCTGACGAACGCCAGGAAATCGCCGACTCCTGGCCAAATTCTCTCGACGATTCGGCTGCTCGGGAGGAATGGGGCTGGGAGACCGACTACGGCCTGGAGGAAATGGTAGAGGACATGCTGGAAAACCTGAAAACAAAGCTCGAGTAATGCTGGGCCCCACTGGTCTGGGAATTCTATACGGCAAGAAGGCCCTGCTGGAAAACCTCCCTCCACTCTTTGGAGGAGGGGAGATGGTTAAAAGCGCAGCCAAGGGGGAATCGGTTTGGAACGACCTGCCCCAGAAGTTTGAAGCGGGAACTCGCTGAAAAAGCACTTCACGACTTACAGAAAATAGAGGACCTGGTAGTCCAGGGCCCCCAATCCGCAGAGAGCAGAGTCGGCGTCCTTTCTTTCAACATGCAGGGAACTTTCCCGCACCAGCTCGCGACCTGGCTCGACGCAGAATACGGAATTGCCATCAGAGCAGGCCATCACTGTGCTCAGCCCGCCCACCAAGCACTCGGAGTCCAAACCACGGCCCGGGCCAGTTTTTACATATATAACGATCGTCAGGACGTGGAAAAGCTTGCTGAAGCCTTGCGAGAATTCCAAACCAGCCTTTAGGATTCAGGAGCAGGCAAGCGAGGAATCCAGAGGGGATTCCCGTTCCACTCTGAGATCAGGAGGGAGTGGATTTGAGACCTAAAGACGATGAATTGAATCCCCCGCAGAACCGCGAAAAATGGAAACCCGCCTATCAAAAGCTGGCCGAAAAAGGGGAGTTGGAAGAACGGGTAGAGCTGGCTTACCAAAAGTTGACGGAATGTGATCTCTGCCCTCACAGCTGCGGGATAAACCGCCTGGAAGGTGAGAGGGGCCTGTGCAACAACCCCGACCGGGCAGTGGTCCACAGCGCTCAACCCCATTATGGAGAGGAAATACCCCTGGTCGGAGGCAGTAGTTGGGGCAGAGGGACGGGCGGCTCGGGAACCATCTTCTTCTCCAACTGCAACCTGCGCTGTGTCTTCTGTCAGAACTGGCCCACGGCCCACGAAGGACGGGGAACCACAGTGGAGGACGAAGAGCTGGCAGAGATGATGCTCGATCTTCAGGAACGGGGGTGCCACAACATCAACCTGGTAACCCCCACCCACGTCGTTCCCCAAATTCTCAGGGCCACCCGGATGGCCCTGAACAGAGGCCTGCACCTTCCCCTCTGCTACAACACCGGGGGTTACGAGAGCCGGGGAACTATAGAGCTACTGGACGGCATCGTCGATATCTATCTGGCGGATCTCAAATTCATGGACGGAGAGGAGGCCCGCCGCTACACGTCCACCGGAGCCTCTGACTATCCTCGACGAGCACGGCAGGCAATTAAAACCGCCCACCGGCAGGTAGGGGATCTGGTCACCGATTCTAACGGCATCGCTCTGAGAGGTCTGATGATTCGTCACCTGGTAATGCCCAACGAGGTTAGCGGGACCCGGGAGCACGAGCGCATTTCTAGACCTGTCACTTCCCAGGAATTTGCCAGGGCCGTGAAGTGGGCCCGTGAGGCAGGATTGAAAACTACAGCTTCGGATTGAGCTCCTCGCGAAGCCAATCGGCAAGCAAGTTGATCCCCACTACCATACCCACCAAAGCTATGGCAGGATAAATGATCATCCACCAGAAGCCGGCATGGAGGAATTCCTTACCGTTGGAGATCATCATTCCAAGAGAAGGCCTGGTAAGCGGAACTCCAACACCAAGAAAGCTCAAAGTTGCTTCAAGCATTATGACCACGGCGATCTGAACCGCACCGACAACCAGAATAGAATGCAGGGAGTTGGGCACCACGTGTCTGAGTAGGATTCGTAGGTCGGAAGCACCGAGTGACCTGGCGGCAGAGACGTATTCCTCTTCCTTTATGGCAAGGGTGTTCCCTCGCATGACCCTAGCGTATCGGACCCAGTCCACCAGAGAGATCGCTACAATCAGAACGAAAAACCCCCGAGTTCCGATAACCCCCAGCATTAATATGGCCATTAAGGTAGTGGAGAAGGAAAAGAAAATATCCGCCACCCGCATAATTGTGGCGTCCAAAAAACCCCCGTAATAGCCGCTTAACAACCCCATTAAAACGCCAAATCCACCTGATACCATTAACACCCCAAAACCAACTATCAGAGAGGTGCGACAGCCGTAAATAATGGTACTCAGAATCCCCCGGCCCTGCTGGTCCGTACCTAGAACAAAGGGCTGTTTGCCCCCTTCCTGCCATATGGGTGGTTTTAGGGAGTCAGACAACGACAGAGAAGCGGTGTCGTAGGGATCCTGTGGGGCAATAAACGGGGCAAAAATGGCCAAGGAAAAGAAAAAGACCACTAAAAGAAAACCCACGACCGCAGAGGGGTCTTCAATAAAGTGCCTGAACAGTTTCGATTCGAACATATTTAACTATACCTGATTCTAGGATTGAGAACCGCATACAGCAGATCGACCATCAAATTCAGGGTTAAGATAACGGCCGCGGCCAGCATTATATAAGCTACTACCACGGGCCTGTCGTTATTGTAAATAGAGCTGAGGAGCAATTTTCCTAAACCCGGCCACTGAAAAATGGTCTCCGTGACGATAGAAAATGCAATCAGCCTACCAAATTGCATTCCCCCCATGGTGACAACCGGAATCAAGGCATTGCGAAGGGCATGTTTATAGATAACCTTCCGGTTGCTCAAGCCTTTGGACCTCGCGGTAGTAACGAACTCCCTGTCCAACACCTCGACCATCTCCGATCTGGTCAGACGCAGAAGCATGGCCAGGGAATACATGGCCAGGGTAACGGCCGGTAATATGATGTGTCGCCAACCATCCAGGGTGAGCAAACCGGTTTTCCAAAATCCTACCCGAATCACGAGTCCGCGCCCCATTACCGGAAGCAAGCCGAACTGTACGCCAAAGACCAGTATCAACAAAGTACCTATCAAGAAGGTAGGAATCGATATTCCAAACAAAGAACCTGCCATAATCAACCGGCTCAAAATAGAAGCCCTGTTGACAGAAACAAAGACACCAAGGCTTGTTCCCAGGACAAATGCGATCACGATTGCGAAAGTAGCCAGCTCGAAAGTAGCAGGGACTCTATTCATGATCAAGCCAAGTACCGGAACTCTTTGAACATAGGAGTAGCCAAATTTACCACGGGCGGCATTGCCGAGGAAGTTTATATATTGGATATGCAGAGGCTTGTGCAACCCCAGGGCCCGACGAACTTCTTCTCTTTGCTGCTGTGTGGCCTCTTTACCTACCAGCGCAGCAACCGGGTCCCCGATAAACTGGAAGATGATAAAACTTATGATAGACACTCCAATCAAGACCAGTATAGCCTGCAATAACCGCCTAATAATGTATGCTATCATTTTGTGTATTTTGTGTTATTAAGTCGATACAACGAAACCAAAACTGGAAGGCTCGGGCCTGTGAGGGCCTGAGCCTTCCCTTAGTTGCTCCAACTAATCAATGAATCGGTCCAATGCAATCTATTCAGAATAGGACATCTCCCAGAATTGGACCCATCTATCAGGCCGAGGGGTGAAGTTTAGCCCTGTACCTTCCTGGACCGCGTAAATCTGCTCCTGGAAGTGGAGGGGGATGTAGGCAATCTTCTCTGCGTAAGCCTTATTTACTTCCTGAATTGCCTCTTCCCGCTCCTCGAGGTCATCGATCTTCATTGCGTCCCTGAGCTGCTGATCCAATTCAGGATAACTCATGGCGGTCCCGTTGTTGCCGCCGTATCCCATATCAGGATCGGGTGTATGCAGGACTTTGGAGGCCGTGCGAGCAAAAGAATATGCTCCATCAAACCAGCCGTAAAGGTGAAAATCAAGCTCGTGATTCTCCACCATGGGCCACAGCATTGCCTGAGGCACCGCACGCAGTTCGGCCTCAATTCCAACTTTAGCGAGATAGCTGACAATCGCAGTGCCTATTTCAGCATCTTTCACGTAACGATCGTGGGGAACGGTAAGTTCGATACTAAAGCCGTCACCGTATCCTGCTTCTTCTAGCAATTGACGGGCTTTCTCGGGATCATAGTCTAACCTCTCGATGTCCGGATTCTGTCCGGAGGTCGAGGGATCGGGAATTTGAGCGGCAGGTGTGGCATGTCCACCCATAATCTCTTCGATAATTTCCTCTTCATTAATTGCCCGATACATGGCTTCCCTGACCCTGATGTCGCTGGTGGGGAGGTCCTCGTCGTTACCAATGGGCAAGAAGATACATCTCCGCGAAGGTCTGGTTACCACTCTAGTGTCGGGATCCTCTTCCACTGTTTCATAGAGATCTATGGGGACTCCAACCATCAGGTCAATTTCGCCTGCAGACAGAGCGGAGAACCTGGTAGAAGAATCCTCGATAGGTCTGAGTTCGGCATGCTTGATCGGTGGGGTCTCTCCCCAGTAATCTTCGTTCGCTTCCAGGGCGAGGTACGCATCTCGTTCCCACTCCGCGAACTTGTAGGGGCCTGTACCAATTGGGTTAGAAGAGATTTCCCCTTCACTTCTATCCTCCGTCGACTCCTTGTCCATGATCGCGGGAATCTGATGGAGATTGTTTATAAAGTAAGGGGTAGGTTCGCTCAAGGTAATATCAATGACCCAGGGATCCCCATCGACGGTTTCTACTGAGGTAACTAAGTTACCAAATTCCAGATGTCTGGATACATCCGGGTCCGCCAATCTCTCAAATGTAAATTTAACGTCCTCCCAGGTAAAGGGATTGCCGTTGTGGAACTCCACGTCTTCACGTAACCAGAAACGATAAGTAACCTCATCAACCTGCTCCCACTCAGTGGCCAAAGCAGGTTTTATATCACCTTCGGCCCCAACCCGCTTGACCAATCCTTCAAAGATGTTGTGCCAAACGGAATAGTCAGAATCAGCAGATGAACCCATGGGATCCATGGTGGTAGGAGGGGCATCAACGCCAACTACCACTT
>JBKGZS010000067.1:0-8485 GCA_046543285.1 Candidatus Acetothermia bacterium | reverse complement strand
CAAGGCCACCATGGCACTTTCCCGGGGAGTTAAAAACCGATCTTCGATCTTCAGCAGGTCCTTCTTGCCCATTTTGTCGCTGTCCACTCTAATGGCCAGTGTGATTGAGCTTGTTGTGTCTTCCCGGAGGCCCAGAATTTGAAATACGTCCACCGCCGAGCCCGGTCGAATGTGGTCGATTACCGTACCATTGTGAATTCTGCTGATCCTCATCTTTTTCTTTTCAGCGTTCATTATTCCCCCTCCTCAGCTGAGCTCTAACAGAAGTGCAATTAAGGCCATTCGTACCGGTACCCCGTTCCCGGCTTGATCGAAGTAGATGGCGTTTTGCAGGTCGTCCACGTCAGGCGTGATTTCGGATACCCGGGGAAGGGGGTGCATCAACAACGGATCGTTGTCCCCTTCGAACAGCCCCCGGTTGATCTCGTAGGAACCGGAAACCTTTTCGTATTCCGCTGGATCTGGGAAGCGTTCCTTCTGGATTCGCGTTGCGTATAATACGTCGGCGGAAGCCGCTGTCTCTTCCAGGTCCTCCGTAATCGTGGGTTGAACTCCACTTTCTTTCAGTTCGTAGAGCAGGTCGTCTTTCATCTTCAGCTGGGGCGGGGAAACCAGAATTAATTCTACGTTGTAGCGGGTCAGTGCCCTGGCTAAGGAACGGGTGGTCCGACTGTAGCGGAGATCTCCGGCCAGAGCGATGCTAGTACCGTCGATGTTCCCCAGCTCTTTTCTGATGGTATAGAGATCCAGAAGGGTCTGGGTGGGATGATTCGCGCTACCGTCCCCCCCGTTCAAGATGGGTACTGAGGCAAATTCGGAAGCCAGTTCAGCGGAGCCCTCGCTGGGATGTCGCATTACGATGACGTCCACGTACTTGCTGACCGTTCTGACGGTGTCAGCCAGCGTCTCGCCCTTCTGGACGCTGGTTCCCTCTTGGGAGGAGAAGCCGATGGTGTCGCCGCCCAGCCGGCTCATCGCGGCCTGGAAGCTCAGCCGGGTACGGGTGCTTGGTTCGAAAAACAAGGTACCCATGATCTTACCCCGGGCCAGGTCGGTTCCGGACTCCACGTGAGCTTCCATCTGGGAGGCCCTGTCAAATATCTCTTCCAGGTCATTTCTGGATTTGTCGCGCAGAGTGGTCAGATTGTCAAACTGGAACTCATTAGCCACTAGTTTGATCACCTTCCAAGTGACGGTAGACATTCTGTCGAACCTCGGCGGAGATCTTTTCCTCCTTTTTTAACTGGTCCAACATGGGCCTGATTTCTCCGACGTGGAGCAACTCGACCCCTTCTTCTGACAGATTTTCTCTTCCCCCTTCTTCTCGATCAACCAGAACCAGTGCCTGATTTACCCGACAGCCCTGTTCTCGTAGAGGGTCCACGACTTCCAGCAGGCTCTTTCCGGTGGTAATCAGATCATCCACCAGCAATACCTGCTGTCCTCGATCCACTTCTCCCTCCACGCGGCGGGTCAAGCCGTGGCTTTTCCGGTCCGTTCGAACGTAGATCAAGGGTTTTTCCAGCCGATAGGCCACCAGGGTCCCCAGCGGCAGACCGCCGGTGGGAACGCCACAGACCACGTCGAACTTCGATCCTCGATCTTCAAGAGTTTGGAGACAAAGCTCGGTCGCACGAGCAAAAAGGGAAGGATGGGAAGGAAGGACTCTCAAATCGATGTAATAAGGACTGGTTTTGCCCGAAGTCAGCTCGAATTCTCCAAACTTGAGCGCCCGGGCTTTCCAGAGCAACTCCGTCAGAACTTTCGTCGATTCCTGGGAACTGAAATCCATTCTCCCGTTATCACCCCGCTGTTTCTGATATCTGTTCTTTGATTTTCTTTGCAGCTCTGCCGGGTTCCTCCGCCTGGTATATTCCCCGGCCCACTATTTCCAGATCCGCTCCGGCCGCTACCGCATCCCCGGGCTTGCCGCCTTGTGCCCCGATTCCCGGGGTAAGCATCAGGGTATTCGGGCCCAATTGGTTTCGGGCACTCCGTACTTCCTCGGGACGTGTCGCGGGAGCGATTACACCGTCGGCCTCCTGCTGCACGGCAAAGGAGGTCAACTCACCCGCCTGGGGAGTGATGAACTGTCGGCTGCCCGGGTGGGACATGTTGATTACCAGGATTACTCCTCGTCCCTTCTCCTGAGCTACCTGGAACAGCCCTTGGAGACCACCCTCGAAGCCGACGAAGGCGTGAGCAATGATTGCATCGAATCCCATTCCAAATCCGTGCCGAGCGATCCACTTGCAGGTGTTGTCTATATCCGCGACTTTGAAGTCACCGATGGCCGGAATATCGCAGTTGGACAACAGTTCGCCGGTGAGCTCCGGCCCCAGAGCCAGAACCAAAGGGTAGTTGATTTTTACTGCGGCCAGGTGAGGGGCGGCCTGATCCAGAAGGTTGGATGCTCGGTTGAACAGGGATTCTCGCTTTGCAGAGCGTCGGTCGCGATTCTGATAGGCGAAGAGATCGGCCGAAAGATCCAGAGCAAATACCAGGCTACTTTCGTTTGCGTCCCGTGCTTCCAGAAGCGCCCGTTTAAAATCTGTTTCGACCATGATTTTGATGAGTATAGCAATAATGAGCCCGCTTGGCAAGCCCCGCTCCGCAGAAGAAGTTTGAAGAGTTGTCTTAGCAGTACGTGAGGCTTACAAGCCTCTCTACTACCTGAGAGGTCCGGGACTTATCGAGGTCGAACTGGTGTTGGCATTCCTCGCTTCTTATCCAACCCAGTTGGTATTTTGCCAAATGTCGGGTATTGGTCTTGATCGCTTCCTTGGCTTCCTCCAGGCTAATCTCGCCTTCCAGATGAAGGACGAGTTCCTTATATCCGATGGTATTCCAGGCCCCCCAGTCCTCGCTGAAACCCCGTTGAAGCAGTTCGCGCACCTCCTGTACCAGGCCGCGGTCTATCAACTCTTCCACGCGCTCTTCTATCCGCCGGTAAAGGGATTTTCTGTCCCGTAACAGGGCGATCTTGGTTAGGGAGTGGGGGAGTGGCTCCGCTTCATCTTGGAGGACGCTGATGGGGCGGCCAGTTATCTCGTAGACTTCCAGTGCCCGAATTAAGCGCTTTTGGTCGTTGGGGTGGATATTTTCCGCGGATTTAGGATCCACCTCCTGCAATCTGTGATGGAGCTCTTCTCCCGATCTTCGACTGAGCCTGGATCGGATTTCTCGGTCCGCGCCTGGCCCCTCGAAAAGGCCTTGAGTGAGGGCTTTGACGTACAGTCGACTACCTCCCACGATGATCGGTTTCCCACAGCCGTCCGCTATCTTCTGGATCTTCTCTTCCACGTCTCTCTGAAAATCTTTTGCGCTGTAGCGCCGGCGAGGGTCGAGAAAACTGATTAAGTGGTACGGAACCTCTTCTATCAGCCGGGGTTCAGGAGTGGCGGTACCAATTTCCAGTCCCTTGTAAACGGCCCGGGAATCGGCAGAGATTATCTCCGAGTTCGTTTTGCGCGCCAGTTTATGGGCGACCTCCGTCTTACCCACCGCGGTAGGGCCGATTATCAGGGGAATAGAATTGCAAAGTGGCATGTTGGAAAGAAAAAATAAGGAGAGCTAAACCAGATGGGAAATCTTCCCGGAAAGCCGATTCTGATTGTAAAAAAGGACCTTAATCTTCCTGGCCTTCTTCTCGTTCCAGAAATTCTGCGATGGCTTGAACCACCAGATAATTGACCGACCTATCCCTGGCCTCTGCCAGCTTTTCCAGCCGCTCCACCAGTTGCTTATCCTTCTTGTTCTCAGGAACGTACACTGATAATTGATCGCGCCGTCTAGCCACTGATTTCACCTCCTGCCTCTATTACTATCTGAGTCAACGTATTATAAAACATAATCATATTTAAAATCAACCTTTAGGATGGTTAAGAGCAAAGTATAGTGAGAAATTAGAATCCATCTCGAGACCTACAATTAACAGCAGCTCCAGTTTCCCTCTACCAACCGGCAGCTCCAGTCACCGCGCCCGAGCTGTATCTTGACCTCTGTCTATCATCCTTGCTTTTTCGAGGTTTACCCTAGAACTCTGACCTGCAGTAGAGGGAACAATTTGAACTTCGGTAGTTCGGTAGTGAAGTCTTCCTGTCTAATTGCCTTCGCACCCCGAGTCCTCTCGGCGCCATTCGTATCCTGGCTCCTCGTCCAGAATTTCCCCTTCTCTTCTTTCGATCTCCTGCCATCGGCCCCAGAACGCGACCGCGGAGAGAATTAACAACAGAAATCCCATCAAGGCGAAGATCGCCAGTCCCGGAATGACCCCCACTCGGGCCCTGGCCAACAGGAATCTCACCGAGTCCGCCGGGGCGGGGTGGATGTTTAGCTTGAGGATCCAGGACAGGGAGAGAGTTAGAATTAACCACAGGTAGATACGGCGTAAACGGACGGAGACGGCATGTAGCCAGGTTCCTTTGTGCTCCGGAACGCGCAGGTCTTCTGCCAAAACTTCCATCCATTCTTTCCGAGGCATGGGCGCTTTGGGATCCAGCAACTGGGCCATAAAATTCTCCTCCAGGAAGCGCAGTCGAGACCTCCACACTTCGTGGAGCTGGAAGCGGTGGGCCTCCAGAGCCAGCAGGGCTCCCACCAGGGGTATGGCGATCAGGATCAGCGCGGGATTGCGCTCCGGGCCAGAAAAAGTCCAGGTAATAAAACCCGCGGACATGACGATAGCCCAGTGGGGGGTATTGTCCAGCCTGGTTCTCCACGTGTTTACCCGCTGAATTTCTCCGCGATAGAGGTGGATAACGGCATCTATCAGCTTTTCGTAGGATGCGTCCTTTAGTTTCTGGTCACGCACGTTGATCACCCCGGAGACGCCCTATGCTAAAGGTTTAGGAGAGAATATTCAACTGGCTAACGACGTCTCATTTATGGATAATCTACTCTCAGGCCTTTATCAAGCGGTCCAGAGCAGGGGAATAATGTCCGCCAATTCCCTTACCAATAGGGGTAACAGTATTTACATTCATCCTTGGGTTCCGGGCCCTGCTGGAGTTATCCTTAATTGTGAATTACTTAAGAGGGGGAGATTCTATTCCTTCAGGATCCGGCCCCTTTCTCACCGGTACGGTACGGGAGGGCGGGGGTCGGAGAGAGTTCAAGTAAGTGGAAAGGAGGTGAGGAACGTGGAAGCTATCTTAGAATCCGTTGGTTATCTCCTGATTGCAGCAGGTGTCGCCGTACTTTTGATGCGAATCGGCGGATATTTCGAAAGTTAGGATCGTTTGCTGATTTCTCTTACGTAGTTCTCTCTACGTCCAGGCTGGCCCGGGCCGGCTTTGAACCAGATGCCCCGCGCTGTTCGGGGCTTCCAGAAGACACCGAACAGCCCAGCCATTTTTCCGTACTGCCGAATGCTCCATCGGTAGCTCGAGCCTTCCCCGTATTGTAATTGTACACATGCCAAATTTCCAAAGCAGATGGGACTTGACGGCCTCCGGTCTTTATGTTACATTCAAACGATAAAACTCTGACTTTGCTTTCGGTCCGGTTTCAATTCTTCTATATCTGTTAGAATGGAAGCGGGAAGTGCCGTTTTTCCTCCGAAAGCCGAGTTTTAATCAAGTTATTTGACAGTTTTTGAGGCGTACTGTATGATTCGTAAATGTGCACAAGGTTTGCGGAAATCGTCTGAACCAATGTGGTTTTTCTGGTTGCAAAGGTCCAAAACAAAAACGGAGCAAGGTATCCTGAAATCCAAAATTTGAGGCGTTATCTTTGACCACCACAGAAACAGGGACGGGCTGGTCGTCTTTTTACAACTCGGTACGTAGCCGATCGAAGCGTTTTCGACAGTATCTCAGCCGTGCTGAGTCTTTCTATTTTTTTAACCAGGCGTATACTCAGATGATTTACGATATTTGTTGGGGGTGGTCTAGGCTGATAGGTTCTCTCGGGGATGCTATGAGCCAGTTAGAGCAGTTTGTAATGTCAGTACTGTCAGTTATCTGGATCCCTCGGTCCGACTTTCGATATTTATCACTAATCACATCAAAAAGATGAAGGGGGTAATTAACAATATGAGAAACACAGTTAAGATCGTTTTGATCGCAATGGTCCTGACCCTCGCGGTCAGCCCATTGGTCGCTGCACAAGAGGACGACGGTGACCTTGCGGGGGCAGGGAGCGTATTTCAATTTGGAACCGATGCACATTCCCTGGCCATGGGCGGGGCCTACGTAGCGGTGGCCGATAATTACTCTGCCACCTACTGGAATCCGGCCGGCCTGGCCCAGAAACAGGGTGCCAAGCTGGGCGGCATGAACCTCAAACCGTTCAACCTTTCCGGTTTGAACTACACTTACGGCGGAGGTTCCTACACTTTCGACAACTTCGCCGTGGGCGGCGGTTACGGCAGGTTGAGCGCCAACCTGGCCGAGGATAACTATGCTTACAACCACACCGACGAGTATGGTAGCTACTCCGAGAACCTGATGGTCGGGTCTCTGGGCTTTGGCATCGACCTGTTCGACATCGGCGCCAACGTCAAAAGCTACTCCAGCGAGGGAAACAGCGGATTCGGCTTCGACCTGGGCATGCTGGCCTCCTTTGACTCGGTAAAGGTCGGCGTCGCTGCCGCTGACATCGGCGGTGTTCCCCTGGGTAACGGAAACATCGAGCCCGCCTATCGCGCTGGAGTTGCGATCCCTTTGATGGACGTGGTCCTTCTCTCGGGACAATTTGACATGATAGGAAGCGATACAATCGTCAGGACCGGAATGGAAGTCAAACCTCTGGAACAGCTGGCCCTGCGCGGAGGACTTCAACTTCCTTCTGCTGAGGACATGGATCTATCGCTGAGCGCCGGAGCGGGGCTGCATCTGGCCGGTTTGACCATCGATCTGGCCTGGGTCCAGAACAACACCGAATTTTCGGGCGTCGCAGGCTCCGGAGACACTCTGGTGCTCTCCGCGGGATTCCAGTTTGGCGGCGAGGAGGAATAGCTTTGACCGCTATATCCGCTTACGGCCTACACAATATGACGATAGAAGGAGGTATGAATAAATGAGATTTAAAAAGTTAAGTGGTTGGATTTTGATGGTGGTTCTTCTGACCGCCGCGCTGGTTCTGGCGGGCGGAGGTGCCGCTCTGGCCAATAAACATTACGTTGACGACATAAACGATCTTCACTGTGACGGGGACGATAACTGTGAAGTTCCTCTCAGTGAGTCCAAGGTAGCCGGAGGAGAATTAAAATCCGGCGACACCATCGTGCTGGATTTCAGCGAACGCGAGCTGCAGACCCAGAGCGTCATCGTGGATATAGAGAACGTGACCATCCGCGGCGCCCACGGACCCAGCGGTACCACCGTTTACGCCGGTAAGGGGTTTGTTGATGATGATAATACTACAATGTTCGAAATCCGCCGGGGCGGGGTGACGCTTGAGGGTTTTCGAATGACATCATACGAAGACCCACAAGAGGGTAATGAGAATGAGTTAGAGAGTGCGGTGTTGGTTACCGCTGCGGGTGTCGGCTGCCTGCAGAACAGCGGAAAGAACCTGACCTTTGAAAACTTGACGGTTGCCGAATCCGCATATTCGGATGACAAGGGTGGTGGTGGATCTAACCTGATCAACAGGGCATTCCACTTCAAGACCTGCTGCAACGATTACGATAACGTAACTTTCTTGGACGTGACTATTGGTGAGTTGGGGACAGCAGATCCAGAAAACGGTAATTTTGTGGCCGGAATCCATTTCGAGGCAAACGATGATGATTTTCCCGACGACGACGACGACTATGATGACCGCTACGCCTATAGCGTTAAAAACAGCACATTTGAAAACGTTAGCATTGGCGATTCAACTGGAGTACAAGGTCCAGGAATCCTGTTTGAAAACGGTGGTGACCTGGAAAATATCGTGGTCTCCGACTCAGTGATCGGCGAGGATAACAGCGGTCACGGAATCGAAGTCCGTTCGGCGGAGGACGGGGACGTTGGAGACATCGACGGCTTCAAAATTGTGGATTCGTCAATAATATCCAACGGGGGTTCCGGAGTCTGGATTGGCGAATACAACGAAGACGATGGAAACTCTGTACCAATCGAGGATGTTGATGGGTTGTTGATCAAGGATTCCGAGCTCAATGACCACAGCTCAGGATATGGGCTGTTCATCTTCGCCGATAGCGTGTCCAATTTGGAGTTCAACAACGCCGAGGCCTATAACAACGATGAAGATGGTGTTTTTGTCAACACTGTAGGCGATATTATTGATGTCAGGATCCTCAATGAGAGCCTCTTCGAAGGCAACGGAGGTCACGGAGTTTTGCTGTTTCCCGCAGACGATACCAGTTCCAGTTTGCTGAGCAGCAGCGATTCCGAGTGGGGTCTGGAAGTCCGCGACAGCAGCTTCGTGAATAACGAGTATTGTGGACTGCTGGTTGAGGCAACCAAGCACATCCGCGACGTAAAAGTCGAGGGAAGTATGGATAACGAGGACACGGCCTACAAGAACGGCTGCG
>JBKGZS010000066.1:0-8495 GCA_046543285.1 Candidatus Acetothermia bacterium | reverse complement strand
TCCAGCACGAGCCGTGACGAACACGACGTCTTTACTAATCCGGAGATAGAACGGTAAATCCCTTCGTGGATACAAGAGGTCGGTTTTCGCAGAATTAAATCTCGTATTTTCCCCAGATCGGTCTTTGGAAGGAATGTTTCAACCGACTGAACCACTTCTGATCGAGTTCCTCAAACTCCTTCGCTTAGAGCCCGGTCAAGGGTACCGGATACGAGCACGAGTCATCCTGTCTCCTCACAATGGCCCATAAAAGAATTAAGATTTAGCTATTACTTGAGATTTATAGATTTAAATATATTTATTTGAGCATTGACCCATTATAGGTTATGATTCAGCAACTTATTTAGAGTCAAAAGTGGGGGGTGATTAACAGCCAACGCTTACCTATAAGCATGCCTTAACTATCGAATCAACACCAAAAGTTAGCACTTTTTTTCAAACTTAAAGCACAGTATTAAGCTTAACATATTTTTAACAACCCCTTTAACGGAGGTCAGATAACCGATGAAAAAAAGACTTATACTATCCTTCTTACCCATATTGATGATCGCTCTGGTGGTTAGTCCACTAATGGTGCACGCACAGGATAGCAACGAGGACTATCAGATAGCCGTTGTTCCAAAAATTTCCGGCATACCGTGGTTCAACCGAATGCGTGAGGGAGTGCAACAGGCAGCCGAAGACTTTAACGTAGACGCTTTCCAGGAAGGTCCTTCAGAGGCTGATCCCGCCCAGCAGGTGGAGCTAGTTGAGGACCTCGTGGCGCGAGACGTGGATGCAATAGCCGTAGTTCCCAACGATGCTCAATCACTCGGTCCGGTCTTCGAGGATGCCAGAGAAAAGGGTATCAAGGTCCTCACCCACGAATCACCTTTCTTTACGGAAGTTCAAGATTACGATATCGAGACCATCGACAACGACGCTCTCGCCAAAAAAGCGATGGACATGGTCGCCGAAAAGACCGGCGGCGAAGGCGGATATGCTATGTTCGTCGGGAGCCTGACCGTACCACTCCACAACCACTGGGCCGATACGGCGATCGAATATGCTGAGGAAGAATATCCCGGTCTGGAAAAACTAACTGACAGGCTACCGGTAGCCGAAAGCCAGGAAGACTCCTACAGGTCGGCTCAGGATTTAATTCGGACTTACGGAGAGGATCTCGACGCCATAATCGGCTGGGGAAGTCTTGGCCCTGCAGGTGCGGCGCAGGCCGTCAGGGAGAGGGACCTGTCCGACGAGATAGTTGTTGGAGGATTTAGTTTACCCGCTCAGGCCGCTCCCTATCTCGGGGACGGTTCGATGGACTGGATCCAACTCTGGGACCCCAAAGACGCCGGCTACGCAATGGTTTACGTGGCAAAGCAGATGCTAGAAGGCAAGGAAATCGAAGAGGGTATGGAGATACCGGGTATGGGTGAAATCACCAAGGACGGCAAGACTCTAAGCGTAAACCAGATGCTGTTCATTGAAGACGCCGAAAGAGCAGAAGAGATGGGGTACTAAATATAGGTTAATTTGGTAACACAGAACGACAGGGGAGGTACTACCTTCCCTGTCGTTTTAATATGGACATCACCCGGAAAGTACAAGGGGTAAAGATAAATGAATGACCAAGTCCTCCTAGAAGCAGAAGACCTGAGCAAGTTTTACGGCGGAGTTACGGCCCTGGAAGACGTAGATATCAGGATAAATGAAAATTCAGTTCACTGCCTTGTAGGCGAAAACGGTTCCGGGAAGAGCACCCTCGTAAAGATCATCACAGGCGTTGTCCAACCGGAACCGGGTGCGAAGATCAATTTCCAGGGAAACACATTTTCCTCGCTCAAACCCATAGACGCGTACCGCAAAGGAATCCAGGTAGTTCATCAGGATCTTTCCCTCTTTCCGAAGCTCTCAATAGCTGAAAACATAGGTATTGGCCAGTACATCGAGCCCGGTAGGGTAGTAGTTAACTGGCAAGAGCAGAAAGAAATGGCAGAAGAGTCACTCTCCCGTCTCGATGTCAGTTTTGACGTATCGAAGCCTGTACGAGAATTATCCAAAGCCGACCAGCAACTGATAGCAATTGCAAGGGCATTAGCCAGCGACGCCAAGCTGCTGATAATGGACGAACCAACGGCTTCTCTAACGCAGGAGGAGGTAAACGAGCTGTTTGGAATAATTAACGAGCTAACGGAAAAGGGTGTTTCAATCCTCTTTATAAGTCACCGCTTGGAAGAGGTGCTCGAGATAGGTGACCAAATCACGGTTTTGCGAGACGGTAACAAGATATCCACAGTAGAGCGGGAAGAGGTCTCCAAGAGAAAACTGAGTCGGCTTATGACGGGAGAAAAGGTTCAGTTCACGAGATACCTCGAGGAACTGGAAAACAGGGAACCGGTGCTGGAACTGGACGACGTTTCTCGGGAAGGTGAATACCAAGGGATTGACCTCTCCGTAGCTCGGGGCGAGGTCGTCGGGATTATCGGACCTTTAGGCTCGGGTCAAACCAAACTTGCTCGTTCACTGTTCGGAATGAACCCCCCTTCTTCGGGCCGTATTTTCCTTGAGGGCAAAGAAGTAGAACTTAACACCATAAGCCAGGCAATGGATAACGGTATAGGTTACGTACCCGAGGACCGGCTGACTCAGGGATTGGTTCTCGAACAGACGATCGAAGATAACTTAATCCTGACCGACCTCGACAAGTTTAGCCAGAACTTATTCAACTTGATTGACAGGAGAAAGCAAGAAGATTTCGTCGATAATTCAGTTGAGACTTACGACATCAAAATTGGCCAGCCAGGGGATAGGGTTATATCTCTTTCGGGTGGTAACCAGCAGAAGATCGTGGTGGCAAAATGGGTATCAGTAGAACCCAGGTTGCTCATCCTCAACAGGCCAACTCACGGCGTAGACATAGCTGCAAAAGATAATATCTACAGACTGATCGCCGACCTGGTCTCAGAAGGAATGGGAATTATACTGATATCCGATGAAGCGGAAGAGGTCATAAACAACTCCCACAGAATCAGGGTAATGAAAAGAGGAAATATGACCCACGAAATATCCCCGTCCGAAATCGACGAAGATGGACTTTACCAGGTAGTACTGGAAGACGAGGAACAAAAAGTGAGCTAATACAATGACCAGAATATTAAAAAGATCGGAGTTTTACATTGGTCTTACTGTTGTACTTTTCAGCGTAATACTTTCAGTAATCGAACCCGAATTTCTGACCTTTTCAAACTGGTTCGATCTCTTAAAGAACAACACTTTCCTGGGAATACTCGCCCTGGGAGAACTGGTAATTCTGGTTTCAGGAGGAATAGACGTCTCTTTCACTGCTACTGCTACGGTAGCTCAATACATAATGGGGATTATTATTTCTAGGTTCGTAGGTAGCATAGCCCTCGCATTCCTGATTCCAAGCTTGATCGGGATTTCCCTAGGGGCTTTCAACGCAGTAGTCATATACCTGACCGGCGTACCGGCAGTGGTTATAACCATAGCCATGTTGAATCTTTATTACGGCCTCTTCCTGTTCCTCAGCGGTGGAGACTGGATCTACAACCTGCCGGAATCCTTTCGGTCCTTCAGCCAGGCTGAACTGTTCACGATACCCAATCCGGGCGGATGGCCAGTATCCTTATCCATCCTGGTTGCCTTTTGGATTGGCGCCATAGCCTTGACCTGGTTTATATTAAACAGAACGACAACCGGGCGAAAACTTTACGCCATGGGAGATAACAAGGAAGCGGCCGAAAGAGCGGGTTTCAGTATCTTCAAGCTCACGCTTTTCTCCTATTCCTACATGGGGTTTTTGGCCGGAATTGCCGGTGTGATGCAGGCCGCCCAGACACAGGTAATTCAACCAAATGCCATCGTAGGGCGTGAGCTGGACGTCCTTGCGGCAGTTATCATAGGTGGTGCAAGTGTCTACGGGGGACGCGGAAGCGTTGCTGGTACCGTCCTTGGAGTTTTACTGTTGGCAATCGTTCGTAACGGATTGATCCTGCTCGGCGTCTCCTCCTACTGGCACAGCGTTGCCACGGGTTTCATAATATTGATCGTCGTAATCATGACTGCCCTGCAGAGGCGTAACAAAAAAGAGGAATCGGGGTAATTTAGTCGGTATCGGTACGAAAATGACGATTTTCTTTAACTGAAAGAAAACGTGGGGGAATATCAGTGAATTCGAAACAAAAGTTGATAAAACAGGTGGAGAACATAGACAGCAACGTCCTGGTACTATTCGCCATCTTGATCTCGACCTTCTTTCTCATGGCCTTTCTGTCCGGCGGCAATATTTTACAAGTAAGCACGTTGCAGTCGATGGGGTTTCAGCTCCCTTTCCTCGGTTTGCTGGCGCTTGCCCAGATGGGGCCTATGCTAACGGGGGGAATTGATTTATCCATAATATCCATCAGCAACCTTTCCGGCATAGTAGCGGCCATTATCATGGTTGAACTCTCCTCAGGACCCGTAATAGCAATAGCGATAGCGGCCGCTCTGCTTACCGCCCTCGCTGCAGGCACCATCAATGGCACCGCGATAGCTTATCTGGGAACCTCACCAATAATTACAACCCTGGGGTCGATGATCTTCCTCGAGGGGATAACTCTGGTGATAACAGAAGGCGACATCATTTCCGGCTTTCCGAAGGCATTCCAGGCGATTGGAAATGGAGCGGTATTCTGGATCCCGATCCCTTTACTCATATTTCTTTTCGTCGCTCTCATCTTTGGAATAGTTATCGAAAGGACCCCTTTCGGAATTAGCACCTATATGATCGGCTCCAACGAGACGGCCACCAGATACTCCGGTATTGACACGAGAAATATGTTATTCAGAACCTACCTAACCACCGGCTTCCTGGCGGGAATTAGCTCTCTTATTATGATATCCAGGTTCAATACTGCACAATCCGGAACCGGATTCTCTTACCTCCTGCTAACGGTATTGATTTGCGTTTTGGGCGGAATAAGCCCCAATGGAGGGATCGGAAAGGTAACCGGCTTGGTGCTGGCGGTACTGGTTCTTCAGGTTATAAGTAGTGGATTCAATTTGATAGGACTCAGTTCCTATCTGGCTCAGGCCGTATGGGGAATTACGTTGATCCTGGCAATATTTTTGAATAAATCCCTGTCAGGGAGAGCCTACGGTTAACCGGGAGGACCACTAACTATCCCCCTTAAGAGGGAACGGAGTTGGCCCACAGCTCGGTTGCTCTCAACCCTGAAGGGGCTAAACACTTTAGCAGACGGCGAATACCGAACTTTGCCGTAAGCATCTTACGATAAAAACTGGAGTGATATGTTTGAGCTATTTGATCGGGATCGACGTCGGCACGACAGGTTGCAAAGCCGCAGCTTTTAGCACGAAAGGAGAAACTTTGGCCGTCACAACCCAAGATTATGATACGCAAAAACCCTCACCCGACGCCGCGGAACAGGACCCGGAAGGGTGGTGGGAAGCGGTCGCAAAAACCACCGTGGAAATGCTATCCAAAGAGAAGCTAGCGGACTCTGAACCCGCCGGTATCGGTGTCTGTGGCCAGATGCACAGCGCCGTGCTGCTAGATTCGAACATGGAGGTAGTTCGCCCCACCATTACCTGGCTGGATCAAAGGAGCGAAAAGGAGGTCGAGGCCTTAAAATCCGACCTAGGAGAAGAAAAGCTCCGATCTATCACGGCCAACTTCCCTACCACGACCTACACCCTGCCCCACCTCCTGTGGCTCAGAAAAAACGAAGAGGAGTCGTTTGAGAAAGTTCGCCACGTCCTGCTCCCCAAGGACTACATCAAGTATAGACTGACCGGCGAAATCAATACGGACTATTCGGATGCGAGCGGGACCTTCCTCTTGGATTACTCCAGCCGAGAATGGTCCCGGGACCTACTCAACTACCTTGGCTGGAACGAAGATTATTTGCCCCCACTCAGCAAGTCAACGGAAGTTATTGGAGAGGTTACTTCCGAGGGGAGTAATAAAACAGGTCTTCCCGAGGGGACACCCGTGGTCGCTGGAAGTGCTGATCAGACTGCAGGTGCAGTGGGAATGGGCTCAATCAAAGAAAATCAGGTCACCAGCCTGATCGGAACTGCCGGCGTCCTTTCAGCCAACAGCCAAACGCCTCGGCCGGATCCGGAAGATCGTCTTATGTGCTGGGCCCACGCGGTACCAGGCCTCTGGCAGAACCTGGGTGTAATGCAGACTGCCGGTGCCACGTTAAGGTGGTTTCGAAAAAACGTGGGTGAGAGGGGCCGCAAGCAGGATTCCGATCCCGACGGAACCAGCTACGACCGCTACAACGAGGCCGCAAAGAGCGTACCGCCCGGTAGTAACGGCTTGATCTTTCTGCCCTACCTGGAAGGTGAAAGAACCCCTCACTGGGATTCCAGCGCTCGGGGCGTGTTTTTCGGCATAAGCACCGATCACAAAAAGGAGCACTTCATCAGGGCAATAATGGAAGGTGTCGGTTATAGCCTCAAGGATTCGACGGAAATAATGGACAAACTGGGGGTCGATATTTCAAGGATAAGGGTCACCGGCGGGGGGTACAGAAGCGACGTATGGAGGCAAATAGTCTCGGATATAACGGAGAAGCGAATACTGTATTCCGAGGTAAAGGAGGGAAGCGCTTTCGGGGCTGCTTTACTCTCCGGGATAGGTACTGGGACCTACTCCAACTTCCAGAAAGCGGTAGATGAAACCTTCACCGAGGAGGAAACGACGGCTCCAAACGAAGAAAACATCGAGTTATACGGCGAACTACACGAGATCTATCAAAAGATTTACCGTCGAACCAGGGAGATTTATCGGGATTTATCCAAGGTAGATTACTGATCGGTTTCTGATAGAAAAACTTCCAATATCGGAATAGAGGCGTACTTTATTATTTTTCGACCCTTAACAAGTTAGCGAGGTATTAAATGAGAAGCTCCAAGAATTTCATTGCTCTCGATCTGGGGGCAAATAGTGGTCGAGCGGTCCTGGGTAAGCTCAAAGACGACCTTTTAGAGACCGAGGAAATTCATCGCTTCTCCAACGATCCGGTCAAAATACTGGGTACTATCCACTGGGACGTCCTTATGATCTTCAGGGAGGTGAAACGGGCCCTGAAGAAGCACGGCTCCAGCCGGAGGTGTGAGCTTTCCTCGATCGGCATGGACACCTGGGGAGTGGATTTTGGCCTGTTGGACGGAAAAGGACGTTTAATCGAAAATCCAGTCCACTACAGGGACGGAAGAACGGAAGGCATGCTGGACCAGGCACTGCAAACCTTCTCCTGGGAAGAAATCTTCCGGAATACGGGAATTCAGTTCATGGAATTCAATACCCTTTACCAGTTGCTTGCTCTTAAGGACAGAGACCCAGATCAGTTGAGAAGAGCGGAGGACCTGCTCATGATGGCCGGGCTACTCGGATATTTTTTGACCGGAGAGAAATCCGAGGAATTTACTCTGGCTACAACCACTCAGCTTTACAATCCGGTTAAAGATCGGTGGTCGGAGAAGCTTTTCGATCTATTCGACCTCCCAATCGACATCATGCCTAAGGTAGAACGGACCGGAGCGAAAATCGGAGAGGTGAGAAGCGACGTCTACACCGAGACTGGAACGAACAAGGTCCCCGTGATCGCCACTACCTCTCATGATACGGCCTCGGCGGTCTCGGGAATCCCAGCGGAGGGAAGTGGCTGGGCATTCATTAGTTCCGGCACCTGGTCCCTCATGGGTAAGGAAATAGATCGACCCCTGATCAATCGAGAGGTAATGAAGGCAAATTTTACGAACGAGGGCTGTTACAACGGCCGGTTTACCCTTCACAAAAACTTAACCGGTCTCTGGATTATCCAGGAATGTAAAAGAGAATGGGCGGAAAAAGGTCGGGACTACAGTTACGACGAAATCGCCCGGATGGCCCAGGAAGCCGAACCTTTCGTCTCACTGATAGACACCCAGGCGGATCCCTTTGCCCGCCCCGGTAAAATGACCGAAAAAATACGAGATTTCTGCAGGGAAACCGACCAGAACCTCCCTGAGGGACCTTCGGAGATAGCCAGAACCGTCCTCGAGGGGCTGGCTTTGAATTACCGCCTAACGCTCGAGCAGCTGGAAGAGGTGACGAGGGAAAAAATAAGTAAAATCTACATCGTAGGTGGCGGTGTAAAAAACGAGCTCCTATCACGATTTTGTGCAAACGCTACTGGAGTCCCCGTGATCACTGGACCGGTAGAGGCAACTGCAACAGGCAACGTACTCAATCAGGCTATCGCCCGGGGAGCTCTGGGTTCCGTAGAAGAGGCCAGGAGAGTCGTCCGTAATTCTTTCGAGTTAAAAGAATTCGCCCCCACCAATACCGGGGGATGGGAACTTACTTACCAGGAATTCTCCGAGATCAAAAACTAATTGTAAAGCCGTTTTTGGGTTGCCAATAATTCATACTTCCAAAAGAGGAGGAATCATGGAAGACTTAAAAATACGAAAAGAGATCATTGAAAAAGGAA
>JBKGZS010000065.1:0-8611 GCA_046543285.1 Candidatus Acetothermia bacterium | reverse complement strand
GGAGGAGGAACTGCTTGCCATGAACGTCCAGGGTCTCGTTCCGGAAGGTGTTCCTTCCTTCTTGCCTGATAGCCCTGAAGGGAAAATTGGAACCCTGGAGGGAATAAATAGAGGAGTTTGGTCCAAACTACGAGGAGAAAAGAAAGGAAAGAGAAGGTTATATTGCGGAGTCCCCGTTAAATGACATCAATGAACCAAAGACCCCGGGCAAAATCTAGGCCGAGATGGGGTAAAGGGTTTGGCCTCGGGCTAGGTGTCCATTCTTGTGTTTAAAACTGAAAACATTTATAGTGGTTTTGGATTTTTTAAATTATATTTCGGTTTTCACCCGTTTGGTTCACTAAGCTTGGGACCAATACATCTATCAAACAGCTGAGGAGGTTTTTCCTAGAAATGACTGATGCAACGAGGCTCACGAAAGCAGTACCAGTGTTAATCATGACTCTTTTGGTTCTTTTCCTGGGAGGAGCGGCGATTTCAGCCGAAGAAGATGTCGACAATCTGCAGAGCCTGCACTTCAAAGTGGACGGGGAATACGAAGGACAGGAGGCGGCCTTCGAGTACTGGTTCCGGGATATCGGAACCGACCAGGAGTGTTTTCGTATGCTAACGGTCACCAAGGACGACGACCGGGAAGTATTGGAGTGGATCGTGAAAAAGGAAAGTGAAGAAGCATACTACAGGGATAAGGAAAACACCAGCTGGAACTGGCAACCGGTCCCCTACCAGGAGAGTCTCTATGCCCGGATGACGGACCCATATCTAGATGTGGAAGGTGCCGAATTCTGGCGCTCGATCGAAGGCGAGGAGGAGTACCTGGTAGTGGAGGTAGGAGAAGACCAGGAAGAGGAGGAAGTAAGGATATACGAGGTGGAGGTAGACGAGCCCATCGAGGATTCGGTATTCGATCCCGACAGCGAGTGATTTTAGTTCTACCAGCGAAATCTCCCAGGGCATACTTGAATTTCCGGTCAAGCTAACTAGGATTCTGGCAACTTTGGAAAATCTCGACCGGGAGACGATTATTAATGCCCTGGAGAATCTATCAGAAGAGATCGTGACCGAACTCCAGGCTCAGGATGTTCCCGAAGAAGACATAAGTAGATTTAACGAGGAATTCGGTTCGGCTCTTACCCTTTTTGAAGAAGGTTTATTCACTAGAGGTCAGTTAGGAGAAGAAGCTACCGGGGCAACTAACCGTTTAGGACGGGAAGTAGAAGATGGACTGCCCGTGGAGTTGCTCGAAGAGAACGGGATAAATACGGAAGCGATTCAGCAGCTCAAGGAAGGGGCGGAAAACTTATCCGGTCCAGAAGTCGCCAAGATTGTCCGGTCAATCGCTGGCAAAGAAGAGGAGGGGGCAGAGGAAAAGGAAGACAAGGGGAGGGAGGAAAATGGAGAAGACAGGGGTAAAGGCCAGGGAAAGGGTGAAGAGGAAGGAGAAAATGGTCGAGATAAAGGTGAATCAGAAAGCGAAGGTAATTCCGGGAATAATGGACGTCCTTAAGGGAACACTTTATTAAAAAGTAGTGCTTTTTTCTTTGAACAATAATTACCCCCATCCAGTTACGAGGTTTAGAAGAATTGATAAGCCTGGAGTAAGTGAGGGAGACTTTAAAAACTTCTTCAGCATAACTGCTTTTTAGGAAGAGGAGATTTTAAATCTCAACACTCACACCAAAAGTGAAGCGTAAATCTTTCGTGTTCGCTTTTTACTGCTCTTCTCAAGTACTTGATGTAGACTCTTTCCACTCTGTCTAGTACACTCTCCTTCGCAGTAGGGTTGGTTTTTGTATTCCTAATACCAACTCCTAGCTGGGGCATAATGAAAAGTTTTGGAAATGGGTCATTCTTAAAAATAATTTACACACACGGCTGTAGTTACTCTTTTTAACGTAGTCACTTTATTAATACCGTTAGCTTGTAATGAACCTTGGAAAATATTATTCCCTGAACCTACTGGAACACGGAAGTCAGGTCTTTGGCGGTCTACTGATAGCCACTGAGGAAAATCGAGAACGGCGACTTGTCGGGCAAGTCGATCAACTCCAGCTGGTGGCCAAGATCATCGGTCAGCACCAGGAGAAGTTCGACGGTACTGGTTACCCCAAGAGTTTGGGGAAAGACGAGATAATATTGGAGGCAAGAATCATAATGGTAACCGACGCCCGGGACGCCATGCGGGCCGACCGCCCCTATCGAGATGCCTTACCCAGGGAAGTGGCCATCGAGGGGCTTAAGGACAATTCCGGAACCCAGTTCGATCCGGAGATTGTCGAGACCTTCCTGGATATAATTGATGAAGACAAACCGGCTCAATAACCGGGTCGGGGCATTCTAACCTCCAGTTCAAACGGGGTTGTATATGAAAAAGCTCGAGGCCGGATCGGGAGGCTACACTAGACTAATAAGAACCTCGGGTGTGCTTCTCGCCTTAACCGCAGGAGCCTACCTACTTTCGACTTACAATTACCTGCTCTTCCACTCGGTGGCGGAACTTTTCAGTATAGTGGTTGCCTTCGGAATATTTGTGGTTGCCTGGAATTCAAGGACTCTCCACGATAACGACTACCTGACCTTTATCGGAATAGCTTTTCTCTTTGTCGGAGGAATCGATCTAATCCATACCCTCGCCTACGAGGGTATGGGCGTATTCCCTAATTACGGAGCCGATCTTCCAACCCAGCTGTGGATTATAGGTCGGTACATGGAGAGCCTATCGCTCCTCTTGGCACCGGCGTTTTTCTACAGAAAGCTCAACTACAAGGCGACATTTATTGGCTACTCATTAACAAGCGCAGTTCTTCTACTTACGGTCTTCTACTGGAAAGTATTTCCCCACTGTTTCGTCCCTGGCTCGGGGTTAACAACCTTTAAGGTAGTAAGCGAGTACGTCATTTCCGCGATCCTGGTCGGAGCAATCCTTCTTTTGGTTTACAACAGGGACGAGTTCGATAAAGAGGTATTCTACTTTCTGCTGGCGGCGCTTTTCTTGACCGTCTTTTCGGAACTACTTTTCACCTTCTATATCAATGTATATGGGATATCTAATCTATTGGGGCACCTGTTCAAGATTGGGTCCTTTTACTTGATCTACGTCGCTTTGATCGACACCGGGTTCAAACAACCCCACCGAATATTGTTCCGAGAACTCGAAGAGCAACAAGAGAAACTAAAGGCCCTGCACGACGCCGTGGACCGGCTGCAGCAGCAGGAAACCGAAGAGGAGCTGGTGCAGACTGCGGTGGAGGTTGCGGAGGACATCCTGGAGTTTGACCTCTGTGCAATTGCATTGGTTGAAGGGGACTACCTGGTGCCTGAGGCTCACTCCACTGGTCTGAGTTCAGAGGAGTTCGTTCCCATAAAGCTCGGCGAAGGAATTGCCGGCAAAGCCATCCAGGAAGGGGAGACTATTTGGGTTGACGATTTAAGGGACTACCCGGACTTAAAACCAACCAGCGAGGATTTTAAATCGTGCATCAGCATCCCTATAGGAAATATTGGAAACCTCCAGATCGTGGACGACGAAGCGGCCAACTTCGAGGAAAGTGACCTCGAACTAGCCGAGATCCTCGCCAACCACCTGTACGAGGAGCTACAGCGAGTTCGCCTGGAAAAAGAGCTAAAAGAACGGGCAATCCGGGACCCCCTCACCGGGCTGTACAACCGCAGGTACTTTAACGAATCTCTGGGAAAGGAAGTAGAGAGATGCAAACGCTACGAGGAGTCCCTGGCCTTTGTAATGATCGACGTAAACCGGTTCAAGGAAATTAACGATAGGTACTCACATCAAAAAGGAGATCAGGTCCTGACGGAGGTAGCGAACTTACTGAAGGAAAACGTCCGAGACGCAGATACGGTAGTCCGGTATGGTGGAGATGAGTTCTTAATAATGATGCCAGAAACCAAGAAGCTAGACAATGCGACAAGCCGACTTGACAAGCGTATGGAAAGGTGGAACAAAGAATCTGACCTTCTTGACTTTCCCCTGACACTCGCCATGGGGATCTCCCGGTGGAATCCAAACCAGGGCAGGGGGGTGGAAGACGCTTTAAAAGAGGCGGATGAGAGAATGTATGAGGATAAAAGAGAGTAACGTGTAGCTCTGATTATCTAGGTGCTAAGCAAAAGACGCACTCCCCGTTCCCAGAGAAGGACCGAGCACGATCTGCGAGCAGTACTAGCTGTCGTTAGCCTTTCTTGTCTTAAGATGAAGGTTTCTTTAAATTACCATCCATACGTTTTTTGAATAGCTTTTTCTTTACTAAAAACTTTACTGTCTTTCCGTCATTCCAAACCTCTTTCCGATCTTCTCTCCCCATGTAGCAACTCGGGCCGAATGGTTTTCAGTAAGGTTCTCGAGTTTGCTTTGAGGTTGGGGGTTGCGAGATTGCAACAACACCCTCAGAGGGTGTTCAAGATGTTCGCAGCATTCATACCTAATAGTGTTTCGCCAGAACAACTGAGGAGAACCCGCCACTCCAACGAGGTTGTTGAAAAACAATAGGAATAGTATTCTATCCTAGGTAGATTTGGGGGCGGTGAAATTCAAACGTATCCAAACCCAGTTTTTCTGATCTAGGCAAAGAAACAAAGCAGGGAGTTCACCAAATGTTTTTGAAAATCTAGTTTGGATAAACTAGACTCAGTTTGCTCGATTATGAGTGGAGCTTCTCACAACCTCTAAGTCCTCTCTTACGATTTCTTGAACCGTTCTTGCTCAACATGGAGGAATTAAATATGCAAAAGTTGCACAATTCTTCGGCCTTGATTTTCATGGTTTTTGCCTATTTAACCTTTCTTGTGGCGATTGGAACTGGGGGTCTAGCCCAAACTGATAACTCGAATGTCATAATGACACCTATAAATTACGATGCTGCCGATCAGGTCTTGACCTTGCTAAACAAATCCTCCGAAGAGGTAGACCTTTCTGGGTACCAAATAAGGGATGGCGCGGGAAACGTGTTTAAATTACCCGAGGATGAAGGGGAAGCGTCCAAGTTAGCCCCGTTTGCGATCTTGAGAATTCACACCGGGCCGGAGGCCCGACAGAGCTACGAAGGGGAGAAGGATTTGTTTTGGACTAATAAAAACCTATGGAATAACGAGAAAACACCCCAGCTGGTAAGCCCGGAAGGGAAGGTGGTTTACGAACTGGATCTTTCAGAAATAAAAGATTCTGCCCGACTGGCGAGTTGTCTTACCAGGAAGGGAGTGATTTTGTATAGTCTAAAGGCGTGCTCCCACTGCCAAACTCAAAAAGACGAGTTCGGTTCCGCCATAGAATTCATCAACTACGTAGAATGTTCCAAAAACCGAAAGATTTGTAGCAATGCTGGAATAAGTACAGTACCGGCGTGGTATTTTGGTAGACAAGACAGGTGGGAAATTGGTGCGAAATCGTTAAATGAGCTGTCTAGCCTTGCCAACTGCAGTTATGGTGAATGAATACTGGGACAGTTTAGTGGTTTTTCACAGCCAATAAGGCAAATTTGTACTACACTCTCCTCAGGAACGGTCAAGTAGTTTCGGCTTTGGCTTCAGGAAGCTTCGTAACCACCCTTATCGCATGCATTAAATCCGTCCTCGTGATTATTCCGACCATCTGACCGGATTCATCCGTCACAATTAATCGCCCAAGACTGTTTTGATTCATCTTATGGAAAGCCTCGCTGGCAGAATCGCTTTTATCTATAGTGATTACCTTCGAAGTTAAGATGGACCTCACCAACTCGTCCGGTTTATCCGTCTTCTTCATGTCCTCCAGGGTAACTATGCCCATGATATCTCCGTCTTCGACTACGGGATAGCCAAGGTGGTGTTCTTTCATCATCAGTTCTTTCAGGTCGGAGATCGATGTGTCGGGCCTAACTGTAATTACCTCTTCTGACATCAGATCGCTTGTCTTCAACCCCTCCAGGGCGCGGTTGAGCACCATTTCCTGGAACTCGGATGTAACACCGAAATAGATAAAGAAGGCGATTACGATTAAGAATATATTGAAGACAAGCAGGCCGTATATCCCCATGGAAATGGCGAGAAATTTACTAATTCGGGTGGAAATTTCTGTCGCTCTATAATGTGATACCTTTAGCGAGAGAAGAGAACGCAGTATTCTTCCTCCGTCCAGGGGCAAGGCTGGTATCAAATTAAATATACCCACGGCAACATTTACGTAAAATAAAAATCCAAGCATGAACCTCGGTACTGCCTGCCCCGGATCAATGAAGGTAAGGAGCAACCAGAATATTCCACCGAGAATAAAGCTTGTCACCGGACCGGCAAGAGCCATTTTTGCTTCCTCGCCAGGGCGGGTAGGAATCTCCTCCAGCTGAGCAACACCGCCTAGTACGTAGAGAGTTATACTCTCAATCTTTACCCCATAACGCATAGCAAAAATGGAATGACCAAGTTCGTGGATAGTTACCCCGACGAAAAGGCTAATAGCTGCAAAGAGTCCTACCAGAAATGCATTTGTGCCTTGCGAGATTACGTTTGGGTCGATTCCCAGGTTAAGTATCTCAATGTAGACGTCGATTTGTCTGCCTATGATCCAGGCCAATACGGGAAGAAATATCAGAAAAGATACGTTTAGTTTGATAGGGATACCCAGTATGTCAAATGGTAGTCGGTAATTTGTTTTCACTGTGCCTCTCCTTGCTCTACGTTAAAAAACTACAAACAAAATTGAATCTTAGCGATTGAAGAGCTACTTTGATTATAATCTGATTAGAACCAAATTAAATGGCCAATAAGCTTTCTCTTGTGTCAATTTTTTTAACATAAAAGCTACATTTTGTAAAAACCTCAAGGTGAGTTTACTCTTCCAGTTCCTCTTTCGCACCTGTAGTTGCCCTACAGCGAGTAACTACAAAGCCTCCCGAAAATTCTTCATCGCCCCTTCAAGCCCCTCATCAATCCACAGCTGCCTGTCCTTTGCTCCCTTGTCCTCCCCTACCATAAAGCTCCCCGGTAGGCAAATTAAGGTCTTTACAGCGAAGAGAGATGGTCTCAGAGGGCCTGAGTCCCGTATAAAACATCAGCTTGATCATCACCTTATTTCTGTAGCTGGAGGGATAGCGATCGTTTAGTCGGTCCAGCAGATCCTGCTGCCCGTTCTCGGTCAGCAGATTAGGGAATAGGGATAAGTTGTGGTGAAGAGGGATCTATCGGAAAATCCGTATTGACATGGCTGGGGCAGTTGGGTTACCGATAAGATTTCTCCTTGCCTTCTTCCGTGGGCCCGTGGCTGAGGACACTCTCTTCTATTTCGGTCTGTTCCCTGGCGATGATTACGATGGGATCGCACATATATATTCCTCAATCACCTGATTATAGCGGGTGTTTACGGAAAATACTGCTCGGATAATGCTTTATAGTTAAAGGAAGTATCCGATCCTTCTCAGGAAAAGAGAACTTCACTGCATACAATTCTTGGGTAGCTTGACCCGAGTGAGTGCTCACCTTGGTTGCACCAATGGGAGAAATATTTAGTTTTTGCAGCAAATCCACATCGATAGCTGAGGTGGAGGGACCGGTATCGATCAAGCCCTTACCCGATTGAGGGGAAGGTATTTCATATTGTCATCTTCAAGTATCTTAGCGTGTTAGTCTGCAGCATGGACCTCGACGTCCATGGTAGAACACATCTTTAGCTAAAGCATCGGGATCCAGTTTTACTACTACCTGATCGGGTTGATCCTCTTCTTTCGTGCCGGGGAACCCTATGTTGACCCTAAAACCGCTATTTACCGGCATGTATGATACCCAGCTCTAAGGCAGGGAAATAATCAACTTGCTCCTCTTTGGAGACTCTTTGAACAAGAAACGGCTGAAGGCCAAATTCGTTTAAACCTTCCTCATAGGCTTTCTCCTGAGAATCGTAAGGTCAAGGACGGCATCTCCCTGGATTGCTACGAACTTACCCTCGCCATATTCGTCAACCCAGTCCTCCTTTTTTGGCTCATAGAGCTCTATTTCATTTCTCAATGCAAGCTCCCCACTTTCCTCAACCATTTTATCACCTACTACCTCCAGTGTATTTTAAGGAAAAAGCGGACTAGATTGCACTTTCGAACTCCTCACCACAACTTGTCCCTGTTCCTCCGAATCTGCTGCTCGGCCGCCACCCCGGCCTGCTCGATGTACTTCTGAGCGGTGTTTAGTTCCTTCCAGCCCATAAACTGCCTAAGCCCCTGGGCATTCACCCCGGCTTCGGCCAGCTGGAAGGCACAGGTGGCCCGCAGGGCGTGTGGGTAAATACTCCTAGTCAAATCGGTCCGCTCGGCCATATTTTTCACCCGTCTAAATACCGTCGCCCGGGTAACACCCACCTCGTCGTTGTAATCGAAGTAACGCCGCAGCTCTGTTTCCACCCGATCCTGCAGATCCTTGTAGGGTATAGACCTGGCAGAAGCCTTTGCTTTGGCTTCAAACTCCCCGTCCTTCAGCGGAACGTTTACCGACCCCCGCTGAAAGTCGACCCATTCTTTTCTCATATGGGCAATCTCTGAAGCCCGCATGCCCAAGTGAGTTGCACAGACAAAAATCAATCTATCCAGGGGATCACCCTCTACCGCCGCCTCCCATAACTTCTCGAACTCTTCACGAT
>JBKGZS010000064.1:0-8634 GCA_046543285.1 Candidatus Acetothermia bacterium | reverse complement strand
CAACAGAGCAGCTAATGTAGTTTAACAACCCCTTAACCTTTTCACCATCTATGTAAACCCCTTCTAGAGACCTCGTTTGTGTACAAATGAAACTTGGGAAGGCTTTCTTTCTTTTGTTTCTCCCCATTCTCTCATATAGTTCCGAAAATCAGCGGCACTGCAGAGTAGCATCTGACTTCTTTCTAAACTATCATATAATACAAGATACTAGAATCAAAGCTAAAGGAAGTCGGTTCTGCGCTTTTCGGCATATTAACCGTCGGGGGGACAGTGAAAAAGATCGTAGTGGTATGTTTGTGCATTCTATCCTGCTGGAAACCTTGCTTGGCGAGCCGTGGCCCGGGAGAGCTGGAGGTTTTCTGCGAGAGCAAGTCGCTCCGGAGACATACCACACTCTACCATACTTGGTGGGAATTGGAAGAACAGTCCGAGATGAGACTTTCCCTATCGGGTTTTCCTCTTCGGATTCAGGGGCGTTTGGTTCAGGGACGTGCCAGCTGGGAAATGAGAAGTATTTTGTACCTTCAATCCCAAATCTCCTTCGTGGAGGGTATTGAGAACCGAAAGGAGGCACAATTTGATCGGATTATCGAAGCGATCGACGGGGTCGAATCACTGGAGAGGCTGGAGGACCTCACCAAACAACTGGCCGACGGCCTGGAGAGTGCCATAATTCTCCCCCTGGAAGATGAGGTTTCTTCCCTTGACGAGTCCAGCCATCGCTTGTTACAGACCGGCGGACGGATAGAGAAACGTTTAGACTACCTTCGTTACATGATGACAAAGCTCAGGCTCTACGGAAAGCCAAGGGTTGGAGTTGAAACCTTTCCCTTCTTCCACCAGGCTGTCCTGGCCGTTTGTGCGGGAGAACGAGTTCCATATATCTCTCAGCTTTCGAATATTCTGAAGCTGGCGAGGAAGTACCGGGGGGATCTGGTAAAATCGGAAGCCGCGGATCGAATTCGGTACAAAGCTGATTATCTTCTTCGCAGGGTTCAGTCCGCCTGGAATACCAGTGATCTGAATGCGGGGATCTCCTGGAGATTATCCCCCTTTTATATTTCTCTTGAAGGTAGGGCGGAAGGCGAGAAAACCAGGGCTCCTTCCGACCGTCGGCGTCGGTTATGGTTTGGCGGACAGATCTCCTATAGAAGTCCCCCCGATTCCCTGGACTTCGATTACGACTTTAAATATCGTGAATACGAGGACAGCCTTGAACGTGACAAGCAAAGAATCGTAAATGGAGGAAGTATTGACGTAACCCGGGAGTTTGGTTCCCATGAGATATGGGGAACCCTGGACCTGCAGAAGGACTACTATCCTCGGGCCGTGGATGACGAGTTTCCAAAACGGTCCGTTTCCCGTGCTTTGGATGAGGTAAATGCTCTCCGGCGGACGATTTCCTCGGCCGAAGAACTGTCGAGGGAAGTAAAAGAGAAAGCAATGGGTTTTTTGGACTCGACCAGGACGGCACTGCAGCTCGGGAGGCGGGAAGAGGGGGTGGATTATCTGGAAGACCTTTTGGATTATCTCCGCGATCAGCTCTGGGAGGGGGAGTTATCCTCCGGATTAGGGAAAGATTTAACTCACCGCACAATGGCTTTACTTCCCAGTAAACGCAGGACGGTGTTCGATTTATCCGGCGGCGGGCAATTTTCCCTAGCCCCTTTTGCTTTAGAGATGAGTGGAGGAAATAAGTTCACTTTGTATCCGGCTGATACCGTACTGAACAGGAAAGATCGGACGGGTCGGGGCGAAATCGAGCTACAGCCAGGTAATATTGAGGCAATCCTGAGGTTTGAGTTTCAAAGGCGAGAGTATCCTCTCGCATCTAGGAAGAACTGGCGGGAGCGAGAACAGGGACTGGAAGTGCAGATGGGCGGTAATAGGATCGATATGGAGGTCAATCTAGCCCGGGTGACGGTTAGCTATCCCCACCGCCAAGAGAAAGACAGCCGGACCACGGAGGGAGAACTGGAGGTTTGCTTTCCCTTGAGCACCGACTCTGAGGCTGAGGTAGAGTATAGTCGTCAACGGACGATCTACCCTCATAATTCGGACGTGCTCTACGACCGCAGTCAGGAAAGCACTTTTCAAGTAGAGACTGACAAAAATCAATTGAGCGTGCAGGTCGAGTACGGCTGGAGCCGGGAGTCAAGTTTTGGAGAGCGATACCGCCCACTTGCCGACGAGGAGACGGAGCACTATGAAATAAGGAGTGGTCTTGATTTATCCAGCAATTTGGACCTGGAAGCGGCAGGTCGGTGGGAAAAGACACTGGTAGCCCACCAGGTAGAGCTGGGAGAAAATCTGTTAGAACTGGCCGCGGGGTTTGAGTGGTCGTTTTAGTCTCCTTGAAACCCGGTTATCCAAAGAGGTCTTTGAGCCACCGCTCTACGTTTGACACTGCCTGATTCAAAGGATGGCTGAATGGTGATGGGAGTTTCCTTCTCCGTTTGATTCCGTAGTTAATCAACCCGATTGCAGTGGTGTAGATGGGGTTTTGAACTACGTCTGTTAGCCCTTCGACGTTTGCGGAACCCGAAGCGATTCTGACCTGTAGCCCGTATTCGTTTTCCACAAAAGCTGGCAGATCTTCGAGTAAAGAACCTCCGCCGGTCAGGACCAATCTCAGGGAGGTAGGATTTTTGAGGCCCGATTCCCTCACGGCCTGGAAGGACATCTCGAAGATTTCCTCCAGCCGGGCTGCCGTAATATCTTTTAGCTGACTCCTGGCAATTTTTATGCGGTTTTCAGAGGTGTCCTGGACCTCGATCTCTTCCGGCAGCAGGAATTTGCCCTGGGGTTGATCCTTTAGTAAAGGCTCGCTCAATTTGATCCTTTCGGCGTTTTCCAAAGTAGTATTTAAGCAAGCAGAAAGGTCATTGGTGATATGCTTCCCCCCTAGAGGTACGGAGTAGACTGTCCGAATATGATTCCGCTGAAACACGGCCACGTCTGTATTTCCCCCGCCAATGTCCATCATGATGACTCCCTGTTTTTTCTCCATCGGGGTGAGAACGGCTTCTGCAGAGGCAACGGGCTTGGGTACTAATCTACTTAGCTGTAGCTCCGCGCTTTTTATACAGCTGATCAAGTTTCGGGCCACGTTTTCAGGGCAGGCAAATATTGAGAGCTTAACGTCCAACCTTCTGCCCTTCATCCCCACGGGATTGGTAATTCCTTGTTGACCGTCGACTGAGAACTGGAGGGGAGTTATCTCAATGACCCTCTGCCCCCGAGGAAGACGGTCCGGCTTGGCTACTTCCAGACATCTTTCCACGTCTTCCTGGTCAATTATCGATTTCCGCCGTCGTATAGATACGGTTCCGGAAGCCTCTCTTCTTGTTAGCTGGCTGGGGCCAATGCCGGCGTAAAGAAAATCAATTTCAGTGGAGGCCATTTCCTGGGCCTGGCCCAGGGCCTTTCGAACCTCACTTGCGGCCTTTCTGGGATTTGAGAGGCGAGAGCCGTCCAGCCCTTCGGGAGGAGCTTTGCCTACTCCCACTATTTTTGTGTTACTATTGCTCTCCTCGTCCACGTCTCCGATCAGGGCGGCAATTTTTGTGGTCCCAAAATCCAGCCCAGCAGCTTTTTGACCCACTTTCGATCACCTTTCTGTTTTCAATTGCCCGTTGATAAGGAACTTCCCGGGTGAGTCTCGGTCATATTATTGAGCAAGGGTAAACCGGTGTCAACAGCTCTCAATAAATCCCCGGGAGATTTTCTATTGAAGGGGCCGACCGGGGTGGTTTATAATCAAATGTTTTGTCCCATAAATAACTCCTTTGGGGGAATGGTAAATATGGCCCGAATCAGAGAAGTTCATGCTAGGGAAATCCTGGATTCACGCGGGAATCCCACTGTCGAAACCGAGATCATTCTGGAGGATGGAACCTGGAGTCGAGCTGCCGTGCCATCAGGGGCGTCTACGGGTAAATTTGAAGCTTTGGAACTGCGGGACGGAGATCAGAACAGATATGAAGGCAAGGGAGTTCAGCAGGCTGTCCAAAACGTAAACGAGGAGATAGCCATTGCTCTTGATGGAATGAATCCACTCTGGCAAGAGGAGATAGACGACAAACTACTGGAGCTGGACGGGACCCAGAGCAAGGAGAATTTGGGAGCCAACGCAGTTCTCAGCGTCTCCCTTGCTGCAGCTCGCGCAGCTGCAAACAGTCTTGGTCTGCCCCTGTTCAAGTACATAGCCGGTGCCGCGCCCTCCAGACTGCCTATTCCCCTGATGAACGTTCTCAACGGGGGAGCTCATGCCGCTAACAACCTCGATTTACAGGAATTTATGATCACCCCGATCGGGGCAACCAGCTTCTCTCAAGCGGCCAGAATGGGTTCGGAGGTTTTTCATAAACTCCAGTCCCTCCTAGACCAGCGGGGAATGTCCACTGCAGTAGGTGATGAGGGTGGTTTTGCTCCCGATCTGGACCAGGAAAGCGAAGCACTCGACCTGTTGGTAGAGGCCATTGAGACTGCGGGCTACCAGCCCGGTCTGGATCTGGCCATAGCTTTGGATCCCGCTGCCAGCGAATTCTACGAAGACGGATGCTATCATGTGGGAGGTTCGTCTTTATCTGCAGATGACCTCATCGACCTTTACGCGGAGTGGACGGAAAAGTATCCTCTCGTTTCCATCGAGGACGGGCTCGATCAGCAGGATTGGGAAGGCTGGAAGTCACTCACAGAGCGGTTGGGTCAGGACATTCAGATCGTCGGAGACGACCTTTTTGTAACTGACGTGGAGCGGCTGCAGAGAGGGATCGACAACGGAGTGGCAAATTCCATCTTGATCAAAGTCAATCAGATAGGTACTTTGACCGAGGCCATTCAGGCTGTTCAACGGGCCCACCGCGCAGGATATACGGCTGTTATCTCCCATCGTTCTGGCGAAACTGAAGACGTCTTTATTGCCGATTTGGCCACCGGCCTAATGACTACTCAACTGAAGTCCGGTTCGCTGTCCCGAAGCGATAGAGTTGCAAAATATAACCAATTGTTGCGGCTCGAGGACGAATACGATTTACCTTTGGCTAGCTGGCCTCTTTAAACTTGGATAGAGCTTAGAGTCATTAGGGGATCGGTCCATGGGAGCTACATCGAAAGCGCAGATAGAGCGACGCAGGAAGGCCAAGAGGGCAGCTTTTCTCCTGATCCTATCCCTTCTTATGCTCCTTAGCGGGTTTGTAGGCTACATTTTCTGGTCTCGCTTTCAGGTTATATTTCAAGCCCGGGCCGAACTAGAGTCTCTGAAAGCGGAAAAACAGAAGCTATTGGAGGAAAACAGGGAGTTGGAGGATAGGCTGGACTTGAGGAACGATTTAGAATATATTAGAGAGCTGGCGGAGGAGCAGTTGGGTTTTGTCGCTCCTGAAGATGAAGAACCCGAGAAGGGAGATGGTGATTGAGCGTCTTACAAAAAACGATCCGAGAACCATTTCCGGAGCACCATCCTTTTTAGGTGAAATATGGAATTCGTACACTTACACACTCATTCCGAATATAGCATCTTGGATTCGACCAACACTCTCGACGGGTTACTGAATAAGGCCCAAGAGATGAACATGGAAGCCCTGGCTCTGACCGACCACGGAAATATCGGCGGTGCGGTTAAATTCTATAAAAAGGCTAAGGAGCGGGGAATCAAGCCCATTATTGGTTGTGAGCTTTACGTGGCCCCGGGCAGTCGCCACGACAAGAAAGCTGAGCCCAACAGAGCGTCTGCCTCTCCCTACTACCATTTGGTGGTCCTGGCTGAGAACAATGAAGGTTATCGCAACCTTGTAACATTGAGCAGCCGCGCTCATACAGAGGGCTTCTACTATAAACCTCGTGTGGATCGTGAACTACTACGAGAACATCACAGAGGACTGATCGCCCTCAGCGCCTGTCAGAGTGGAGAAGTTCCAAAAGCCCTTCTGCAAGATGACTTCGAAAAAGCAGTTCAGGTAGCCGACGAACTTCACGATCTCTTTGGGGAGGGCAACTTTTTCATCGAGCTTCAAGACCAGGGTGTAGAAGGTCAGCGGGAGTTGAACCAGGATTTGCGTGCGGTCGCCGAACAGCTTGATCTCCCATTGGTAGCCACTAACGACATACATTACCTGGAAAAGGAAGACAAATTGGCCCACGAAGTGCTCCTCAATATCCAGGCCAACAAGAAAATAACTGACGAGGATCGACGGCGCTACGAGGGAGAAGAATATTATTTCAAGTCCGCCCAGGAAATGGAGAACAGATTTGCCGAAATCCCTCAGGCACTTGAAAACACGGTCTCCATTGCGGAACGCTGCGAGGTCAGCCTGGATTTTAGTTCCACCTACCTTCCTCCGTTCAAAATTCCAGACCAATTCCAGGGCCCGGGTGAATATCTCAGAGAACTCGTGCTGGAAGGGGCCAAGGAGCGCTGGGGCCAGATTAGGCCGGAAATACGGGACCGGTTGGATCACGAACTGGACGTTATTGAGGAAATGGGTTATCCTACCTACTTTCTCATCGTCCGGGATTTCATCAATTTTGCTCGCAGAGAAGGAATTCCAGTGGGTCCGGGCCGCGGTTCTGCTGCCGCCAGCGCGGTTGCTTACTGTCTCAAAATTACTGACGTAGATCCTCTGGAGCACGGTCTGCTCTTCGAGCGGTTTCTCAATCCTGCTCGGGTTAGCATGCCCGATATCGATATTGACTTCTGCCAGGAAGGCAGGGACAAGGTAATCAACTACGTGGTCGACAAATACGGAGAGGAACAGGTGGCTCAAATTGCAACCTTCGATACCATGGCCGCCCGCAGTGCCATTAGAGACGTGGCCCGGGTACTCGATATCCCCTATGATCTCGCCGATACTATCGCCAAAACCATTCCGCCGAGATCCTCTCTGAGCGAGGCCCTGGGAAGAGTGGACGAACTTCAGGATATTCGAGAACTATTTCCTGAACAGGAGCGAAGGGACCAACTTCGTTCCGCCCTGACCAAGGTTGATCAGCTCCAGGAAGAGTACGGCAACCAGGGCCCAATCGAAATTCTATTCGAAATTTCGATGAAGCTGGAAGGCCTGATGCGAAATGCTTCTACTCACGCTGCCGGAGTGGTGATTGCCCCAGATGATCTGACTGATTACACTCCCCTTCAGCGCCTCAGCGACGAGGAGATCGTGACTCAGTTTGACATGACGGATCTAGAAGAAATTGGATTGCTGAAGATGGATTTTCTTGGTTTGCGGAATCTAACCATCATCGATCGCACCTTTGACTTGGTGGAAGAAAAGGAAAACAGGCGCCTGGATCTGGAGCAAATCCCTTTTGAAGACGAGTCCACGTTCGAGCTATTGCGGGAGGGTAAAACTGCCGGCGTATTTCAGCTGGAGAGCACCGGAATGCAAGGATTGCTCAAGCGTCTTGAACCCGAGGAATTTGAGGACATCATTGCCTCCAATGCGCTTTATCGACCTGGCCCCCTGGAAAGCGGGATGACCGATGACTACATCGAGCGCAAACACGGGCGACAGGAAACTACCTACCCTTACCCTGAACTGGAGCCGGTTCTGGAGGAAACCTACGGATTGCCCATTTACCAGGAACAGATCATGAAAATGGCTCAGACTCTGGCCGGTTTCTCCTTGGCCGAGGCTGATACTCTGCGAAAAGCCATGGGTAAGAAAAAGCGCGATGTCATGGCTCAGATGGAACAGAAGTTTATCGATGGTTGTGTTCAAAACGGTATCTCTCGGGGGAATGCCGAAGAGCTATTTTCCGATATAGATAAGTTTTCCCGTTACGGGTTCAACAAAGCCCACTCTACCGCCTATGCCTATATTTCTTACTGGACCGCATGGTTGAAGGCCAACTACTCCGCCTCTTATATGGCCAGTCTGCTGACCAGTGTGGGGGGGAATGAGGACAAGGTATCCAAGTACGTCAAAGAGTGCGAGGAAATGGGTATCAGAGTTCTTCCTCCCGATGTGAACGAGAGCGACAGGCAATTTACGCCGGTCGGCGATGACAGGATACGCTTCGGGCTCAGTGCCATCAAATACGTGGGAAAGGATACAACCAGGGAGATCATCGAAAACCGGCCCGAGGAGGGTTTCCCCACCTTTTTTGACTTTTGCCGGAGCTTGAGTTCCAGGGCCCTGAACAGTGAAGCCCTGGAAAGTTTGATCAAGGTGGGGGCCCTGGATTGTTTTGGAACCCGAAAGTACCTTTTGTCTCGGATAAACGAAGGTTTGGAAGTGAGCAATCTCCTCGGAAACGGCAAAGGTAGCGGTCAGCGCTCGTTCTTCGATCAAGAGGCCAATCTAAATAAGTCAACCAAGCCACGTGAGGAAATGGATGAATTTTCAGAGGGACAGCTCCTCCGCTTTGAAAAGGAGCTCCTCGGACTCTTCATTACCGGCGATCCCCTTCAGAACCACGAACAAGAACTGAACACTTTTTGTAACCTTGATCTTTGTGAGGTCGAATCCTTAGCCACGGGAACTCGTTGCTGGATAGGAGGCAGAATAAGCGATCTGAGCCGGGTAAACACCAAAAACGGGAAGCCGATGGCGTTTATCAGCATAGACGACGGGACGGAAGAAAGAGAAATTATTGTATTTCCCCAGGTTTATGAGCAGTACAGCTCCTTGC
>JBKGZS010000063.1:0-8719 GCA_046543285.1 Candidatus Acetothermia bacterium | reverse complement strand
CAGCTTCTGCCGCTTCTGCGGTCAAACCTACAGCTTCGGCATATCTCAACCAGGTTTGCAGAGCTGCCCCCAGCACCGTGGATATCGTTGCGGCCACGCCCGGAGGCAGTTCGTAGGTCATGAGCTCGATGGCCAACAGGGGAACCATCAGCGAAGCTGTGAGGCTGAACAGGCGGAGCCAGTGCCCAGTGGTCTGTTTCCAGCTGAGTTTTAGGACTTTTTCCAGGTTTTCTTCCCCATCCAAGATGATTTCCTGGTTGACGAACATGAATTTTATCATAATGTAAAAACCGGGAAGCAGAAAGGCAAACAGTCCCAAAATTGTTGCCACCCAACTTACCAAATAGGCCCCTATCAGTAGGGGGTATTTCGGCAGGAGGGTTCGGAGCCCCTTGCTGGAATCTATCTCTCCCTTGTTCACGATCTGTCTGTCCCAGATGATGATAATTCCCATTGCAGGAGGGGCTAGAAAGAGCAAAATCACCAGATTTAACCCCAGACTGGTGCCAGCCCCCAGGGAAGCGAGCAAGGCGTCGGAAGCCAAGATAGTGCTGAGCACGGAAATCGCGAAAAGGGGCAGAAACAGTATTGGAAAACTGGACGTAACTCGGATAGATTGCTTGATTTGACGCCAGATATTCATTCTGTTTATCGCGATGTCCAGTTTGCCTTGCCTAGCTGGTTACCCTCGCTATCACTTCCTCCACTTTGTCCAGGGCAAAATGGAGATGGTCTTCTTTGATCACTAGAGGAGGAAGCAACCTAATTACATTACCGTCCAGGCCGGCAGTACCCAGTATTACTCCTTCCTTCAGGCAGGTCTGGACGATTTCACCGACTTCTTCGGAAGCGGGCTCTTTGGATTCGCGATCTTTGACAAATTCCATGGCATTCATCATTCCTTTGCCTCGGACGTCACCAATAATTTGATGTGTGGATTGCATCTCTTTAAACCTGTCTCGAACCTTTTGCCCCAGCTTTTCGGCCCTTTCCAGCAGGTTTTCTTCTTCGATCACTTCTGTTACCGCCAGAGCGGCCCGGCAGGCGATGGGATTGCCCACGTAGGTCCCGCCGATACTACTGCCCGTGGGGGCATCCATGATCTCCGTTTTGCCGACGACAGCTGATAGAGGCAAACCACCTGCTAATGACTTGGCAAGAGTTGCCATGTCCGGTTCCACTCCCCAGTGCTCGGCTGAGAAAAACTTGCCGGTTCTGCCCACGCCAGCTTGAATTTCGTCGAAAATCAGGTCGATGCCGTATTTGTTGCTAAGTTCTCGGAGGTAGGGCAAAAAGTCGTCGGGAGGTATCAAGAAGCCGCCCTCTCCGATGATCGGCTCAACTACCATAGCCGCCACCTGTTGGGGGTCGACCAGGTGCAGAAGCTTCTTCTCTAGTGAGTCCGTCTTCATGGAGGTTCGGTAGGGGTTGGGATACGGCAAACGGTAAACATCAGAGGCAAATGGTCCGAACCCGTTCTTGTAGGGTCTTGCCTGATGGGTCATAGTCATGGTTAACAGGGTTCGGCCGTGAAAAGCATTTTCAAAAACCACTACTCCAGGGCGGTTGGTATGAGCCCTCGCGATCTTAATTGCGTTCTCTACTGCCTCCGCACCGCTGTTGAAGAAGGCAGTCTTCTTAGGCGTTTCCCCGTGAGCCAGTTCAGAAATTTTTTTAGCCAGCTTTACGAATGGCGAATAAGGTATGGCAGTAAAGTCGGTATGGAAAAACTTTTTTGCCTGATCTATAACTGCATCAACCACCTTGGGATGTTCGTAGCCCACGGCCAGGCAGCCCCATCCTCCGGTCAGGTCTATGTACTGATTGCCGTCGACGTCCCATACCACGGCACCCTTGCCCTTCTTGATGTAGGTGGGAGTCAACGACTCGAGAGCGTTTGGAACGTATTTACTCTTCATTTCGTCAAGCTTTTCGGAGCTGGGTCTCTGCCTGGGACCCAATGAATTGGACTTCAGTTCTGCAGTTGTCATTATTGTAAATCCCCCTCGATAGAAGCTAGATTAGATAATTAGGCAACCTTTTTAATTTTTGCGGCTTCACTTCTGACGACTGACGACAAAATTGGCACTGCAACCACTAACAATCCGGCCAGGAGTGACTAAAGGCCATTCTGGGTATCATGGTATCATGACACGAGTTCATAATACGACAGGACAGTTTTGGTTGCAAAGAGCTTATATTTAGGTATGGATCGTCGAGCCCGCCTGACAGAGGGAGATCGGAGACTCAAATGTAGCTAGTAAAGAAGGACTCTTCTCTGGAAAGCAGAGGCCATCTGAGGGGGTTGTTTTTCAATTTGACCACTGGAAAGGGATATGCTACCATTTCTCCGCTTATCTCAAGCGTCAAAATCTCTCCCGCACCTGAGGCCTGGTAGCGGAGAATCTGAATGGTGGTGAGAACCTTGTCAAAAATTGCTTTACTAAAAAAATCTTTGGTCGCCGCGATGCTCTTTTTTCTTCTACTAGTCTCAGGTTACGGTTACCTGAATTGCGCCTTTGGCGGGGAGGGTGGGAAACCTGATATTTCGATAACCGCTTATACCGGCGCTGCCAGTCTAGTTTATATCGAAAAACAGGTTCCGTTGAAGGCAGGAGAGAATCGTGTTGAACTGGACGTGCCGGGATCCTTTGAACCGGATTCGATATTTTTGGAAAGCGAGAACGCTCAAATATCCAATTACCGCTTCAAATCTGCGATTACCTCCGAATCTCAATTGTTGAAAGCGCAGGTGGGTCGTAAACTAACCGCGATTTCCTGTTCCGATGAAAGCTGTGAAAAACGGGAGGGGGAACTGTTATCAGTTATCAATGGCAATCCCCTTTTAGAGACGGATTCAGGTTTGACTGTTTTGCTAAAACACGTCACCTCCTATCAGTTCCCGGAGCTTGATATCAGGAAAACCCGCCCCCTGCTGGAAACTTACCTGGTGAGTGAGGAGGAGGTTCAGGAGAAGTTATCCTTTGGCTATCGGACTTCTGCCATCAGCTGGCATCCGGTTTACGTTGCCCTGCTGGACGAAGTGGAAGAGGAGATTGATCTTACCGGAACGGCAAAACTGTCAAACGAAACTGGGCTGGATTTCTCTGCCGTTGATCTCAGCCTGGTGGCTGGTGAGCCTAAAGAGCCGGAGAAAAACATGTTTGCCAGGTCTGCCGAGGCTTTGCCTCTCGAGAATTCTGTTTCCCTGGACCAGCTCTTTGAGTATCACGTGTACAGGATTGGCGAACCGATTTCCATCTCTTCTTCCGAGACCCTTAGCCTGCCTTTTATTAGGAGAGAAGGAATCCCGATTGACAAAAGCTATATTTACCGGAGAGCCAGTGATCCGGGAGTACTCGTACAGGTCTCCCTGATCAACGATTCCGATTCTGGTTTGGGGATACCGCTGCCTGCTGGAAAGGTGCAATTTTATAACCGGGAACATGGTCTCAAATTCCTGGGCCAGGACTCAATCCCCAACCTGCCTGCAGGTGAGGAGTTTACCCTGTCAGTGGGCCGTGCTTACGACGTTACAGCAGAAGCCACTCGTCTGAGTCACGAAAAACTGGGTGATGGACACTGGCGGGACGAGGTCCAGTTGACCTTTACCAACGGCAAAGAGGAATCCATAGATCTTTCCGTGATCGAGCGTCTTCCAGGCAGCTGGACGATTTTAGAGGCCAGTGAACCCCATTCAAAGCTTGACGGTAACCGGGTTAAGTTCCAGATTAACGCCCAGAGCGGAGCCACCACGGAGATTACTTACGTGGTGGAATATCGATATTGACTCCAGCTCTCTACCAGAAGATGTTTTTGAAATCTTATAGGTTTTGGTAAATGGATGATTATTTCATGAACAGTGAAAAGGAAATTAACGATTCCCGTTACGTAGAGGCAATTGAAAGCGTACTGGAGAAGATACCCATTAAGAATCGCAAGGTCTCCATCCACGCCATTCACCTCGAGACTTCACTGCCTTATGATTTGTTGGAGGAGCTACTAGAAGAAAAGAAGGTGGAATATCCGGACAACCTCGATAAAATAATTTTCGATTAGGGGGTTGAGCTATGAAACCCATCAAGTTTGGAACGGACGGTTGGCGCGGGGTCATCGCCGATGACTACACTTTAGACAACCTGGCAAGAGTTGCAGCAGCCACCGCCAGCTATCTCAAGCTCGAAGATAGAAAAGAACTGCAGATTTATTCGGAGTGGAACACTCCCTATCGGTCGGCGGAAGACGGCGTGATCATTGGTTACGATACTAGATTTATGTCCGAGAAGTTCGCCCTCCATGTGGGGCGAGTGCTGGAAAGCTCGGGAGTTCCGGCGGCGGTCTCGACCGAACCGGTACCCACCCCCGCAGTGTCGCTGGGAGTTCGGAATCGAGGAGCGGCGGCGGGAATCATGATCACTGCCAGCCACAATCCACCTGAATATAACGGTTTTAAGTTCAAATGTGAATTTGCCGCTTCCGCCCCGCCGCTGGTCACAGATAGGATTGAAGAACTGCTACCTGAAGAGCCTCCAGAATATGATCGCACAGGGAGTGTTCGAAGAATTGATCTGGCCTCCAGCTACGTCGATGCCGTGGCTGATCTAATAGACGGCGACCGGCTGGCCCAAAGCCCTGCGATAGCGGTGGTTGACGCCATGTACGGTTCAGCTCAAGGGTTTGCGGAGAGAGTTCTAAAGCGTTTTGACACCCCTGTTGTGCCCATCAGAAATGAGAACAATCCGGGCTTTCGGGGAATCCGCCCCGAGCCTCTGGAAGAATACTTGGAGCCGCTGAAAGTGGCGGTGCGGGAGCAAAGCCGCAAAACCGGCAGGCTGACGGTGGGTGTGGTAACCGACGGCGACGGGGATAGAATCTCGGCCATGACCGAAGACGGAACTTTTATTGACGCTCATCGAACCTACGCTCTCCTGCTTCGACATCTGGTTGAAGATCGAGGCTGGGGCGGCAAAGTGGTCAAGAACTTCCCCCTGACTGATTTAGTCTTCGAGATCGGGTCCAGAAACGACTTGGAAGTGGACGAAACCCCGGTGGGTTTTAAGTTTATCGCCGAAAAGATGATTCGGGAAGACGTGCTGATCGGAGGCGAGGAAAGCGGGGGGATAGGAATCAAAAATCACATTCCTGAGAGGGACGGGATTCTCTGTGGACTACTGCTTCTGGAAATGGTAGCAGAGCGGGGTGTGCCCATTAGTTCCCTGATCGAGGAGACCATGGAAAAATACGGTTATCATTACTATCATCGCAGAGACATAGAGCTTGAGGCCCGCAAGGAGGTCGTGGATAAAATGACCTCTGCACCCCCTTCTGAGATCGACGCATTCCACGTGGAAAAAGTGGAGACCACTGACGGAGTCAAACTGCGCTTTGAGGACGGATGGCTGCTTCTCCGCCCCTCAGGAACCGAGCCTCTGCTGAGAATATACTGCGAGATGGATAGGATGGAGAAGGTCGATCGAGTTCTCGAGTCGGCGGAATCTTACGCGCGGGACCTCGCAGGTTAACCAGTGCTATTCTGCTTGCTCAATACCTCTCAGAATTGAACACTTTACCAGGAGGGTAATTCATGGAAATGGACAGTGAAGATTACGACTTTAAACAAATTGAAGATAAATGGCGCGACTTTTGGCGTGAACAAGGGTTCTTCGAAGCTGATATGACCAGCTCCGAAAACAGCTTTTATTACCTGAACATGTTTCCCTATCCCTCGGGAACCATGCACGTGGGCCACGGTAGAAACTACATTATCGGTGATACCCTCACCCGGTTCATGTTAATGAAGGGTTTGAACGTTTTAAATCCCATGGGGTTTGACGCTTTCGGTTTGCCAGCGGAGAACGCTGCTATCGACCGGGGCATCCACCCTGAAGAGTGGACCCGGCGGAACATCTCGGAGTTTAAGGAACAGTTTCGACAGTGGGGGATCGAGTACGACTGGAGCAGAGAGGTCAAGACCTGCGATCCCGATTACTACAAGTGGACCCAGTGGATGTTTCTGGAGCTCTATAAAGAGGGTCTTGCCTATCAGGACCAGAGCCCGGTCAATTTTTGTCCAAACTGCGACACCGTGCTGGCTAACGAACAGGTGGTCTCCGGCAAGTGCGAACGCTGCGGCACGGAAGTAGAGGAGCGGGAGCTCAAGCAGTGGTTTTTCAAGATAACCGAGTATGCCGATGAGCTGGTGGACAGCCTGGACGATCTGGACGGTTGGCCGGAGCACGTAAAGAAAATGCAGCAAGACTGGATTGGGCGCAGCGAGGGGGTCGAGATCGATTTCAAGCTTGCCTCCCGGGAAGAACAGCTGGAGGTATTCACCACCCGGCCGGATACGCTGTTCGGTGCTACTTACATGGCGCTGGCTCCTGAACACGTCCTCGTGGAAGATATCATTTCCGATCAGGAGGATGAGGAAAAAAAAGAAGAGCTCCGGCAATTCGTCGACGGGATCAAAAGTACCGGTAGAACCCTTCGCGATGCTGCGGACATGACCAAGAGGGGAATGTTTACGGGCGAGTACGCGATCAACCCGGCCACTGGGGAGGAAATCCCGGTCTGGATTGCCAACTTCGTCCTGATGGAATACGGTTCCGGAGCCATAATGTGTGTGCCAGCCCACGACCAGCGGGACTTTGAATTTGCCCAGAAGTATGACCTCCCCATTACTCAGGTCGTCGCTCCGGAGGGAAAACCTATTGAGCCACTGGAGGAGGCCTATGAAGGCGCAGGCCAGATCATCAACTCTAGTCAGTTCAACGGTCTTAACTCCCACCGGGCTTACGACGCAATTGGCGAATGGCTTGAAGAACGTGACAAAGGACGCTTCGAGGTCCAGTACAAGCTGCGGGATTGGTTGATCAGCAGACAGCGGTACTGGGGGGCGCCTATTCCTATAGTTCACTGTCCCGATTGTGGGATTGTTCCTGTTCCTGAGGAAGACCTTCCGGTGGAGCTTCCCGACGTAGAATTTATCGGCAGTAAAGGCTTGGCTGAGATCGTGGAATTCATGGAAACTACCTGTCCCCGCTGTGGCGGCCCGGCCGAGAGGGATACCGACACCATGGACACCTTCGTAGATTCAAGCTGGTATTACCTGCGTTACATATCGCCCGATGACGATCATAAACCCTTCAAACCTGAACTGGTGAATGATTGGCTCCCGGTTGATCAGTACGTAGGTGGTGTCGAACATGCCATACTTCATCTCCTCTATTCTCGATTTATTACAAAGTTTTTAAACGACATAGGCTGGACTGATTTTGACGAGCCCTTCGAGAAACTTTTTACACAGGGTATGATCTCTCATAAGGCCTACCGCTGCGATCAACACGGCTGGTTAAGCCCCGGCGAAGTTACGGAGGACAAAAAGTGCCCTGAATGCGGCCGCGAGGTTAGCGAGAGCATGGAGTCCATGTCCAAGTCCAAGAAAAACGTGGTCTCCCCGGACCAGTTGATAGAGAAATACGGGGCCGATACGGAGCGGATTTACACCCTATTCATTGGTCCCCCGGAAAAAGACGTGGAGTGGAGCGATCGGGACGTTCGGGGTAGCTATCGATTTTTGAAACGGGTCTGGCGGCTGGTGAACGCCCACCTGGAACTATTCCAGGACGAACCCTCCTTTGCCCCGGCCTCTCACGTAGGTGAGGAGGACCAGGAGCTCTGGAGACAGGTTAACTTGACTATCAAAGAGGTCACGGAGGACCTCGAAGGTTTTCATTTCAATACCGCCGTCTCGTCTATAATGGAATTGGTAAATGAGTGCTATGCATATCTCTCCGACAGGGATCAGCACTCCGAACCCCTACTGGCCGAGGTGTTGGAGAAGCTGGTCCTGGTCCTTTCACCCTTTACTCCCTTTATGGCCGAGGAGCTTTGGGAGAGGATGGGTCACGGCGACGCCATCCTGGATCAAGACTGGCCGGAGTGGAACCAAGAAGCCATACGGAGGGAGGAGAAAGAACTGGCCGTTCAGATTAACGGTCAGGTCCGTGACCACATGGTGGTCCCCGTCGAGTTAATGGAAGACGAAGAAGAGCTTCGAGACCGAGCTCTGAAACTGGACGGGATTCAGAAGCGGATTGACGACGGGGAGGTTAAGAAGGTCATTGTTGTGCCCGGCACCCTGGTCAACTTAGTAGTAGAGAAAGGCTGAGCTTCACTTCCAGACAGCCCTTTCTCGGGACCCGAAAAGCTTGAATACCTTTCGACTCCCAAGTATAATGATTTGCGCCTGGCGGCGTAGCCAAGTGGCCCAAGGCGGGGGATTGCAAATCCCTTATCCCCGGTTCAAATCCGGGCGCCGCCTCTTCGATACACTACAACCCTGGGTGGTTAGCTCAGTCCGGGAGAGCGCCTGCTTGACGTGCAGGAGGCCGCTGGTTCAAGTCCAGCACCACCCACCACTTCTCTATTAATCCCTACGATAGGCGCTTACCAAACTCTTCTCAAAATCTGTCTGCTTCCGTTTTTTTACATGAAATGGAACAAGCAGGCGTATGGTAACGGCCCTAAAAACAGCGGAAATTTTTCCTCAAATGACGACCAAAATTCCCTGATAGTTCACTGAAAGAAGACCTACCGCTCGCTCAAGCGATTGAAGATTTCATGATGATGGCCAAAGTAGAAGGAAGAGCAGAGAAAACCTTGAACCTCTATGATTACGTCTTCGGACGGTTTACTGAGCAGATCGACCAAGAGACAC
>JBKGZS010000010.1:0-32094 GCA_046543285.1 Candidatus Acetothermia bacterium | reverse complement strand
CCGTGGATTGGCCCAGTCCGTTATCGGTTAACTCGGACGAGATCTCGTAGGTCAACGTTCCACTGCGGGAGATTATACCAAAATTGCCTTCCTCGAATACTTCACCTGGCAAGATACCTACTTTGCTTCCTCCCGGAGAAATCACACCCGGACAATTGGGACCGATCAACTGAGAATCGCCATATTTTTCCACGTATCGGTAAACCTGAGACATATCGTGAACAGGTATGTTTTCCGTGATACAGACGACCAGATCAATACCGTTGTCCACTGACTCGAGAATGGCGTCTTTTGCAAATTTTGCCGGAACGAATATCACGGAAACGTCAATTTCATGGTAGGAATTTGCTTCTTTCACGCTATTGTACACAGGAACTCCCGCAACTTCTCCTCCCCCTTTTCCCGGAGTCACACCGGCCACTACGCTGGTGCCGTACTGTTTCATCTGCCCCGTATGGAATTTCCCCTCTCCCCCCGTAATTCCTTGCACCAATACGTTAGACGTGCTGTCTATCAGTATGGACATCTTCCCCTCCTTAAACATTAGGTAGGTTTTTCATTTGAATTATTTTAGCAATCCAAATCCCGGTTTACAACATAACAGTTCAAATCGGGTAAATTTCGCCGGGTGGAACTCCCGCTCCTTCCTAACTATGAAAAAATTTCATAACCATCTCCTGGAGCCGGTCGAGATTGGGTATTCATGGAAACACTTGTCAAGAACCGGGTTGAACTGATCGTCCTCCGGCGCTACTATAAGTTTTAGAAAAGGAGGAGTGACCGAATCTGGCAAGGAGCCGGTCTCGAAAACCGGTAAGGCCTTACGGCCCTGTGGGTTCGAGTCCCACCTCCTCCGCCACTTGCGCCCGTAGCTCAGCGGAGAGAGCGACGGATTGCGGATCCGTAGGTCGGGGGTTCAAATCCTCCCGGGCGCACCAAACTTAATCTTCGAGCGATAAAATATCTACTCTTGCTCCTCGTTAGGTGTGCCTGGTGAACCATAGATCGGGTTGCCGTCGGCATCCTCGTGCTCGCCGGGCTCCTCGCAGGTAACCCAATCCCCGTCCCGAAGCTCCATGGAAGCGTTAGGAGGTTCTCCCTCCGCGTCGGTACCGGCAGGCCACCCGTCGGAAGCGTCGACCACGTCCACTTCTGTCCCCGAGTCATCCTTCAGGACGATCTTTTCTCCGCTCTTGAACAGAAATCCTTCGTAAATAACGTCGGCTTCATGGGTGGCTACCGTCTCATCGTCCTTCAATTCCAGCAGATACGCTTTCCCAGGTTCCAGAATGTGATCCTTTACCTCAAACGTGCCTACGTCTTCCTCGCCGAGCGGAACTTTCACTTCTTCATACCCTTCACCCCAGGACAGCTCCCATCCTGAGAGATCAACCTCCGAGTCGGAGTAGTTTGTCAATTCCATCCACTGGTCCTCCGAATCCGCTTGGGTTCCGGACCAAGCGATCTCGGTGATTCTGATGGAATCTTCTTTCTCCCCCAAGGCGATGCCCCCGAGCAGACTAAAAACTAAAATTGTTATACACAGGTACTTAAAACTGGTCTTTTTCACGCTCAACCTCCCTTGTTCAAAAGCTTCTCGACGGATGGTGAACTAAAAACACTAACCATATGCGATTCTTTAAGGTATATCATGTCCTAAGTTCAAGCTCACCAGCCTGGTTGTATAATCTCTCCATCATAACTTCGTCACAATTCTTACCAATAACTGTGAAGATTTTGCAAAGTTCTAAACGATCCCAACGTCTTGCGAAACCCTAACAGAGGACGGGCCAGATAATGTTACCAAAAGTGCGCAGGGTTTACTATGCGCACCTCCTGGTTTCCAAACTTTTAGATCAAAATGGGAAGAGCCACTTCAGGAAAACCGATCTTCCACTCTGCCGAGAGTCTTAAGGATCTGCAAACGTTGGTACCGATAAGCCTCAGCTCGCTTAGTATTAGAAGATCTTTTAAAGCAAAAACGGAGAAAAGAAAAACACTTTCCAACACACCTGCAGCTGCACCGGATCCGGTTACCATAGGAGTTACTGGGGTTGCAATCGAAGAAGCGACTGAAAACTTCTTTTCGAAAGGCGAGAATACTCCCGGAGCTCTACGTTATCTTGAGCTGAAAGAGACACCTCATACTGCTCCCCGAGTTCTTCTATTTGGACTAGATTTTCCTAATGAGACAGCAATTCTCGCAGGGTTCGATTATTTGTGAAGTGCTCCGGATGTGTTTACAATACCTTTCTGGGTTGCTATTCTTAGATTAAGGATGAAAAGTGGAACTCGTTTCTGGGAGGAATATCTCCGTGAGCTGCAACATTTCCATTGCTACATGAGAAGAGATGTTTACTTTAGAGATAGTTGCATGGATATTCCTAGCGTTCCAAAGTTGACATTGGAGGTACAACCATGAAAGACGTTTGGCGCGATATCGATACTGGCCCCGACACGCCCCGAGTGGTAAACGTTGTTATAGAAAGCCCTCGTCGTTCCGAAAATAAATACGAGTACGATATTGAAAAGGGAGAAATAGTACTTGACAGGGTTTTGCACACTGCAGTCCACTATCCCGGCGATTACGGTTTCATCCCGCAGACTTACGACGAGGATGGTGACCCCACCGATATTCTCGTTCTGGTCACCAATCCTACTTTCCCGGGCTGTATCCTCGAGGCAAGACCCATTGCTATATTGGAGATGCTGGACACCGGCCAGCGCGACGACAAAATTGTAGCTGTACCCGTCAAAGACCCACGTTATCAGGGTTACAGAGATATCGATGACGTTCCGGGTCACATCCTTGATGAGATCGCCCATATGTTTGAAGTCTATAAAGAGCTGGAAGGAGACAAGGAAGTAGAAACGCTGGGATGGTCAGGAAGGGAGACCGCAAAGGACTCTATTTTGCAGGCCTGTCAGGCGTTTAAACGCAAGGTCGCAAAAGAATAAACCAGATACCCCAACCTGGAATTGAGCGACTCTCGGCAATGAACAGCAATACCTTGTAGGGGTGCTTTTAGTTCCAGCAGCTGCAACTCCACCCCGAGGCTACTCGCCGGAATATTTTCGGTTCTGGTTGTATTTGCTATGCTCCTGCCATAATCTATAAGTGAAGGGAATTCTGGCCCGGGATATAGGAAACTGAAACTCCGGAAGCTGACTAAACTCATTCATTTGCTGGAATCGTAGATACCGGGGTGGCAATATCTTCACCATTAATCTTTGAACTAACTAAAAATGACCGAACATAAGCGTTTCGCTACACTGACTGAGTTATTTGAATACCTATGCGAGGAAGCCGGTGCGCGGGTTGCTTACGAGGCAGGGGAGACTATATATAAGCAGGGGCAACCTGACAACAGAGTTTATCAGGTCCAAAGCGGTGGAATTGCACAATCGAAAAGAAACAGGACCGGCGATGTAATGACTTACCAGGTACTCCATCCTGGCGACATTTTATCCACCTACAACCTATCTTCAAACGTGATCAATCAACCCTGCAGTGCAAAGGCTTTGATCAAATCCGAGCTGCGTCAAGTGCTTCGGGCTTCTTTCAAGCAACATATTCGGCACAATCCTGACCTGCTTCTGAAGATCGTGGACCTGGTCTCGGAAGAACTTCAATCGCGAGACAGGACCTTAGAACGTCAAATTTACATGACGGCAAAAGAGCGCATTTTTTCCATACTCCAGGAGCTCGGAAAACTTGCCAAAGAAAACCGGGACGGAAAACACATCGACTTCTTGACTAGACGAGAATTAGCTGATATGGCCGGAATGACTGAAGAAACTGCCACGCGAAGTCTCAGTAAACTGGAAAAGGAAGGAAAGATCAAAAAGGGCCCACGGGGACTGGTCTTGACTGATTGAGACGGTTGCAATCAGTTAAAAAGTATGGTAGGTTAAATCGGAAACTGGAGGGGTGGTCGAGTGGCCAAAGACGGCGGCTTGCTAAGCCGTTGCTGGGTTATAAGGCTCAGCCGTGGGTTCGAATCCCACCCCCTCCGCCAACTCTTTCTTCGCATTTATACCTTCTCTTTTTTTAATTCAAACAATTAATTCAAACAATCGAGGCCGGGCAACAATGGAACGGGAAATACTTTCAAAAACTGCAGAAGTCCTGACTGATCACGACCTCTGTGACTTTTGCCTGGGGCGCCTGTTCGGCAAACTCAGTCACGGTCTATCCAATCAGGAGCGGGGACAAGCTCTGAAAACTTTTCTGGCCCTTGCCGAGGATCGGCCCATTGAGGAGCAGAAAATCGATGCGGGCTACTGTGCAATTTGTCAGGGGCTCTTTGAGAAATTGGAAGAAATGGCAGAAGTCGGGTTGAATTCAATCGGGGGATACGAATTTGACAGCTTTCTGATCGGAAACCGAGTCCCCGATGAGCTGGAGGAAGCCCAGAGAGAGATCGCCAAAGGATTTCAAATCACTACCGCTGAAAGGATTAGTCGGGACTTCAACCGAGAGGTGGGAAAGCTCTTTTACTCTCAGTTGAACAAGGAGAATGCCGAAGCCCAGCCAGAACAAAACAAACCGGACATCACGATTGTCCTCGACCCGTCAAAAAAGTCGGCTGAAGTAAGAGTTAAACCAGTGTTTATTTATGGCCGCTATAGGAAAGAAGTCCGGGGGGTTCCCCAATCAGTCTGGCATTGTCCCGTCTGCGGCGGAAAGGGCTGTCAGACTTGCGATGGTACTGGGAAAAAATACGGAAGTTCTATCGAAGAGCTGGTCTCAGAACCTGCAATGCAGAAGTGTAGTGGCGCTGACACAGCCTTCCATGGATGCGGAAGGGAAGACGTGGACGCTCGAATGAAAGGTGAAGGACGCCCGTTTGTAGTAGAAATCCGAACACCTCGGAGACGATCCGTCGATCTGGAGGATCTCCAACGAACCATCAACGAAGAAGCCGAGGGGAAGATTTCAGTGAGCCCTTTGAAAATGGTAAATAAAAGTGCAGTCACGGCCGTCAAACAAGGGCGGCCTGACAAAAGATACCGGGTGGTGGTAGACCTCGCCCGGCAGGTTTCCCCGGAGAAGATCAAATCGACTCTATCTGAGTTGAGAGGAGAAGTCCAACAACGAACTCCTGCCAGAGTAAGTCACAGAAGAACGGATCAAAACAGGATCCGGAGGGTTAAACAAATCCGGGGAAAGAAGCTGGGGGACACCAGGTATGAAATCACGCTCAGGACATCTAGCGGATTGTACGTGAAGGAGCTGATGCACTCCGATAACGGTCGGACAAAACCTTCACTTGCCGAGCTACTGGGAATAGAGATTACGGTCAGGGAACTCGACGTCCTGGAAATCCTGGCCAAACTCCGTGAACAAGAAAGCGGTGAGTATCAACTTGTTCCAACCTAAAAGTATCATCAAAAAAATTCTGCTGAGGGGAATAACTCTGTATCAAAACTATATCTCACCCGCGACACCAAAGACCTGCCGTTTTTACCCCACATGCTCTGAATACAGCCGTCAGGCCATTCTTAAATATGGCCTGTTAAGGGGAGGACTAATGGCGATCAAGAGGATTATCCGATGCCATCCCCTGCATCCTGGAGGGGTGGACAAGCTGGAATAACATTCAAAGTAGGCTTATTCTTCGAGAACGATCTGGGACAGGTCACCCAAATGGAGGAAAGTCTCCTTCATTGAATTGAGAAAAGCAATTCTATTCCTTCTAACCTCCGGATCGTCGGCCATAACCATGACATTTTCGAAGTATTCGTTAATGGGATCCAGGAGAGTCCAAAATTCTGCCAGCATCTGCCGATAATCTCTTTGGTCGAGTAGGTCAGAGATTTTCCCGTCAAGTTTCAAATAGCTCCGCCACAGTTCTTTTTCCGAATCCTTCCGGAACTGGCTCGGATCAAAATCAGTGTTTTTGATCCCTTCTGTTATGCTTGCAACCCTGGTGAACGCATTGACCAGTTCTTCCAGGCGATCGTGTTCCCGAGCCTGGGTTAAAGCCTGAGCACGGGAGTGGATATCTACAAAATTACCGGGGCCTGTGGCAATCACGGAGTCTATAACATCGTATCGAATCTGGTAATCCTCTTCGAGTACATGCTCCAGGCGATTCTTAAAATATTCCTCTAGCTGTTCCAGTGATTCAACGGACTGATTTCCAAGGAAATCGTAAAGTGGAAGCAAATCTTGATTCAATCTAAACAGGTCAAAGTTCAGGTCATTGACCAACACTGTTCTAACCACGCCGTTGGCCTTCCGCCGTAGGCCATAAGGGTCCCTAGTCCCAGTAGGTTGTTGCCCCAGAAGGAAGGAACCGATTAGCGTGTCAAGCTTATCCGCCAAGCTGGCAGCCATGGCGGTATTTGTCTGCGGGGGAGGCTGCCCGGCATTTTCCGGCTTGTAGTGGTTACGGATACCTTTTACAACCTCGGGGGGTTCTCCATCCAGTTCTGCGTAGATGCTTCCAATCTGGCCTTGCAGGTCAGGGAATTCGTCGACCACAGCTGTCACCAGATCAGCTTTGCACAAAAAAACCGTTCTGTCGATCAAATCAAAGGTGCCTATAGAGTTTTTGTCAGCAATATGTTTTGCTATGTTTCGCATTCGTTCGACCTTATCCCAGATTGACCCAAGTTGTTCGTGGAAGGTTACGGTTTTGAGATCGTCCACGTAATCCGAGAGAGGTTGCTGGCGGTCCTGGTTGTAAAAGAATCGCGAATCCCTCAGCCTTGCGCTGACAACCGATTCGTAACCCTCCTGCACCTTACCAGTTTCATCCTCGCCACCGTCCCTGAAACCCACAAAGTTCGGTAAAGGGTCATCGTTTTCATCCACGAGAGGAACCAGACGAGCTTCGTCTTCCAGTGTCTTGAATAACAATAGTCGAGGAAGTTGAAGAAATTCAGAAGGAAGTTCACCCTGAATCGGAGAGGAATACTCCAAACTATCGGCAAGAGTTCGGAGAAAGCCTTCGCTGGCAGCCTCTTGTCCGCCCACTTCTTTTGTAGATTTTTCCAGTTGATCCTGGAGCCTGCTTAGGCGGTCATCAGGTCGAGGCAACACGAAGTGATCTTTCAAGATTTCCTCGTACTGTCCCGGGAAAGAGATTTCAACAGAACAATTGTCCAGAAATCTGTGACCCCGGGTGGCAGTCCCTGCAGATAGAGAACCCAGTTCGAACGCAAGTGGATTCTCGCCGTAGATGGAAGCCAACCATCTTATTGGGCGAATGAATTGGATTTCGGGGTCGCTCCACCACATCTGTTCCGGTAGAGGCAAATCTAATATAATCCGGGGCAAAAGATCTTTCAGAACTTCCGCAGTCTGGCGTCCCCGGATTTTTTTGTCCAGGAAAAGGTAATGTCCTTCAGCAATTTCTTCAGTATAGAGATCTTCCACTGAACTGTCATGGCTCTGAGCAAACCCACGGGCGGCCTCTGTATAACCCCCATCTTCGGCAATGCCGACGTGTTTTGCGGGCCCCCTCACTTTTTCAAGCTTGTCCGGCTGGGCTTCAACCAGATCAGATATAATAGAAGCCAACCGTCGGTGAGTATAAAAAAGAGTCGAATCACGGTAGGGAAGGTCTTTCGAGTCCAGCCCTTTCAAAAGCCGTTCATGAAAGTTCCGAGCCACCTGGGGAAGAAGGTGAGGTGGAATTTCTTCAGTTCCTATTTCAAATAATAGGTCTTTGCTCACTGTCAACCTCTCCCTGTTGGGCAACAAAGGTTTTAGCGATGTCCTTGGCAAGGCCTCGGATGCGTGCGATGTATTTTTCTCTTTCCGTCACGCTTACTGCCTTGCGAGCCAGCAGGATATTAAATAGATGGGCACATTTCAAAAGATGATCGTAAGCCGGGTACACCAAATCTTGATCTAGGCACCGTTTCGCTTCACTCTCTGCGAGACGAAATTGCTTCTGAGTGCTCTCAACCCCGGCGACCTCGAAGTTGAAAGTTGAGAACTGATTCTCCTTTAACTTAAACAGCTGTCCGTAGGAGAATTCATCGTTCCAACAAAGATCAAAGATATCATCAACTCCTTGGATGAACATTGCAATTCTCTCCAGCCCGTAGGCAAGTTCGATTGAGACCGTGTCCAAATCCAGGCCACCAACTCGCTGGAAATACGTAAACTGCGTAATCTCGAGACCGTCAATCCAGACCTCCCAACCCGTGCCACGGGCTCCCAGGGTTGGAGATTCCCAATTGTCATTAACAAAACGAACATCATGATCTTCCAGGCTAATTCCTACGTGACGAAGGCTGTCGAGATATTGATCCTGGATGTCGTCCGGGGGTGGCTTCAAAACCACCTGGTACTGATGATGAAGCCTGGCCCGGATTGGATTGTCACCGTAGCGGCCGTCGGGGGGCCTTCGACTTGGCTCCACATAGGCAATTTTGAGCGGGGAGGAACTGAGAGACCCAAAAAAGGTCCCGGGATTGAACGTTCCAGCTCCGGTCTCGACGTCATACGGCTGAGTTATGATACATCCTTGTTGTTTCCAATAAGACTCGAGACTGGAGATCAGATCTTGTATGTTCATCCGTTCCAATTATTCCAATTCTGCACGAGCCATCGATACCAGTTCGTCGAAAGAATCCGGATCCCGAACTGCCATCTCAGCCAGCATCTTCCTATTGAGGTCCACCCCTAACTCGTTAAGGCCACCCATGAACTTTGAGTAAGACAGTCCGCGCTGTTTCGCTGCCGCTCCGATTCGAGTTATCCATAAACGCCTGAATTCTCGCTTCTTTCTCCGACGGTCAATGTAGGCATTTTTTAGAGCCTTCATGACGGATTGTTTGGCAATCCGATAACAGTTCCCTCGTTTTCCGTAGTAACCTTTGGCCCTGTCCAGTATTTTCTTTCTGCGATTTAGTCGGCTATTTCCTCGTTTTACTCTTGGCATAATATCCTCCCATTTAAACAAAAAACTTAATCGTAATTCACTAGACACAAAAAGTGGCGGATGTAACCCAAAAAGGTGAAGGGCCTCAGGATGAGAGCAATTTTTCCAGATTCTTTTTCATTTTCCCTTTGATCTCCTGATCTTTACGGGCTTCCCTCTTGTTTTTTGGTTTCTTCTTCGTTCGCTTATGCCCGTATCCGGACTTTTTGTGAGTTAACTTCCCGTTTTTCGACTGTTTAAAGCGTTTTGCGATGCCTTTGTGAGTTTTTTTCTTGGGCATAGCTATCCCCCTCCTGGCTTCAGCAGCATCTGAAGAACCTGGCCTTTCGATTTCGGTTGTTGGTCAACGTCACCAACCTCTGAGGTTTCTTCCTTGACCCGGTCCAGAAGTTCATAACCTTTGTCTTTGTGGGCCTTTTCCCTTCCTCTAAAGTATACAGTGACTCGAACCTTATGACCGTCCTTCAGGAAGCGCTTAATGTGATTCACCTTGGTGTTGAAGTCGTGATCTTCTATCTTGATGGTGAACTTGATCGTTTTTAGCTTCTTCTTCTTTTGCTGTTTTTTCTTTTGTTTTTCCTGCTGGTATTTGTATTTCCCGTAATCAAGGATTTTCGCCACCACCGGATCGGCGTTTGGCGCCACTTCCACGAGATCAAGGCCCTGTTCCTCCGCTTTTTTGAGAGCATTCTCAAGGCTCATCACACCGATCTGCTCACCTTCGTTGTCGATAACTCTTACCTCACTGGCCCGAATTTCGTGATTCACACGAGTTTCGTCTGCGATCTTTTCCCTCCTTCAAGTCAAAAAGGTTGTAAGGATACTTTAGGAACTTCTATCACACTAAACAAGTCACACGCTTGTAGAAGCCGAACGATATAAACCACTTTGTTCTATATAGGACTTTACTTCAGGGGGGATTAAGTTGTCAACCGAAAGTCCCTGCTCATATCGTTCACGAATTTGTGAGGAGGACAGGGATATCTCGTCCATGTCCAAAAACCGCAAGTCTTTGCCTTCGAAAATACCATCTCTGAAGTCATTTTCTCCATATCCGTGACGCGGAGCAACGAGAAAAGGACACATGGTCAACAATTTTTCCGGAGATTTCCAGGTCTTAATTCTTATCAGGTTGTCCGCCCCTACTATAAAGCCAATCCGGGAGTAACTCTTTCGCATATGCTCGAGGGTGTCCACGGTATAGGAAGGCCCAGGTCTGTTTATTTCTACCCTTGAGATATCAAGATTGTCATGAGAATTTATAGCTAATTTAACCATCTGGTATCGATCCTCAGCAGACGGAATTTCACTATTCTGTTTGTGAGGCGGTATCTTGGACGGAATGAAGATCACTCGATCCAGTTGAAACTGAGAATAAGCCCTTTCGGCCACGCGCAAATGAGCATTATGTATAGGGTTGAAAGTTCCTCCAAAAAGCCCAGTTTTAATCAGCGAACTCAAACTCTCTACCTCCAATCACGATAACAGTACCATCCTCCGCTCCAGCCTGCTCCAGGCGGCTAATAACACCCTTGCGCTCCAGCTGTTCGTAAAAGTAGTCGATCCCGTCCTCGGTAGATAAATCCAACATATTGGCCAGCCGTTCCACTTCGGAACCTTCAACCACTAATTTGTCGTCCAAAGTATAAACTTCGTATCCTCTTTCCCCCTCAAAGGTATATTCCTTATACGTTTGATCAGAAGTTTTCGAAGAACGGTCACGTTCTCTCTGCGCGTCCTGTAGCGCCTGGTAAACCTTGCTAACCAATGCGGAGACACCGGCCCCCGTAGCGGCTGAAATTGGTATGAGTTCCAGACCTTCTCCCTCAAATCTATTTTTCTGACGCTCCAGTTCTGCTTCCGAAACCAAATCGGCCTTATTGCCAGCAACAAATTCGGGTTTTTTACCCAGCGAAGGGTGAAAACTCCGAACCTCATGCCGCAAAACGCGCCAGTCCTCGAGGGGGTCCCTCCCTTCTATGCCCGATATATCAACCAGATGGAGCAAAATGTTAGTTCGAAGCAGGTGGCGCAAAAAATCATTACCCAGACCTTTTCCTTTATGGGCCCCTTCTATAATTCCAGGGATATCGACAGCCACGAAGTTTTCCCAATCTGAAACTTCAACCACACCCGGGTGAGGGTCCATCGTGGTAAAGTGATAATTCCCAATCTCAGGTGTCTGTGAAGAAATACGGGATATCAGGCTAGACTTTCCCACGTTAGGAAAGCCAATGATGCCTACATCAGCTAATATCTGTAATTCTAGTTTCAAGCGCCTCTTTTGGCCTGCTTCTCCCCATTCGCGAATTCGCGGAGCGCGACGGGTGGAACTGGTAAAATGAGCGTTGCCTCGCCCTCCTCGCCCTCCTTTTGCCACCAGTGCCTTTTTTCCTGGCTGGTCCAAATCCGCTACTTGGCTCTCGGTGTTCAAATCGTAGACACGGGTCCCAACAGGGACGTTAACGTACTCGTCGTCCCCGCTTGCCCCTCTCCGATCCTGAGTACCGCCTTTGCCCCCCTGCTCCCCTTTGAATACTTGTTGTTTGTTGAAGTGTAGCAGGGTGCTTATACTTTCCACGGCCTGCAAATAGACATCTCCCCCAGCACCGCCACAGCCACCGTCCGGGCCTCCTCTGCGCTGGCCGTGCTGTCTTTGAAAACTGATAATACCATCTCCACCGTCGCCGGCTTCAACGGTAATCCGCGCTTCATCTACAAACATGGGGAAGAAGAATGATTCACGATAGAAAAGAACGAGGTTAGCTGGAAGGAACTACACTGATATACTTATCTTTGGTTCCTTCAAATTCGACGTGACCGGAAACCTTGGCAAAAATCGTGTGGTCTCTACCCATTCCCACGTTTTCGCCGGGTTTGAACTTGGTGCCTCGTTGTCTAACAATGATGTAGCCGGGCTCTACCCATTCACCGCCGAATTTTTTTACTCCGAGCCTTTTTCCAGCTGTATCGTGGACGTTTTGTGTAGAACCACTACTAACTTTATGAGCCATGTATATCCCTCCGTTAGGCTACTCTTCGCTCGCAATCGAATTTACTTGAACCTTCATATATGGTTGTCGATGCCCCTTCGTACGTCGGTACCCTTTTCGTTTTTTATATTTGAACACGGTAATTTTTTCATCCTTGCCCTTTTCCACAACCTCAGCATTAACAGAAGTTCCTGATAAGTAGGGCCGACCTACGGAAACCGTATCTTCATCTTTTACAAACAGAACCTCGTTAAAGGTAACCTCGTCTCCCTCTTTTTTGTCGGGGAGTTTTTCGATCTTGACCGTAGCGCCTTCTTCAATCCAGTATTGTTTTCCACCTGTTTCGATAATCGCGTACATGGTTCCTCCAGTTAGATAGTATTCAGGTAACTTTAGCATTTCAAGCCTGGAAAAGGCAATCCAACGTGTTCCCATCGAAATTTGCGGAAATAACGCTACTCGACTTTTGCTCCCGGTGATATTTCACTGTCCGGTCCTATCAAGGAGATCTCGTCGTTCACGGCGGCCAGGAGCATACATTCCGAGCGGGTACCATGAATTTCTGCTCTCTCCAAGTTAACCAAAACCACAACTAGTTTGTCCATTAATTCATCCGGGTTATAGCTATCTTTTATGCCGGATACCGATTGCAGAGTTTTTCCGCCGACGTCAATGTTTATTTTGTAGAGCTTATCGGCTCCTTCAATTGTTTTTACATTGTCGATCCTGCCGATCCGGAGATCCAACTGCTTGAAGTCCTCGAAAGAAATAGTCTCCTTGGACATAAATTTATCCTCCTGTTTTTGTTCTGTCTGTTGTTTTTCCGCTTTCATGGCTTGGTAACGATCTTTCAGCTCTTCAATATCCAGCTTCTCTAACAGTACTTCAGACTCGGATAGAGAACCTTTCACCGGCGAAGTTATATCGTCCCAGCTGGGAGATTCTGCCTGGAAAATAGGATAAACTTCGCGTGAAAAACTGGGAACAAAGGGTTCAAGCATGATCGAAATAGCCCAAACCATCTGTAAACTCGACATCACGACCTGGGGATCGTCGTTTTCCCAGGGTTTCTGTTCCTGAAAGTAACCGTTTCCGTAATTTGCCAGGTCACAGATCGACCTAAGAGCGGGGGCTAGAAAACCGGACTCAATAGTACATTCAACGGACTGTTTGGTTTCAAGTATCCGTTCCAGAACCTCTTCACTCGGGGAATCGACTTCGGGGACTTGCCCTCCGAAACGAGAAAAAGCAAAAGTGGTAACACGGTTTACGAAATTGCTCACATTGTCAATGAGGATACGATTTACAGCCTTATCTAGCTCTCGCCAGGAAAAGTCGACATCCCGTTTTTCAGGCCGATTGTAGAGGAGATAAAACCTCCAGTAGACCGGGTCCATGAGCTCAAGAGCTTCATCAGCATAGAGGCCGATTCCTTTGCTTTTGGAGAAAGACTTTCCACCAGTCCAGTTTAGGTACTCACTGGCGCTAATCTGATCGGGCAGGTGATATCCTTCCCCTGAGGCAATCAATTGTCCGGGGAAAAGAAGTGTGTGGAAGGGGATATTGTCTTTGGCGTGAGTGTAGATATGTTTGACGTTGTCAGCCAGCCAGTAATCTTTCCATCCCTCAATTTGATCCTGATTTTCAAAATACTCCATTGTCGCGGAAACATAACCGAGGGCGGCTTCAGCCCAGACGTAAATAACTTTGGAATTTGCCCCTTCAAAAGGGGCAGGAATGCCCCACTCGATATCCCTAGTTATGGTCTTTGGCTCGAGACCTTCGTCTAACATGTTTTTAGTGAAACGGCGGACGTTATCCTGCCAGCTCGGTAGTCGTTGAGCAACGTATTCCTTGAGAAGGGGTTGAAGCGATTTTAGGTCCAGGTACCAGTGCTTGGTGGGACGAAATTCGATTTGATCACTTCCGCAGATCGTACAGTGGGGATCCTCCAATTCTTCTGGTTCGAGCAGAGTGCCACAGACATCACATTGATTTCCGTGTGCTTCCTTAGAGCCACAATGAGTGCAAGTGCCAATAATGAATCTATCGGCCAGAAATTTTTTGCAGCTGCGGCAATATGCTCTTTCTTCAGTGTCAGTTACAATGTAACCATTGGATTCCATTTTCGAATAGATTTCTTGGACAAATCTGTGATGGAGAGAATTGGTGGTGATGGTGTAATTGTCAATGGCCACTCGAAATTGATCCAATATATCGACTATCGAACGATGGGTGCGCTGGGCCAGTTCCGAAGGATCTATCCCCAACTTCTCGGCTTCGAACTCGATTCTCGTTCCGTGGGCATCTGAGCCCGATACATGAAGGGTTTCATAGCCTCGAAGGCGGTAATAGCGAGTAAAAACACCTCCGGACAACAACGAAGTCTGGATATTTCCCAAATGAGGAATCCCGGAAGCGTAGGGCCAGGCACTGCAAATTAAAATTTTGTCTGGGTCTGAATGTCCTGAGGCCATAACACTGATCACCCTGTCAGTCCTAATATCAGAAAGCTTTCTACAAGAGGGGACAAACGGATTGTCAATCTACCCGGGAAATTTTATCTCTGATAATACCGACCCGGTCAAAGGCAGAACAGATCCGAATAATTTTGGTAATTGTAGTGTGATAAGGGAATATTTGCAACTGGGGGAACGGCTTACCCTGCGGCTGCTCAACCTCACTTCCAGTTAGAGGGAAATCTCGGGGACAACCCCTCTTGCAACCCTTCTGTGCATATGATAATATAGCGATATGGAAATGACTTTCAACTTCAGTCAGTAGAGAGCAGTTGAACTTTCAATGACGAATCAAAAAGAAGGTGACAATATGAAAATCGCCGTAACTGCGGGAAAAGGGGGGACTGGCAAAACCACGGTGGCCACAAACCTGGCCCTATCCCTACAGGACGATTATCGAGTACAGTTATTAGACTGTGATGTCGAAGAACCCGACGCCCATATTTTCTTAAACCCCTCTTTCTCGTCACTGGAGCCGGTTATGATGATGCGCCCAGTTATCGATCTGGAAAATTGTGACTACTGTGGCAAGTGCGCCGAATCCTGTCACTACAATGCTCTGGGCGTCCTTCCCGATGACGTTCTCGTTTACCCTGAACTTTGCCACGGGTGTGGTTTATGCTCGATCGTCTGCCCGCAAAACGCCATTTCCGAAACGGAACATCAAATCGGGACAGTGGAAATGGGGACTGCCGGAGGATTGGACTTCTCTCAGGGGACTTTGACAATTGGAGACCCTATTGCACCCCCCATCATCGCCCAACTGAAAACACATATCCGAGACGACGCGATCTCGATACTGGATTCGCCCCCGGGGACAGCCTGCCCGGCAGTCGAATCCATTCACGGTACAGACTACGCCATTCTGGTCACGGAGCCTACGCCATTCGGCCTAAACGATCTCAAATTGACTATAGAGGTATGTGAAACCTTCCAGATACCTTACGGAGTGGTCATAAACCGCGACGGGATCGGCGACGATCAAGTGAGGGATTTTTGTAATCAGGAGGGGATTCCAATTCTGATGACCATTGACAACAGCCGTGAGATAGCCGAACTCTACTCCAACGGCCAGGCATTTGTCAGCGCTATGCCCGAATGGAAAGATCAGTTCAAAATGGCTTTCTCATCGATCCTAGAAAGGCTGAACCTGAATGGGGAAGAAGAAGTGACTTCCTGGAGGAAAAGATGAAACAGTTATTGATCATAAGCGGCAAGGGAGGGACCGGCAAAACTACCCTGCTGTCCTCATTTGCCGCCCTGGCCGACCGTCCGGTAATCGCCGACTGTGACGTCGATGCTTCAGATTTACATCTTATTTTGAACCCTACGATCACCAGCAAGGATCCATTTTACGCCCAAAAGGCTGACCAGAACATGGAGAAATGCTCGCACTGTGGTCTCTGTAGAGAGCACTGTCGCTTCGCTGCCGTAGACGAAAAGGATCGAATTGACACCCTTCTCTGCGAGGGTTGCGGCGTTTGTGTCGAAGTATGTCCCACGGGAGCCATTACCATGAAAGATGACATTGCCGGATATTCTTATCTCTCCCGGTCCAGGTTCGGCCCTATGAGCCACGGTGAACTATTACCAGGGGGAGAGACCTCGGGACAATTGGTGACGCGGGTAAAAAATAACGCGCAAAACCTTGCCAACAAAGCGGAGCGGGAACTGATTCTAATTGACGGTTCTCCCGGAATGGGATGCCCGGTCATTGCTTCCCTTGCAAATGTCGACCTGGCTTTATTGGTAACCGAGCCTACCCTCTCCGGAATTCACGACCTGAAGCGAATCTACGGGGTGGCAAATCACTTCGGGGTCCCCAGTCAAATCTGCATTAACAAGTGGGATTTGAACGAGGAAAATTCCAAGTCCATTGCTCGCTACGCAAAAGAAAAAGGTATTGGTTTGGCGGGCAAGGTTTCCTATAGTAAATTAGCCACGAAGGCAATGCTGGCCGGAAAAAGTGTGGTCGAACTCACAAATGGAAGAATCGCTGAAGAGATTGCCTCCGTCTGGGAGGCGGTCCAAAACAAACTATCGATTGCTTGACCAGACCGAGCGACGAAGGAAAACTATATGTGTAACCAGCGGAGCTACGACTACGTTTATGGCCCAGTTCCTTCGCGCCGGATGGGGATTTCCCTAGGGATCGATCCCGTTCCAAAATTCACCTGTACTTATAATTGTATCTATTGCCAACTCGGGGCCACGCGCAATCCGGTCTCATCCAGCGAGGATATCGAGGAAGGCGCTTTTCCCAAGCCGAGCGCGATATTAACCGAGGTGAAAGCTGCTGTAGAAGACTACGAAACGATCGATTACGTCACCTTTTCTGGCTCAGGAGAACCTACTCTCAGTCCCTTCTTGGAAGAAGTCAGGGAAGGAATTCGTGAGATCACAGACCTTCCCGTAGCATTAATTACGAACTCTTCTTTACTGGCAAATGTAGAGACTTTTGAAATGGCCAAAGGTTTCGATTTGATCGTCCCGTCACTGGACGCCGGAGATCAGGAAACTTTTATGGCAGTCAATCGCCCGGCTGGGAACACCGAAGTTTCGGAAGTCATATCGGCACTAAGCGAGTTGCGAAAATGCTACAGCGAGGACCGGTTCTGGGTTGAGGTAATGTTGATTAAGTCGAAGCTGTTACAAACCAACACCGGCGAAGAGAGCCTGGCTAACCTCCGGACCGCTCTGGACAAAGTCGCTCCGGGGATCATCCACCTAAATACCTGCGTCCGTCCTCCCGCTGAAGATGGGGTTCTGCCTCTGGAGATCTCGGAACTGGAGAAGATCGGGAGAAAATGGAAAGAGAAGCTTAAAAAAAACCCTCGAGTAATCCCCGTTCAGAAAAGTTCAGATTCCAGAAGTCTCCTCCGCAACCGGGAGAAAATACACGATCAGATAATCAAGATCCTGGAGATCAGGCCATCTCGAACCTCCGATATAATCGATACCACGGGGTTCAATCCCTCCGAGGTTTCAAAACACATCCAGATCTTGCTGGAAGAAGGTGAAATCAGGAGGAAGAAAACGGAGGGAGAGATTTACTATTTCAAGGACTAGCAGCCAGCTTCCCTGCATCAAGGAACTACAGCTATCTCGGAATCTCCATCTCAAGAGATTTGTTGACTGAGAAAGGAGGAAATATGAATTCACAGAATGAAACGCTTAAAATTCTATACGACAATGAAAAAACCAACCGTAAACTGCGTTCGGGATGGGGTTTTTCAGCTTTTATTCAGTGGGGCGACCGGCAGATACTATTTGACGCCGGGGCCGACATAAACATTCTGAAACATAATATGGAGAAGATGGACGTAGACCCAGAAACAGTAGAAGAGCTTGTGCTCTCCCACCCTCATTGCGACCACACCGGGGGCGTGTCGGCCGTCCTGACGGACGATTCCCGATGTATCATCCACATACCCCAAGGTTTTCCCCGGGCCACGCTGGAAACATTTGAATCCTACGATTCCTCTCAGGTCCAGATTCATAAACAAATGGAGGTCTTAAGCGAAGGAATTTGGACCACCGGCAGCCTGACCAGCAACTACCGCAACCGAAATATGGCCGAACAAAGCCTGGTACTGAGAACTGCTGACGGCCCAGTACTTGTCACGGGCTGCGCCCATCCGGGGATCGAGAAGATTGTCAATAAGGTAGCCGATCAGTTCCAAGAACAAGTTCATCTTGCCCTTGGAGGGTTCCATTTGGAAAATTGTTCTCGAGAAGAAATTCTGGTACTAATAGATAATTTGAAGAACCGAGTGAGAAGAATCTGCCCCACCCACTGCTCAGGAAAACAGGCCGTAACGATGTTCGAGAAGCACTACGGTGCCGATTTTATCCGCGGAGGTGTGGGGCGCGAATTGAATCTTTGAACTCACATTCCAGACAGGGAGGATGAAAGGACCGTGATCGGCAAGATTCCGCCGGAACAACTAGAAGATTACGTATTTTCACGAACGGGAGCTCCGGGAAACCAGCTCCTGATGGGCCCAGCATATGGGGAGGATACAGCAGCAATTGACCTCGGTAACCAAATTTTGGTCATTAACTCCGATCCAATAGTTTTTGCAGCAGACAGGATTGGAGATTTAGGAGTCAATATCGCGAGCAACGACGTGGCTGCTTCGGGAGCCCAGCCGCGCTGGTTAACGGTTACTTTATTTGTTCCAAATGGGTCCGAGAGAATGCTGGACAAAATTACATCCCAGATTCACCAAGTGGCCCTGGAGCTAAATATCTCGGTGGTCGGAGGGCATTCGGAAGTGGTATCATTTCTGGACCGGCCTTTTTTATGTCTGAGCTGCCTAGGCACCACTGATTCCTACATTTCATCGGGGGGAAGCGAAATAGGCGACGTGATAATACTGACCAAAGGTGCGGGAATTGAAGGAGCGGGAATAATTGCAACCGATTTCAAAGAGAAACTGAGGGAACATCTGGATCAGGCCGTTATTTCAAAGGCGGAGAAAAACTTAGAGCAACTAAGCGTACTGAAAGAGGCTAGAATTCTCTCCGAAGTGGCTACTGCAATGCATGACCCCACGGAAGGTGGAGTGATAGATGGCCTGTTCGAGATGGCTGCCGCATCAGGAAATCATTTTGAGGTAAACCAGGAGGAAATACCGGTCTCCGAAGAAACTCGTCAGGTATGTGGCGTCATGGAAGTCGATCCTCTCAAAACCTTCGGATCAGGTGCGCTTCTGGCAACGGTACCCGAAGCGCACTCGGAAGACGCCCTGATCGCCCTGGCCAATCAGGAGATTCCGGCCCGGGTGATAGGGCGGGTCAAATCCTCATCCTCCTCCAAACTGACTATAAACGGAATCACCTATTCAAAACCGGTCCGCGACGAGCTTTATAGGATCTGGACATGAGCAATAATTTAACAACTCCCGGCTTATGCCAGTAAAGGATCAAATCAAACAGGCGGTTACCCTGTTTTTTAAAGGGACGTTAATGGGATTGGCGGACATCGTTCCCGGCGTTTCAGGCGGCACAATCGCATTAATTACGGGAATCTACGAAGATTTGATTTTCGCGCTCTCTTCCCTCGACGTACGGGTCATTCTGGATCTGGTTCAGTTAGATTTCCAGACCCTCCGCCGACGACTGTCAAAGATGCAGTGGGGCTTCCTTGTGCCTCTGGGCGGGGGAATAGGCCTAGTCCTGTTGGTAGGAAGCCGAGGAGTGAGGTTTTTAATTCAGCGCTTTCCGGGCTATACGTACTCCTTTTTTTGTGGTCTGATACTGGCATCAGCATATGTCATTTACGCCCGAGTAGGAACAAAGAGCATCCGCCTACTCCCTCCCTTTGCGGCCGGTATCGCCCTGGCCGTAGGTATGGCAACGGCACCTCATCTGTCGGCAGGACATGGCGGCGTCGCGTTGTTTTTTGTAGGATCTATTGTCGCATGTGCGATGATACTACCCGGTATTTCGGGAGCTTTTCTGCTCTTGCTACTCGGTCGATACGAATTTCTTTTGGAAGTGATTTATCAACCCTTACATAATATGGGCCACCTGGCCCTTTTCCTGGGTGGTGCAGCAGCGGGACTGTTGACCTTTACCAAAGCTCTCGCTTACCTGCTCCGAAGGTTCCGGCGGGGGACTCTCAGTTTCCTGGGAGGGTTAATGCTCGGGGCACTCAGTCGACCTCTCGACACCATAGTGGAAAACCCTTTTCCTGCAGGATCAGGTATGCAATGGGATGAAGTTACCATCACCATCGCAGTAACGGCCGGATTAATCGGTGCCGGACTGGTAACTTTACTTCATGTTTCACAGGGAAAACGGGGCCGTGGTGATCGTGGACTGGAACTAAAAAGAGAGGTCGAAGACGGAGCGGCTTCAAGGAAAGGGGGTTTATAAAGTCGACTAAAAGAGATATACAGTTACTCCAAGCAGGACAAATAACGCCTGGACGGTCCACAATCGTACTGTTACTTTAGGTTCAGCCCACTCAACAGTCGGTAAATAATACTCATAGTCAATTCCCTCTGCCCGCTCAAAGTGATGGTGTAAAGGGGTAATCTTGAACACCCGGTGGCCGAAAACCTTGTAGGAGAAAACCTGGACAATCACCGAAACAGTTTCCAGAACAAGAAGTCCACCTATCAATGGAAGGTAGAGTTGCGTCCGGGAAATGATGACAAGGGAGCCAAGAAATCCGCCGATGGCAAACGACCCTGTATCGCCTAGAAACAGATCCGCAGGATAACTGTTGAACCAGAGGAAGGCAAACAGGCAACTAATCATCACCAAGGTGATTGGCACCACTGCGACGGGAGCTACAGCGGCCAATCCGCTCAAAATCAAGATTCCGCTCCCAGCAAGCAAACCGTCGAGTCCATCAGTAAGATTGCAGGCATTTACGACGCTTACCAGCAAGATCACGTTGAGCAGACAGTGTAGAGGTGTGTTCAAATAAAGACTGGAAACGTGAAAAGGGACAACTAGGGTGGCAAAGTCTGAAAGATAGAAATCGGCCAGGAAATGAAAAATAGCAGCAACCACAATTTGAGCCACCAGTTTTTGTTGAACACTAAGCCCTTTCGCCTGTTCCCGCCACAGACTCAGCAGATCGTCCACTAGACCGATGAATCCGAAGGAAAAAGTACCCACCACCAACAAGATCAAATAAGGTCTCGAATCAGCGGAAAAGGTGAACAATAGCCCCGACCCTGCTACCAGACCAGCAAGTACAGGGATCCCACCCATTGTGGGCGTCCCGCTCTTGTGCTGGTGCAAATTAGGTCCCCACTGCCGTATGTACTGCCCCACTCCCGAACTGGACATCAGAGCTAGGTGAACCCGGGATAATAGGAGGGCCACTGAAAAACCTACCCCGCAAGAAGTGAGAATCTCAACGTAAGATAAATTACCCATATTCATCTGAGTCTCGCTGCGGCGTGGCGGTCAGTGCTCTGTCGGGCCAAAGTTCATACCAAAGCATGTCTGTCTGCTATGGAAAGATGACAACTTATATTCAGTGTGAAGTATCAAAGTTCTGCTCAAAAGAACGAGCAGCCCGCAAGAGGACTGGTTCGCTCAACCCGGGGCCCATAATCTGCATTCCTACCGGGAGACCTTCCGCGCTTCCTCCCGGGATGGAAATAGCTGGGATCCCAGCGAGATTAGCAGTTACCATGAAAATATCAGAAAGATACATTTGAAGTGGATCTTCAATTTTTTCGCCTATAGGAAAGGCAGGGGACGGAGTAGTCGGAGTAACGATTAGGTCCACTTCGTCGAAGACGCGATCAAAATCATTTTTGATAAGCCGGCGAGCCTTCTGAGCTTTTCTATAGAACTTGTCGTAGTATCCTGCAGATAGGGCATAGGTCCCGAGCATAATTCGCCTTTTCACCTCAGGTCCGAAACCTTCATCTCGACTTTGAGAGAAGAGTTCATCAACGGTTTCGCACTCCGCCCGGGAAGTGTAGCGAACCCCGTCAAATCGGGCCAGATTGGCGCTGGCTTCGGAACAGACGCACAAGTAGTATGCCGGGAGAGCGTACTCGGTATGAGGAAGTCCCACTTCGGTAATCTCTGCCCCGAGGCCGGATAAAGTGGATTTCCAATCTGAAGACAGGTCAGCAATGGTCGGGTGTAGCTCGTCGCCAAAATACTCTCGGGGGAAACCCAACTTTAGATCTTCTATACCCTTATCTATGCCTGCCGTGTAATCGAAATCGGAACTTGGCACTGAGGTGGAATCCCTTGCATCGCCACCCGCTATGACGTTTAAAACCAGGCCGGAATCGTACACATCCTTAGTAATAGGGCCAATCTGGTCGAAAGAAGAGGCAAAGGCAGTCAACCCGTACCTCGACACCAACCCGTAAGTCGGCTTGAGCCCCACCACCCCACAGAAGGAAGCGGGTTGACGAACTGATCCACCGGTGTCGGAACCCAAGGCAAATATCGCCTCATGAGCAGCGACTGCGGCGGCAGAACCTCCAGAAGAGCCTCCGGGAACCCTGCTCAAATCCCTGGGGTTTCGCGTTATCTGTAAAGCAGAATTTTCAGTGGATGAACCCATCGCAAATTCATCCAAGTTGGTTTTTCCTAACACGGGAGCTCCAGCTTTTTTCAATCGTCGTACAGCTGTGGAGTCGTAGATCGAGGAAAAGTTCGAAAGAAATTGTGATCCACAGGTGGTGTTAAAGCCCATCGTTTGAATGTTATCTTTTACGGCAACAGGTATACCTCGAAAAAAACGGTCGGCACATCGTTTGCTCTCCGCGCGGAGATTCTCGATATCAGCAAGTTCAAGGTAAGCTCGAACCTGTTTTTCATTGGACTTTAGCGCGGCGTAGAGATCTTCTAGCAATGTGGTAACTTTTCCAGGATGAGTACGGAGGATTTTCAGGAGCGCATGGAGTGTCATTTCATTCATTTTCATTCTTTATCCCCTCAATTAACCAATTCAATATCCCGCTCGGAGAGCCACGCTTTTAAATACAGAAATGATAACAGAGTTTTCCGGAGATGGATGGCTCGAGGAGGGATTACTTAAACTCGATGCAGATCAAGGTTAAGTCGTTTTTCCAGGGGCTGTTTGAGATCGTTTACCAATGCTTCATCCCCCCGAAGTACCAGCTCGTCGTTTTCGTAATAAATCAATTTGAAGTCCCCCTCAACCGTTTCGACCTCCAGATGTAACACCATATACTTTTCCATCTCTGCAACATCGTTTTCCGTGATCTCCGGGTCTTCAAATTTATCTTCAAGATAGGGCAACAAAGCCCGAATCCTCTCTTCGTAGTTGGAAGCTTCTTCGTTAACGTAAAAGACATCTCGAGGAGTATAGTCTTTCGATTCTCGGGGGTCAAGATGATCGATATCCGAGGCCGAGCCGAACCAGAACATCTGTTTCATCGAATCAAAAAAGCCAGTCATATAAACCTCCTTCTCAAGGATAAATCCGGTTGATCTGTCTGGGGAAGGGAATAGTTTCTCTGACGTGATCGCTGCCACAGAGCCAGGCAAGCGTGCGTTCGACACCCAGACCGAAGCCGGAATGAGGGACCGAACCATATCTCCTCAAGTCAAGGTACCACTCATAAGGGTCTTGAGGCAACCCTTCTTCCTCGAGACGGTCTTTCAAAAGCTGGAGATCGTGGATCCTCTGACTACCTCCAATGATTTCGCCGTACCCATCCGGAGCAATCAGATCAGCGCATAAAACCCTATCCGAATCGGGGACAGGCTCCATGTAAAATGGCTTCAGTGTCCGAGGGAATTCCTCGATAAAAATCGGCTGTTGGAAGTGATCACCGAGGGCGGTTTCTGCGGGTGCACCAAAATCCTCGCCCGAATCCATTTCCACGCCTTCGTCGTTGACGATTTCTACGGCTTCTTCATATGTAATTCTGGGAAAGGGTAATTCTACCTGTTCCCTCAAAACCTCTGGGTTCACGCCCAACTGTTCCAGCTCGCGGGAGCGGCTTTCAAGTACTCCGGTGACTGCTTCGTGGACCAGCTCCTCCTGCAAAGCAAGGTTGTCCTGGTGATCGTACCAGGACATTTCGGCCTCGACCATCCAGAACTCCGTTAAATGCTTCCGAGTCTTTGATTTCTCCGCCCGAAAAACCGGACCAGCCCAATACACCTCACCAAGAGCTGCAGCCGTAGCCTCCAGGTAAAGTTGGCCGCTTTGAGTAAGGTAGGCGTCTTCTCCAAAATAGTCTGTATCAAACAGTGTCGTAGTCCCTTCCACCGAGGTGGATGTCAGAATCGGGGCTTCAGTGGCCACAAAACCCCTTCGATCAAAAAATTCTCGAACCTGCTGAAGAAACTCATGTCGAATTCTGAGAACAGGAGCGGCACCTCCCGCTCTGATCCAAAGGTGGCGATTGTCCATCAAAAAACCGGGACCGTGCTCCTTTAAGCTGATAGGAAAATCTTCTTCCACTAGCTGGAAAGGTCGAACATCGTCGACGTCAAGCTCATATCCAGAGGGGGCTCGCTCGTCTCTGGTAACGGTCCCAGTGATTACGAGAGAAGTTTCCTGGGTCAGGGATTGGGCCTTTTCAAATACGTCCTCGGTCACCGAATCTTCTTTTACCACACCCTGAATGGTTCCCGTACCATCCCGGAACTCCAGGAACTCAATTCCGCCACTGGACCGCTTGTTGTATAACCACCCTCGCAGCTCAACTTGCTCCCCATTATATTGGGCAATAGACCGAATCGTTGCTTGCTCCATTAAAATCACCGTCGATTATTCCTGAAGTTTTCCAGAAAGAGACTCGTGAATGTTTCCGTTCGTAGCAAGTATATTCCCTGACTCGGAAAGATCAAAGGGACGACCATCAATCTGAGTTACGGTACCCCCGGCTTCTCGCACTACCAGTATTCCCGCGGCCACATCCCAAGGCTTAAGTCCCAGTTCCCATAATCCATCGAAATAGCCATTGCCGACAAAACAGAGATCCAGTGCGGCGGATCCGATACGGCGAATACCCTGGGCTTGACGGACCATACCTGAAAACATTCCCAGCGCTCGATCCACTTCGGCAGGATCATAGGGAAAACCGGTCGCCAACAGGGCCGATTTCAAATCCGAAGAGTTTGATGCGCTGGAGGATTGACCATTCAGGCGGGCACCTTCCCCGGAGATAGCGGTAAAGGTCATGGAAAGGCAGGGTGCATGGACTACGCCCAGCACAACCCGTCCTTGGGATTTATAAGCGATGGAAACCGAAAAATAGGGAAAGCGGTGGAGGAAATTTGTCGTACCGTCAAGGGGATCCACTATCCACTGAGTTTTTTTATTCTTGTTACGGCTTTGCTCCTCGGCAAGAACGTGATCCTCCGGGTAAGCCTGCATCAACCTATTTAGGATTAATTCCTGTGAGGACCGATCAAACTCGGTTACAAGATCGAAGGCACTTTCTTTGGTAGAGACATTACGAACTTTCCCCAATCCCTCTTCCAGTAAATCACCGGCCTGCCGAGCAACCTCAACCGCTAAATCCAACCTCTCTTGCCAGATACTCATTGCGCGTCGACCATCCCTCCCGGCCGGGTCCGCATCACCCAACTTGGAACCTGGCGAAGTCACATATGCAGAAAAGACGAAACACAAGATTTGAGCCAGGACATCCCGGGAGCTTGCCTGACCGGAATTCAATTATCTTCGTTAAAATCCCTCTGCCAGTAGACTCGCACCAAACGGTCATTGGGAGCAGACTTTATATCCAACTGGCCTTTGTGGGCCCTGTTGACGGCTTTGCCTATTCTCCGGGCTAAATGTTCGCTGGTAGTAGCAATTTCCACTGATCCATCATCGCGATCGACCCACATAATCCGTTGCAGGGGGCGGGTAGATTGTGCAGTTTCTTCCCTGTTTTTGGCAATGTTCAGAATCTCCTCGGAGTGTTTTTCGAGGTAATTCCCACTCAGGTATACTAGCCCTTCGGGGACTTTGTCTTTTTCACGCCGACAGGCGGGGCATAACTCTTGATTGGCGTCCTGTTTATCCTCCAGTTCACCATGCACCCATCTGCCCGCCGAGTAAATCAGGCCACACCTTGAACAATAGGTAGGTTGAGGATACTTACGCCCCTCATTGTAAGGGTTCTTCGATTCGTGACCTACATTACCGCGCTGCTCTTCTACCATGGATACCCCCTTTTCTGCCTAGGTTGGCTAAGAAGTCTCTTCGAGAGTCTCCTCTAAATAGTTAAGGGCATCGCCCACGGTAACCAATTCTTCAGCGTCCTCGTCGGGAATCTCAATACCAAACTCGTCCTCAAACTCCATGATCATTTCAACGGTGTCCAGGGAATCTGCACCTAAGTCCTCGATAAACGAGGCATCCTCCGTCAACTCCTCTTCGTCCACCATGAGTTGCTCACTTATGATATAAGTGACCTTCTCTTTGAGATCTTCCATGAAAATACCTCCTAGAAAAAACTGTTGACTAAAGTTTAACTTTCTTAATTCGATTGCCAACTACCACTGATCAGGCCGGAATCTGAGGCGTCTTTCTTCCATTTATAAATGTTCAGAGTCTGGAACAAAGTTCGATACGCTCATCACCGTGCGCAGCAGAATTTCCATAAGTCTAGTTCATGGCCAGGCCTCCATCAACCCGGAGGAGAGCACCCGTAATGTACTCAGCGTCCCTGCTAAGTAAAAATCTTACAGCTTTGGCCACGTGCTCGGGCTGGCCAAATTGAGAAAGGGGGATAGCGGATTTATACTTGGCTCGCCGTTCCTCGGGAACATCATCGGTCATGGCGGTCTGGATGAAACCCGGAACAACAGCATTAACCCTTATGTTCCTGGAGGCAAACTCCTTTGCGGTAGCCTTGGTAAATCCTATCACTCCGGCCTTTGCCGCTGAATAGTTGGCCTGGCCAGGATTGCCGGCTAAAGCGGCAACAGACGAGATATTGACAATCGAGCCGGCTTCACCTTTCATCATATCTCTGAGAACTGCCTTGGTACAATTATAGACTCCAGTCAAGTTTACTTGTAGAACGGATTGCCAGTCGTCAGGCTTCATTCGGAGGATTAGTTTGTCCTCTCTGGCACCAGCATTGTTTACCAGGTAGTCTATCCGACCGTATTTGGCCATTGTCTGTTCCACGGCGTTGTGAACCGATTCGAAATCAGTAACATCAACCGAGAAAAAATCACAGTGTTGACCCATTTTCTCTGCAACCTGAGCACCTCGAGAGCGTGAAAATATGACTGTAGTCAAGCCCTGCTGATGAAGCAGGGAAGTAATTGCTTTTCCGATCCCACTTCCTCCGCCAGTGACAACTGCCACCTCACCGTCAAATTTCAACCGGATTCACCTCTGTGAAAGCATAGTGCTCACCGTCCGGGAAACCCCTTCGGGATAAATCCCTGAGCACGGTCCCGGGACCAACCTCAACAGTCTTTTCCACTCCAGAGTCAGCGAGCTTCGCCAGGTACTCGACCCATTTTACGGGCGCGGTCATTTGTTTTTTTAGCAAATTTTTCAACCTCTGACCGTCCTTCTCCAGGGAGCCGGAAACCGAGGATAAAACTGGAAAATCAGGGTCTTGAAAAGGCAATTCTTCGATGAACTTGGCCAACTCGCGCTGGGCCGGATTCATTGCCGGAGAATGAAAGGGCCCGGAAACATCGAGCCACACTACTTTAGCTCCGGCTTCTTCTAAAGAGCGGGCAGCTCGCTCTAGCCGCTCCTGGGATCCGGCAAGGACAATCTGACTTGGGGAATTGTAGTTAGCAACAGTCGGAGGCCGAGTGAGAGAATCAAGGGTGGATTCCACTCCCTGAATATCCAAACCAAGTACGGCAATCATAGTGCCTGGAGCCTCCACCTCCGCCATCAAAGAAGCTCGCTTTTTGACTAATTTCAGCCCCTGCGGAAAATCCAGACAGCCTCCCACCGCAAGAGCTGAATACTCACCCAGACTATGCCCAACTAGACAAGCGGGGGTCATGGAATTTTGAAGCAGAATACGACCTTTGACGTAACTATCAATGAAGATCGCGGGCTGAGCATTGATGGTTTCAGCAAGGACCTCAGAAGGTCCTTTCCACATGAGGTCAAGAATCTCAGAACCAGCTACCGCACGAACCTGATCCAGGATGGAAGAAGCCAAGTCAGCATCTCGGTAATACTTTCCCATCCCTACTTCCTGAGATCCCTGGCCCGGAAACAAAAAACCCCATTTGCTCATAGTTCGACACTCACCATTCCAGTAAAGTAGCTCCATAAGTTGCGCCAGCACCAAAGGCGGTCAGTAAAATACGATCTCCGGGATCAAAGGTACTTTCTTCAATGGCTTCACGCAAGGCTAACGGGATCGTGGCCGTGGAAGTATTGGCGTATTTGTTCAAATTCGTAACCACACTATCCATCCCGACCCCAAGTCGGTTACTCAGTTTGCGAATAATCCGAATGTTCGCCTGGTGAGGAACAACCCAGTCGATATCTCCAACACTTAAACCAGCGTCAGCAAGTACTCTGGCAGATGCGCGCTCCATCATGTTTACAGCGCTCTTGAACACCCCTTTGCCTTCCATTTGGAGGTAGTTAGAGTGGTCCTGAGAAAGACCGTTCGGTCGTGGGTGTCGGGTTCCCCCTACCTCCAGGCGGAGCAGGCCAGCCTTGGCTGGATCACCGTGAATAGTGGAGCTAATAATCCTGTGACCTCCGCCGTTATCACTGATGACCGCGGCCCCCGCACCATCGCCAAAGAGAACGCAGGTCTCACGATCGTTCCAATCGATCACCCTTGATAGAGCTTCCAGCCCAACCAATAGGAGGTGATGATACTCGGGGGCCAGCAGGTATTTGCTTGCAATGTCCAGGCCATAGATAAAACCGGTACACCCGGCCTTCATATCGAAGAAAGGGATTTCCTCTCGGAGGTCTAGTTCCTGCGCTAAGAATGGAGCGGACCCCGGGATGGGCAAGTCGGACACATTGGTTGCCACCAGGACGAGATCCAAATCGGATGGTGAAACCTCAGAGGATTCTATGGCTTCTCGTCCTGCCTCGACAGCCATTTTGGAGGGTTTCTCATCATCTTGCAATATATGTCTTTCCTCGATACCCGTTCGAGTCCGGATCCACTGATCAGACGTATCCACCATGGACTCAAGCTCGAAGTTGGTCACCACTTTTTCTGGAACGTAGGCCCCGATGCTGGAGAGGCTCTGAACCGGCAAAGCTCCGATATCAACTTCCCCCCTGATTATTTAGCGAATTAATTACCTGTTGGATCTTTCCTGACAGATCCCAATTAACAGCGTCTTCAGCTTGTAGGAGGGCATTCCTGATAGCCCGGGAATCAGATCTACCATGACCGACAAAGACCGTGCCCTTGACTCCAAGAAGAGGCGCAGCACCAAAATTGGAAAAACTTAATTGATCCTGCAAATCCTGCAACGCCGGTTTTAACAATAATCCCCCGATTCTGGCCCTTAGACTGGAGGATAAAGCCTGTTTAAAGAAATTTATGGTGCCATCGGCCCCTCCCTCAAAGGCTTTCAACAAGATATTCCCTACAAAACCCTCACAGACAGCAATATCTACCGGGGGATCAATCAAGATTTGATGAGGTTCAATATTTCCCTGATAGTTAATCTCCAGGTCATTTAGCAAGGGTCTAGTATCCTTGATGAGCTTATTTCCCTTGCTCTCCTCCTCCCCAATGTTCAACAATCCCACGGCTGGGCTGGATTTGGACAGTATTTCCTGCCCGAGCACTGAGGCCATGGCGGCAAACTGAACTAAATTGGTAGAAGTGGCATCAATCGTGGCACCGACGTCCATCACTATCACTTGCTGACGATGAACGGTGGGAATGACCGCCGCCAGACCAGGTCGAGCCACTCCCGTCAATCTCCCGAGCTCAAGAAGAGAAGCAGCTACCGCAGCACCTGTATTGCCAGGGGTTATAAAGGCCCCGGAGCTGTCTTTAAGTGCCCTGCAACCCTGCACAAGTGAAGATTGAGGGTTGGAGCGGACCGCCGATACAGGAGGGTCTTCCATGGAAATACGCTGCGGGGCATTTAGAAAAGAAACCCTGGAATCAGTACAGCCTTCGCGCTGACAGATGGCTTGATTCCGGGAGGCATCACCAACCAAAACGATCTGGAAGTCGGCTTCTTTGCGCAGGTTCAACGCTTCAATAGCACCTTGGATAATTTCCTCCGCAGGTGCATCGCCGCTAATGGTATCCAGTAATAACTTCATGGCTCCGAAACGAAAACATTTTTATAAGTATAGAATTGGTGCCGAGGGCGGGATTTGAACCCGCACGGACGAAAAGTGTCCACATGGCCCTCAACCATGCGCGTCTGCCAGTTCCGCCACCTCGGCACGTAGAAATATCAGTCAGATATCCCCCCGGGTAAGCCCCAAATCGGGAACAAACTCTAAAGTATTAAACCCAAAGTCCGGGCCAAATTCAAGAAAACCATCGAAATCCAGATCATCGAAACAGTTTAAAAAGCAGAGATGTCCAGCAAAACGAGCTTCATTGCCCAGAGGCAACGTTGTGCGGGGCTCGAATGGGGACCACACCTCACGGGGCTTCATCGCAGTACCTCGGAAAGATAATCTCCAGCAAAATCGCCGAGTTGGGCCGGTAGTCTTTTCAGAAATGTCGACAAGAGGGGTGCATTGCTCAAAACGGCCTTTGCTGAGCGGGATAAGTGGTCGACATCCCCATGGTCCCTTAAAAGGCTTTTTACTTCTTTGTTCTTACATAGATGAAGCAAAATATTGAGCGCCGAGTCATCCAACCCGGCCAAGATTTTGTGCAATTTCATCTCTCTTTCTAATTCAGACCCAACCATATCCATCCATCGGTTTCGATAGATTGAAGAAAGAGGACGGCGATTCTCTCCCTTGACCTGCTTGGCCGCTAAACTTCCCGCAATCAGAGCACATTTCGAACCAGGGTAAATTCCCCCTCCAGTGGTGGGTTTGACCTGCGCTGCAGCATCTCCGACCAGGAGGTTGCCAGCGACGGAACATCGGGAGGGAATTCCGATGGGAATAGGGCCCGCGGAGAGTGAGATGAGTTCACTTACACTTTTCTTTTTCAAGAGAAGCCTCAAGCGCCTTTTTAGACCCTCGCGACTGGTGCTTGCGAGACCAAAACGGGCCTCCCGGGATCCGAGAGGTACTACCCATCCAAAAAAGTCGGGAGCAATCTCGCGGCCGAAATGGACTTCGACCATTTTGGGATTCAAGGAAGGGGATCTGGCAAGGCCCTGAATGCTAAAAAGCATCTTTTGAGGTGAAGGTAGTTCCAGCTGCTCCCGAATTTTGCTGTGAGGACCGTCAGCTCCAATAATTACCTCAGACCGAATACGTTTCCTGTCCCCCGCCCTGAGATCTTTAACTTGGGACACACGTTCGCTTTGCAAACCTTCCCAAAAAACAGGATTGCGCACTTCAACTCCAGCATCTCGGGCTTTGCGAATTAACTGAGAATTGAGCTCATCCCTGTCCACGACATAGGCGCGGATTTCCCCATCCGAGATCGCAAAACTTTTCCCGTCGGGAGGCACAACCCTAACCCCGCTAATTTGGTTTAAAAGCGAGGTTGATCCAACCCCCAATTGTTCCCAGGCAGCTACGCTCAGTAGACCCGCACAGGCAGACGAATTGTCAAGCCTGGCTTTTTTGTCGATGAGAAGCGTTTGGGCGCCCAATTGGGCAGCCTCAGTAGCAGCCAAAGCCCCGGAGGGGCCACCACCTACGACAAGTATCTCGAATTCCTCTCCTGCTACCACTCAACCTCCCAAGCAGCTTTGAGTTCAGCTTCACCGCCCACTGGATTGCTCACTTCAAGCCACGATGAAATATCGGAAAGATGTCCGGCCAATATATTGTACGTCTGACCCGGAGCAACTAACAGGCCCAGTGCTACAGATTCATTTTTCACAAAAGTTAGAAGAGAATCAAAAGTTAAACCGTCGGCAATAACCGCTATCCAGATTTTCTCATGTCGCAGCCTCCCAGTCAAAAAGAATTGAGAATCATACCTGGTCATGGACAGGGAACTCCCTAAACCGGTCAAAATTCTAGGTGAATGACCGGCGACTGAAAACTGCCTCTCGAAGTCCCCATATAGATAGTTGTGGCGGTAACCAGACCCTCCTCGCAGATAACCTTTTTGAAGGGCAACCTCCCAG
>JBKGZS010000062.1:0-8836 GCA_046543285.1 Candidatus Acetothermia bacterium | reverse complement strand
CTTCTTCACAGAGCCCGGCTATCTCGTTTATAAAGGATATCCGGGTGGCCAGGAAGGCGTTGGAGGCGTACTTGATCATCTGAGCAGATTTTATGTCCGTTTCCACCAGAGGGACGGGTCTTTGAGGTTTCTTGAATTCCTTAGTTTGCTCCGGGCTACCCTCGTCCGAATTATCGGAGGCCAGAAAAGGAGAGTAAAGCTCCCGCATTCTTTTTAGGGCTTTTTGGGAGGTGGAACCGAGAACCAGCCGCGACGGGTTGAAGAAGTCGTACAAACCCTTTCCTTCCCGCAGAAATTCGGGATTTGAAACCACGTCGAAGTCTTCTCCCTCGATCTTCTCCCGGCTCAGGATGTTGCATATCAGGTCGATGGTGCCCACGGGGACTGTGGACTTCATCACGACGACCTTGTATTGGTCTATATATTTAACGAGTTCTTCGGCAACTTCAATTACCTGTGAAAGATCAGCTTCACCGTCTTCTCTCTGTGGGGTGCCTACGGCTATAAAGACCACGTCGGCAGGACGAACTCCCGTTTCCATTTCGGTGGTGAATTCGATGTTTCCCGAATCGAGGCTTTCCTGAAGAATCCGATCCAGGTCCGCGTCCTCTTCGTAGATGGGTGACTTCCCCGAATTCATCTGCTCCACCCTCTGTCGATCTATATCGACGTTTGTCACCTGGTTGCCAAGCCGAGCAAAACCCAGGCCGGTTATGAAACCCACGTATCCGCTTCCTCCGATTACCGCTATTTTCAAACCTTTTCCCCTCCTTTATTCCACATTCGTCGAAAAGTTTAAACCTGTGATCTCATCCCATTGTAGCAAGGATGGAGCGAGGCCACAACGGAAGTGGTAGGCTGGCAAGTGCCCGTGGAAAACAGTGCGTGCTCCGGACTTTTCAGTCCTGCAGTTCAGATGCCGTTCCAAGTCCAAAGTTTGGATCCAATGTCGCGGCGGTTGACCACCTACAAGATGGCTGCACTCTGCCCACAAGTATCGAGAGAACGTGACGGCCCCGGTCACTGTGCCCGGGCGTATAGGGACGGAAGTTGCAGATGCGCACCCCTTCATTATTCTGGACGGATCTGCCCTCGTGACTATGAGGGATGTTACTCCTGCTGAATTTAGTTTTTTAATTGCTAAAATGTCAAGGTTTGGCAAATGCCGAGGGGGCTATATCCATATGAACTTGTGCAAACCGGCCAGGCATATTTGCCGACTTTCTGGTTATGATACAACTGCTGCCAGGAGTGGGGGCGATATGAAATCCCTACGCCAGACCTTCTCCCCGCAATTTGGGGTCCAGGATATCTCTGAGCCCGTCGCCGAAGAGATTGAAGCCCATGACGGCGAACAAAATGGCGAAGCCGGGGAAGGTGGCGATGTGAGGAGCCACCAGAAGGACTTCGCGTCCGCTACTCAGCAGTCGACCCCAGCTGGGCGTGGGCGGTTGGACTCCGAAGCCCAGGAAGCTGAGGGTGGCAACGGTAATTATTGCCGAGCCAACTCCCAGAGAGGCCTGGATTATCACCGGCGAAACGCTGTTGGGTAGAATGTGGCGGAATATTATCCGCAAATCCCCTCCTCCGCTGGCCTTAACCGCTTCCACGTACTCCTGGTTGGCCACGGAGAGGGCCCGGGATCTTATCACCCTGGAATAAGATGGAATTCGAATGATTCCCACCGCGACCATGGCGTTTATCACACTGGGGCCCAGAGCGGCCATCAAGGCCAGGGCGAGTACCAATCCGGGGATGGAGTACAGAATTTCCATGATCCGCATCAGCAGATCGTCAATTCTGCCCCCGTAGTAGGCGGCGACCACCCCGACGATGATCCCCAGGAATATGGCAATTCCGGTGGCCACCACCCCCACTTCCACGGCGATCTTCGACCCGTAAATCAGCCGGGCCAGGATATCCCGCCCGTAATTGTCCAACCCCAGAGGATGTTCGAGGGAGGGGCCTTCCATCATCCTGGCCACCCGCATCTCCAGGGGGTCGTGCAGGGCAGAGGTAATCAGTCCCCGGTCGAAGAAGGTCTGGTCGATTGCAGTGAAGGAAGCCGTCAGCAGCAAAATCACGATCAGAATAAGGCCGGCAAAGGCGGTGACGTTCTTTTTTAATTCGTGATACAAACTGACTATTCCCAATTTTTCTCGGGCGTTTTCTGCCATCTTAAACTCCTCGCTCAATCATATCTGATCCGGGGATCGAGATAGGCATAAGCCAAATCGATCAGCAGCATTGACGTCAAAAACAATATGGAAAAGAAGATAGTGGTTCCCATCAGGGTCGGATAATCTCTGTTGGTCAGAGCCTGGATGGTGAGCCTTCCCAGCCCCGGCAGGGAAAATATGGTTTCCGTAACCACCGACCCTCCGAACAGCACCGGCATAGTAATCCCGATAACGGTCAGTACCGGCAGGCAGGCATTTCTAAAGGCGTATTTGAATATTATCTTCAATTCCGATACTCCACTGGCCCGGGCTGTGGAAACGTAGTCCTCCCTGAGCACTTCCAGCATGGAGGAGCGGGTAATTCTCATAGAAGTGGCCATCAGGGCCGTGCCCAGGGTTATTATGGGCATGATCATATGCCTGAAGAAACCGATCGGTGATTCCAGGATTGAGACGTAACCGCCGGTGGGCAACCAACCCAAATTGAAAGAGAAGAGGATAATCATCATCAGGCCTATCCAGAAGGCAGGAGTGGAAACCCCAAACAGGGCAAATATTCGCGAGATGTGATCTAGAGGCTGGTTTCTATGAGTGGCGGAGTAGATGCCTATGGGTATAGCGAAGATCACCGCGAAAATCAGTGAAAGGGTAGCCAGCGGGACGGTAACTCTCAGCCGGTAAAGTATCATCTGCGCTACCGGTTCCTGTTGAATGATTGATTGACCGAGGTTCCCCCGGAGAAGCTGCCACAGGTACTTTCCATAGCGAATATGGACTGGCTTGTCAAGTCCGAATTTTCTTATCAACCGTTCGGCGGCCATCTGCTTCTGGGGGTCAGGCCCCAACCAAATCTTTACGGGATTGCCGGGGATAAAATTGATCAGAAAAAAGACGATGGTCGCTACTCCCAGGAGGACGGGAATCATCTGCAAAATCCTTCTGACGGTATATTTCCACATTATAATCTCCCACTGAAAGGCAACGGGGGGCGTGGAGTGCGCCCCCCGTTGACGGATTTCTTATGGAAAAAACTTACTCTACCCAGACGTTGCTAAAGGGCGTGACTAGCGGTACTCGACCCGAACCGGGGGTGGGTTGATAGTCTTGAACCCTGTTGCTAACACCTACCGCATTCAAGTCGTTGAACAGAGGTATGTGAGGGTAGGCTTCTAGTATCTTGGTCTGGGCTTTGATATACAGCTCGCGTCGCTCTTCTCTATCAATGGAATACCGGGCTTTTTCTAGCCATTCGTCTACTTCCGAATCGGAGAACTGGGCAGTGTTCGGTTCCTGGGCCACTGTGGAGTAAAACTGTGGATAGAGCCATTCGTCCGGATCCGGTCCTGCACCCCAACCGTAGACTATCATTGAGTACTGTTCCTCGAGAGGGCCAGGGTCCTCGACAGTTCCTGTGGTATCCAGTTCTTCCAGCCAGGACCCCAGGTCGCGATTGCGGACCTCGACCTTGATATTGGCTTTTTCCAGTTGATTCTGCATTACGGTAGTGATATGGGGGTAGTAAGCTGTGCTCAGACCTTCCAGAGTCACTTCAAATCTGGGGTTTCCGGTCAAGTCTGCTTCATCAAGGAGTTCTTTGGCCTTTTCCAGATCAGGTTCCGGAAGGTACTGTTTCCACTCTTCCTGAGGGAAATCCCAGTTCTCGTTGACTATGGGCGGGGTAATGGACCAGTTCAACCGGCCCAGCTCACCCGCGGCGGCCTGCATGATCTCCTCTCTGTCCACTAAATAGTGGATGGCCTTCCGGACTTTCTTGTCGTCGAAGGGCGGTTTCTCCATGTTGAAGATCATGCCCGCGTAGTGGTACCCGGGATACTTGAGCATCTCTGCGCTATCGGAATTTTCGACCTTTTCCAGCAAATTGTTGGGGATGCCCGCGATGTCAATTTCACCGGTCAGCAATCTGATGACTTGAGTTGATTTCTCCGGAACCACGTTGAACCGGACTTTGTCCAGGTTGGGCTTTTTCATCCAGTAGTCCTCGTTGCGCTCCAGCAGCATGTAGTCGTCCTTTTTCCACTCCACCAGCTTGAAAGGACCGGAGCCAATTGGATCGTCCGCGTAGTCGTCAGCGCCCATCTCTTCCCTGGCTTCCTTGGAGACGATTCCCCGGAAGAAAGGAGTTACGATGGACACCGGGGTAACCTTTTCCATGTTAAACTTAACCGTGTAGTCGTCCACGACCTCTATGCTTTCCACGGAGTCCTTAATCATGTCGTAGTGGCTGGAACCCTCGTCTGAATCGCCGATGGAATCGAAAGTGTATTTCACGTCTTCGGCAGTGAGTTCCGTCCCGTCGTGGAACTTGACTCCTTCGTGTATATGGAAGATCATAGTGTCTTCGTCGGGACGTTCGGGTAGCTCTTTGGCCAGCGAAGGAATCACTTCGCCGTCGGGATTGAATTCAAGCAGACTGTCGTAGATGAGTTCCATCCGGCGGATGCTTTCGATCAACTCGTAGGTAATGGGGTCTAACAATTCTGCTTCATCGGAGGATACTAGCTCCAGCGTTCCGCCCTGTTTTGCCTCCTGGCTCATAGCAGTGGCGCCAGCAAGCACCAGAGCAAAGCTCAACACTATTACACTAATTACTAATTTTTTTCTGTTCATCTGTGTTGTTTACACCCCTTAAAGGTTTTACAAATTATCTCGATTCATGTAGAAAGCCCGGCTGACTCCAGGGATAGCCGGTTTTCTACTACCTAAATCGAACTCCGTTCGCCATCACCTCCGATTTTTCAACTCTGTGAATTTGGAGCGAGAATAATAACCAAATCAGCTCGTCCTGTGTTCTAAACTTTTTCCCCAGGAGCACCTTGAGAGCTACGATGTAGCAAGAGGCAATAAAACGTTCTTAAACGAGGATTTCTGGCTGTGTCACAGCTGAAAGCTGGAGCCCCTGAAATCCCAACTTAACACTTTATACTAAATTTCGGAAGGACTTTTCAAATTGCCCCTGGCCGGCCTGCAGGACCAGTACTTCCGGGCCGAATTCTCGGGCCAGAGGTTCAATTATTTCTCGAACCACGGATAGGTAGTCCCGGTCGGAAGTTACGGGAGGCAGGGGTACGGTGTCAGGAATCGGGAGACTTTGGAGTAGGCTTTTACACTGCTTTCGGAGAGCAGGACCGCATCGATATTGGTTCCGCCGGCGTCGACAACAATTATTGTCCTTCTCTCCAGGCGGTGGTATGAGTGTATCTAATGATAGGGGAGCAGTTTCTCGGTTCAAATGGGATCCCGGGAGGTAAATTCGCTCTAAAATGCGCAGATGGCACTGTCAGCCCGGGGTTCGGTCCCACCGATCAGTACCGAGCCGTCTTTGAGGATCACCTGACCTCTGCCGAAGTGGTTGGCGGAGAGGTCCACCGAGATCCGGTGTCCTTTCCGCTGCAGGGACCGAGCTAGCTCGGTGGGGAAGTGGGATTCTACTGCTATCTTCTTTTCCTCTTGCCATCTCCAGCGAGGGGCGTCCAGGGCCACCTGGGGGTTAAGCTGGAAGTCGATCATATTCATTAGCACCTGCAGGTGTCCCTGGGGCTGCATGTAGCCGCCCATCACTCCAAAAGGCCCGAGGGGACCGTCCTGATCCGTTAAGAAACCGGGAATGATTGTGTGGTAGGATCGTTTCCCCCCCTTCAGACTATTGGCGTGATCTCGATTCAGGGAGAACAGGGCCCCGCGATTCTGCAGCGCTATGCCGGTACCGGGAACCACCAGACCAGAGCCGAAGCCCATGAAGTTGCTTTGAATGAAGGATACCATGTTCCCTCTAGTATCCGCAGTTGCCAGGTAAACGGTTCCTCCGCCCGGGGGTTTGCCCGGCTCGGGGGTCAGCGCCCGGTCGCCGATCAGTTTCCTGCGGGACTCGGCGTAAGCGGGAGACAAAAGGTTTTCTAGTTTTACTTCCATCTCTTCAGGATCGGTGATAAACTTCTTTCCATCTGCAAAAGCTAGCTTCATTGCCTCCAGCTGGCGGTGGCAGGTTTCGACTTGATCCCGGGCCGGAAAATCGTAGTCGTCCAGAATTTGAAGAGCCATTAGGGCGATCATTCCCTGGCCGTTGGGAGGAAGTTCCCAGACACTATAACCTCGGTGGTTTACCCTGAGCGGATCCACCCATTCCGGAGCATAATCCTCCAGATCCTGGGGATTGAAGTACCCACCTGTTCGATCCGAATATTCCAGCAGTTTTTGCGCCAGTTCGCCGGTATATAGCGATTCGCAACCGGTCTCTGCCAGTTTGTGCAGGGTTTCAGCGTGGTCAGCGGATTTCCAAATCTTGCCGATCTCTGGAGGGCGGCCCGAAGGGGCAAAGGTATCCAGCCACGGTTTAGGGTCGATAGTCTTCAGTTCCCTGTACTGGTGAAACGCTTTCTTCCACATGCCTCCGATGGTCGGGGTAAGGGGGAAGCCTTCCTCGGCGGCTTCAATTGCGGGTTGGAGTAGCTGGTCCAGGGGAAGCTCTCCGAACTCCTCGGCCAGGGCAGCCCAGCCGGCAGGTGCTCCGGGAACAGTCACCGGCTCCCAGCCTCGTTCGGGCATTTCCGCGTAGCCCTGCGACTTCACGTTTTCCACGGAAAGGTCCGAAGGGGCCGGGCCACTGGCGTTCAATCCGTGCAGCTCTCCGTCGCTCCAGAGCAGTGCAAAAGCGTCGCTTCCTATGGCGTTTGAGGTAGGCTCTACCACGGTCAAGGTCGCCGCCGTGGCAACAGCTGCGTCCACGGCGTTCCCCCCTTTTTCCATCACTTTCAGTCCGGCCCTCGCGGCGAGAGGCTGGGAGGTGGCCACCATTCCCCGTCGAGCGTACCTGACGCTCCGCCGGGAAGGGTAAGGATATTCGCGGGGATCAAATTTCATGATCGTCATCACTCCTGGTGGACGGCGTCAGCCGTCGAGGTCATTCAACGTTTCCTGGATCTCTTCTCCGGATTGATTGAAGAGGTAGACGTCTCGCTGAGGAAAGGGGATCTCGATGTCTTCCTCCCTGAACCGGGCGTCAATTTCTTCGCGGATGTTGTTTTGAACGGTGATCCGGTCCAAGGGAGTGGCAATCCAGACTCTGAGTTCAAAGTTCAACGAGGAGTTGGCGTGTTCCTGAAAGAACACTTGAGGGGCCGGATCGTCCAGGACCTGGGGCTCTTCCTCGGCGATTTCCTGCAGGATCTTCTTGACCTTGTCGACGTCCGAACCGTAAGCTACGCCGATGGGCAGCCGGAGCCTTAAGTTGGAATCTCCTCCGTAGGACCAATTAATCACTCGTTCGCTAACTAGGTCTTCGTTGGGCACAATCACAGACTCGTTGTCAAAGGTATTGACCACTGTAACGCGAAAGCGGATCTCCTGGACTTTGCCCATCATGTCGTCGAGTTCAATTATATCGCCGACCTGAACAGGTCGTTCCATGAGCAGGATCAAGCCCGAGGCGAAGTTTGAAAAAATGTTTTGAAGCCCAAAGCCGATACCTACGCCGAATAATCCTCCAAAAACGGCCAGAATGGAGAGGTCGAAACCTATCATCTGCAGGCCGATCAGGAACCCAATTACTATTACTCCGTACCTGGCTAGCCTCGAGAGCGTATATTGAACTCCTTTGTCCAGCTCGGCTCTGGAGTAAACGTTGCGTTTGAGCAGGCGAACCACAATTCGTGCCAGCAGAAAGGACACCCAGATGACGACGATAAAGTAGAAAAAAGAGATCAAAGAAATGGATTGCCCGCTGACGGAAAACAGGGGTTTCTGGAGCAAATTCCAAATCGACTGCAGAACGGCTTGTGCGCTCATGGCCATCACCTGCACCCGGAGTTGAAACTCGAAGGATAATTGCTAGTTTAGCTTATTTAGTATAAAGAAAACCTCAAGGCTTTCACAACTTTGGATCTACGTTGGACAAGGGTCAAGTTGGTATTTTCAGGAAGCTGAAGCTTGACGGGAAGGTATAATTTTAGAGAGAATGAATTGGAGGTAGACTATGAAACTGCATGGAAGACAAGTAACTATCGGCTTTATACTGATTTGTTTCGCGATTTTGACCCTGATCGCTACCCCCGCGGCTGCAGATCCGGAGAGCGGATCTCGCCGAGTGTTCCCACGAAACGTTCTGGATGTGGGGGCGCAGTTTATTTCCCCAGGAGGGGGTTTGAGCGGCCGCTACTGGTTTGAAAACGGTTTTGGCCTGGAAGGTAATGGTTTGTTCTGGAGCGCCTGGAGCCAGGAATACAGCAGGATTGAAGGAACCGGATCCGTTAGAGTGTTGTACCGCCTGACCGCCCAAGAAGCGGTCAATTTTTACTTGGCTGGTGGTGGAGTCTATCGAACTATCTACTCGTCCCGCGAGGAGCGATACCGCCACCATACGTCTCTGGTGGGCACCGGAGGGATCGAGTTCAGCCCCCTTTCTCCGCGGTTTCTACTCAATTTCGAGTTTGGGATGCATGTAAGCAACGCGCCCGATGGTTTCCAGGGTAGTAATAGGCTGACTTTTGGGCCTACCTTCGGGGCTGGTATTCACTATCGCTTCGGTGAGCTAGGTTGACTTATCGGCAGAATCGGAAAGAAACAAGGGGCCGGGACGAGTTGAGATAGCCTTTAAAAAAGCAGGCCGAGTCACCGCTATTTTAACACAATAGCAGGGCGGG
>JBKGZS010000061.1:0-8995 GCA_046543285.1 Candidatus Acetothermia bacterium | reverse complement strand
GGATAGGAACTCCGAAGCGTCGAAGTTTTGCGGCATGGACGAAGTATCCTCCAATTGAAGGTGCTATTTCCACCACGGCCTCCACTTCGACGTCGGCCTGAAGGAGTTGATAGGCGACGATCAAGCCCACGTTTCCTGCCCCGATCATCAAGACCTTTTCTCCAGGCTTGATGCCGTAAAGGTTCATCAGGGTCTGAATCCCTCCGGCGCCGTAAACCCCGGGGAGATCGTTTTTGGGAAATTTTACCATGTCCTCCGTGGCGCCGGTTGCCACGATAATTTTTTGGGGCTCGATGGTAAAAAAATACTCCTGGTTTTTGTAGGCGCCAACTATTTCTCCGTAAATTCCAACTGCGCTGGTGGCCTTCATGGATTCGATTTTGGGATGGCTTTCTACCTGCTGCAAGAGGTTCTTGCCGATGTCTACCCCCCTGGTTCCCGCTGCTTGATCGGTGGAACCAAAGAACTTATGGGTCTGTTTGATCAGCTGTCCCCCGAGATGAGGATTTTCATCGACTAGGAGCACCTCCGCTCCCGCATCGGCTGCGGTCAGGGCCGCTTTTAGGCCGGCCGGTCCACCACCAACAACCAAAACGTCGGTGGGTTTGGAGCGAACCGGGCCGGGATCGAGAGAAGGCGTGTTTGGATCGAGTTGAGGAAAGCCATCCTGTTTTTCCACCTCCATGCCGTCTCGGACCATGGTAATGCAGGTTCTGACGTTCGGAACTCCGTCTACCTTCATTAGACAGGAAGAACACTTGCCGATCGCGCAGAATAAACCGCGCGAGCGATGTTTGTCCCCACTCCTGCACAGCTCCGCGATCCCCTCGGCGTGCAAAGCTGCAGCTATGGTTTCGTCTTTTCGGGCCTCTATCTCTTTGCCCTCGTAGTAAAAGGTCACCTCTTTGTCTGTGGGAAATGAAAGTATCGGATGATGTTCAAGTCTCATGTAGGGCACCTCCATCCTCTGAGCACGGCATTGGTTTCCACCCCTCCGCCTGTAAAACCCCGTCTCCGCGAGTGCCACATCCTCCCTCGATTACTCCCTTTTCCAGTTACGGAATTCAGTTTGGCGAGTGAATTGTGGAGCTGAGTGCCGCAGGCTCTTGTTTAATTTATCCAGATTTTACGGATTCTCCAAACGTCTTTACAGCTCAAATTCTAAGCCCAATTGAAGTGGCGGTCAGAGAATCGCCCCCGAGAAGTTACAGGTCCAGCACAGGACGTTGAGTCGAACCAATAGCCATTATACGCTGGCTTGAATTCTGAGCCGGAGCTGGGTAATGGCTGTTGTTGAAGCGGTCCCTCCGGACGTTGCTGTGGATTCCGATTATTACTTAACCAGGGGCAAAACTCTTTTGAATTCCTCCGTATTGGCTCTTTCCAGCAGCTCGTAGATGAGCATTTCAGTCGTGGTTATCGTACCTCCGCTTCGATCGATTCTGTTCAAAGCGACCTTTCGGTCTTCAATATCCCGAGATGAAACCGCATCCCGTACCACCTGGATCCTATAGCCGCTCGGGGACCCCAGGGCGGTTTGAGCGACGCAAATGTGGGCCTCGATCCCTACCAGAATTAAAGTGCTCCGATCGAGTTCCTCTACGCGTTCCATGAAATCTTCAGAACAAAAGCAGTTAAAGGAGGATTTGGTAATGGGGCGCGGATTCTGGATCTCCTCCTTGATCGAATTGATGGTGTCGCCGAGCTTGATTTGTTCCGTAGTCACCACCGGCAGACTGACGATCTTCGAGAACTGGATCAGTCGCACCACGTTTTCGATCATCGGCTCAGATTCCTCGATAGCGGGAATCAGCTTCTCTTGGATATCGACTATAACCAAAGCACAGTCGTCTCTGTTAATCAATGAACCTTCGGAAAAATTTTCGTTAGTCTTCATCTCAAACCCCTTTCTTATGGTGACAAGTGTATTTTAGCTCTGGCCCAAGATCTTCTCAATAGGTGAGGGTAAGACTTCCAACTGGTATTCTATCGGCCAAAGTACTTGTCGGTTTAGGGGATAGAGGATTTGGAACTGGCTCGGATAGAATTGGAAGGTGCCAGATTTCACAATTTGAACCCGCACTTGGGATTGCCCTCTCGAGCCGCTGGTTCGTACTCTAACCATGGACAGTCTTAAACTAGTCCTTTCCCTGTCTCGAAAACTATTGTTCGGGAATGGTTATGAGCTCAAATACTCATTGGATTGAACAAATCGAAACAGTGTCGATCCTCGGGGCTGGAGTTACGGGCCAGGCCGCTGTTGAAGAGCTTTCCCGCCGGGGTCTGGATCTATTCGTAAGCGATTCCCAGAAAATTCCCCGGGAGACCAAGCACAAATTCAGCTCCCTGGGAGCTCCCTTCGAAGAAGGGGGCCATTCTGAGAAGGTGCTGGCTGCGGATTTAATTGTGATCAGCCCAGGTGTTCCCCCTTCCATGGCTCTAGTTCAGAAAGCAAGAGATGAGGGAATCCCTGTCCTCTCCGAAATAGAGGTTGCCTATCGCCTCTGCCCTACTGCGAAAATTATTGCCGTTACCGGTACAAATGGAAAGACCTCGACCGTCAACTTGATTGACGCATTGCTAAGTTATAACGGAGTTTCCTCCCGGATCTGCGGGAATATTGGGACGCCCTTTATTGAAGTGTTACCGGATCTTACGCCTGATCATGTGGTGGTTTTAGAAGTCAGCAGCTATCAGCTGGAGTCTGTTGAGTGCTTTCGACCAAGAGTGGCCGTATTGCTGAATCTTAGTCCCGATCATCTCTACCGCCACGGCACCATGGAAAAATATAGAGAGGTAAAGATGAGGATCTTTCAGAATCAGACCGGGGCTGACTGGGCCTTGATTCCGGATAATCTGGATTTGAGAACCTCCGATTTTGAAGCCCCCGTGGTGCACTTTTCGGAAGATGAAGCGCCTTACCGGACACTTGCCCCCCACAACCGCAAAAACCTGGCAGCGGCCCTTAAGGCTTGCCGGCTGCTTCTGGGCCCGGGCTTTGATTTGGAGACGACGGATTCGCTGGTTCAGGGGGCTCTGGATCTTGAGCACAGACTCGAATACGTGGATGAGATTGGCGGAGTCTATTTCATCAATGACTCCAAAGCTACCAACCCCGATGCCACCATTGCTGCCGTTGAAGGGTCCGGACAGGACGTGTGGCTTTTGCTGGGGGGATTGGCGAAGGAAGATGGATACCAAAGACTGGCCAGGAAGCTCCGGGACAGTGGTGTAAAAGGAGTTCTTCTTTTTGGCGAGGATGCCGGATGGTTGGACAAGATCCTCGCCGACTACGACATACCCCTCAGAGAAGTTTTTCCCTCGTTGGGGGATTTGATGAGTTCGGTTATGCGATATGCAGAAGAAGGGGATCGGGTCCTTTTTTCACCAGCCTGTGCTAGTTTCGATTCATTTGATAGTTATTCCCACCGAGGAGCAACGTTCAAGGAGCTGATAGGTTTGCTCGACAGTACCGACGATTCAGCCTAGGACACCATCTAGCAGGGGAATTCGTTGAACGGATCGAGTCCTCGAAGAGGTAGTTCTGACGACAAAGATCACGTATGAAGATTACGGTAAAGAAAAAGCCGGAAGACGCCAGTCCTTTCTCAAGAAGGACATATGCGGTAGAAGAATGACGGGCGGGAGTCCAGCATGTTAACTAATAAACTAGGGGGGCAATTCCTCGCGGCAGTTGTTTTCCTGATCTTATACGGGTTGATTATGATCTATAGCTGTAGCTGGATATATTCGGACGTTTATTACGGCAATTCTTACCAGCTGTTGATCAAACAGCTCTTGGCCTGTGCCATTGGGATTGTCGCACTCTGGGTATTTTCCCGGGTTGATTATCTCGTTCTAACTGAATGGAGCGAAGTGGCTTTGCTGGTTTTCTTGTTTCTTACTGCTTTGACATTAATTCCTGCCTTTTCTTCTCAGGGTCGATGGCTAGACGTGGGCCCTTTTGCTCTCCAGCCAACTGAAGGATTAAAATTTGCCCTTTTGCTTTGGACAGCAATCACGATCCAGCGAAAAGAAAAGAAGCTTGGCGACTTCGTCGAGGGAGTGCTTCCGTTTTTCGTCATGTTGGGCTTTATTAGCCTTTTCACCCTGACACAACCGGATTTTAGTATGACCATGGTTTACGTTTCTCTGGTATTTTTCATGTTGTTTATCGCCGGTGCAAAACTCAAAAACCTGGGCAAGGTGGTCATGGGGGCTCTACCCTTGTTCGGAGGGCTGTTGGTTATGGCCCCTTATAGGTTTCAACGGCTAATCGCCTTTGCCAATCCTCTCCAGCATAGCCAGGATGAGGGTTATCAGCTGATGCAATCTCTGATGGCCCTGGGTTCCGGGGGGGTACTGGGACGAGGTCTGGGTCAATCAGCGGAAAAATTTCTGTATCTTCCCTCCGCCCATAACGACTTTATTTTCGCAATCTTGGGTGAAGAGTTGGGTTTTATCGGAGCGTTTATCTTAATTGGTTTGTTCGTATACCTGGGGACAAAAGGATTTCAAATAGCTCTGAAGGTTGAGGATCGAACTGGCAAGCTTATCGCAGCGGGCATAACGTTCCTGTTTCTTTATCAGGCAGTACTGAATTTCTGTGTAACGCTGGGATTGTTACCCGTGACCGGTCTTACGTTGCCTTTTATAAGCTACGGCGGGTCATCTTTGATCGTTTCATTGGCAATGGTGGGCACTATGCTCAATATAAGTAAATCCCTATGAAAACCATAGTTACAGGGGGCGGAACGGGCGGACATTTGTTCCCGGCCATGGCCATTATCCGAGAAATGGGGAGAAGTGAAATGCCCTACGACGTTACTTATGTGGGAGGCAAGAGAGGCATGGAAAGCGATTTTATGAGAGATCAGGAAGAGATTGAAACGGCATTTATCAATGTCCAAGGCCTGGATCGTCGCAATGCCTTCCGTGCCCTAAAGGCTCTATCGATTCTCCCCGTGGCCTTTCTTCAGTCTCTGGCCATCATCTGGAGCAAAAAACCTCAGGTGATATATGGAACGGGGGGGTACGTTACCCTCCCAGTAGCTTTGGCCGGACGTCTACTCGGCGTTCCGGTGGTCCTGCATGAGTTTAACGCCTGCCCGGGGTTGACCACTCGCTTGTTACAACATCTGGCCTCGGAGGTACTGGTATCTTTTTCTCATACGAGGAAATATTTGGAAGACGAGGCGGTGCGCCAAATTGGCACCCCTGTTCGGGCTCAGATTACCCAAGAATACGCCCATCCGGATAAGTACTTTTCCCTGAAGGAATCCAAGCCGACTGTATTGGTTCTGGGTGGTTCACACGGGTCTCGGATGCTGCTGGAAAAGATCCTTTCCGAATTCCAGCAATCGCCGGAAGACCCACCCTTTCAATTGATCTTGCAGACGGGTAAGGGTTGTGATTCCAAGCTTCTCGAAGAACTTTCGGAGGCTGTCGGGAAGCAGCATTGTATAGTTGACTTTATCGACCGAATGGGTGCGGCTTATCAGGTCGCGGATTTTGTAATTTCTCGCGCCGGGGCAAGTACAGTTGCGGAACTGATTGCAACCAAAACTCCGGCAATTATTGTCCCGTGGTCGGGCTCGGCTGGAAATCACCAACTGGAGAACGCTTCTGTTCTGGCGAAAACTGGTGCCGTAATCTGTCTTCGTAAAAAGGAATTTCTCGATTATCCGCTGTTTGACAACCTGGCTCAGATAATGTCCACCGCTGTTTACCAAGAGATGTGTCAAAGCTACCAACAATTGGCCGGACAAGGGGGGAGCAGACAAGTGATATCGAATCTGAATACAATAGCCCTTAAAGGAGCAAGATGATGAAAATTGACCCTTCAAAAAAATTTCACCTTATTGGCATTTGTGGCGACGGAATGAGCGCACTGGCCCGGATTCTGAACGAAATGGGTTCCACCGTGGTGGGTTCAGATATTCAGCATGGCGAGCGCGTGGAGGAATTGCGAAACATGGGAATAGAAGTATACGTAGGCCACCAGCGCTCGAATCTTTCGCGGGATACCGATCTGGTAATTGTCTCTTCTGCCATCGATGGGGAAAATCCGGAGATCGAAGAGGCAAAGGAATTGAATATTCCAATACATCAACGTCTCACCGCTCTGGCGGATTTGATGGAGCGAAAGAAGGCAATCGGTATCGCTGGCACCCATGGGAAATCTACCACCACCACCATGGCGGCTTCCCTCTTACAGTTTGCGAATTGTGACCCCACCTATATGATAGGTGCCGAGTGCGATAAGCTTGGCGGAAATTCCAGACTGGGCCAGGGAGACCATTTTCTGGCCGAGGTGGATGAAAGCGACGGACACTTTCTGGAACTAAGTCCGGATGTCAGTGTGGTTACAAACGTGGGCAGGGACCATCTGGACACCTACAAAAATGAAGCGGAGATCTTGGAAGGGTTTATCGAGTTCGTCAAGCAGAGCAACCAGTCTATTATCTGCAGGGACGACGATCACAGCCAACAGTTGATCGACGCGGCTTCAGATTCGTTTACCTTCGGGATCGACAACCCGGCAGATTTAGAAGCCAATTCAATAGTCCAGCGGGGCTTTGAAACCAGTTTTGATCTGTGCTTCCAGGGTCACAGTCTCGGGAGAGCCACCTTGCCCGCTCCGGGTCGTCACAACGTTTACAACGCTCTTGCCGCTATGGCAGTCGGTTATAAAGCTGGTTTGGGATTTTCCGAAATGATGGACCTGTTGAGTGAAATTGAACTTCCTCAGAGACGTTTTCAGGTGATCAAAAATAACGGTTCGGTAGTAATTGATGACTACGCTCATCTGCCGGAGGAGATTGAAGTAACCCTGGAGGCAGTTAAGAACGGCTGGAACCCGGATAGAGTGGTGGCTATTTTTCAGCCTCATAGGTTTAGCAGAACTAAACACATCAACGGCCAGTTTGGATCTTCCTTCGAATTGGCTGATTTGGTAGTGGTCACCGAAATTTATCCTGCCTTTGAAAGGCCTATACCCGGCATCACCTCCCAACTAATATTTCAATCTATTGAAAATCATAACGGTTCAAGGGTCCAGCGAATACTGGATAGGGACGAGGTACTGCACTTTCTCCAGCGAAATGTTAAACAGGGTGACTTTCTGGTTGGATTAGGGGCTGGGGACGTTTGGAAACTGACCCATCAGTTCTCCAAGCTTCCGGTGGCAACCCGGTGAATTGATAGCTCACCCGGCTTCTAGCAGGTGAGTTTTGAGCTCTCTTTAAACGATGTGACTCAAGGCCCCGACGCCCAGAGAGATCTGCCTCCCTAAACTGAAATTGGAGGTCGGGCAGCCCTCGCTCCGTTCCAAATTTGTCGTAGGTGGTGATCCGGGTTATGACTCACCTGACAGAGGCAGTATCCCACTTTTCTCCGGAATTTCCTCTTTACCGAGAGGTTCCCCTCAGCCCCTACACTAGTTGGGGGGTTGGTGGTCCAGCCGATTATTTTTTTCAACCGGAAAACTCCACTCAATTGTATCAGGGGTTGCAATTTGCTATCAGAAATTCGATTCCCTGGTTTATCCTAGGCCGGGGAAGCAACGTTTTGTTTCCTGAAGAGGGATACCGCGGACTTGTAATACAAATGGGTTCAAGATACAGTCGACTGGCCTTGTCCACTACCGGGCATAATGTAAGAGTTCTTTCGGGTTTGCCGGTCTCGAAGTTGGCTCGAATCGAAAGTCCTTCGGGTACTCAGCCCCTCAGTTTCCTGGGGGGAATTCCCGGCTCTGTGGGCGGAGCTATCGTTATGAATGCTGGTGCAGTCGGTAAAGAGATCTCCGACTTTCTGGTTTCGATCCGATATCTCGATGAAAGTGGCCACGTCTGGGAGGTAGGACCCAATGAATGCGGGTTTGATTATAGAACCAGTTTGTTTCAGGACTCAACCCACATTATAATGGATGCAGAGTTGCGATTGCCGATGACTGGTCAAGGCCTGTCTTTGACGGATCTCTTAAAGGAGCGATCCCGGAAGTTGCCTCTGGGACTACCTTCTGCCGGTTGCGTTTTTAAAAATCCCGATGAATACGAGCTTTCAGCAGGGGAATTGATAGATCGTGCCGGTTGCAAAGGTTGGCGAATAGGAGATGCCATGGTTTCGGAAAAACATGCCAATTTTATCCTCAACCTGGGATCTGCTCGGAGCCGTGACATTCTCCGGTTAATTGACAGCGTCAGAGAAAGAGTTTATAAACAGTTTGGCGTTGCCTTAAATAGGGAAATTCAGATGGTATAGTTAATTGGTATTGAAAAATAGTCTTTTGAATTAAACTAGGCTATATTCTACCATTATGCAAAATCCGAGCTCTAAAGGGAATTTTAAAATATATACGTGATAAATTTGTTGGAATTGTAAAAAAATATTAATATCATACATAACATAGACCTTACTTAATTGGGGGATTAATAGGTCTATATTCTTATAGTTGGGTGTAATTGAATGTGAAAGATAAGTGCTTAGTCGGCACTTAAGTTCAGGAGCAGGCAGTGATTCCACCTATTTGCAGAGGTTCAGGAGCAGGGGGATGTTATGTCCTTTCTGAGCCCCTCTGATCATACTCCATCTGCGGAGTGCGTTGACCTGATGTTAGGGAGGTGGATTGCTTAATCCCATTTTCTTAGGTGGTGATCCGATGGAAGACGAGGATCTGATAGTGGGGCTAGATATTGGAACGACGAAGATCGTCGTGCTCGTTGGTAATGTTACCGGGGATACCATAGAAATTGTCGGTATCGGCCAAGCGCCATCGCGGGGGCTGGAAAAGGGTGTTGTGGTTGATATTGGTCAAACTACGAACTCGATAAGGAAAGCTGTAAGAAAAGCTGAAAAGATGGCAGACGTTCGGGTTGATTCTGTTTACGCCGGAATTGCCGGAAAACACATCGATTCCATAAACAATTCGGGCACGGTTTCAATAAACCGAGCCGACGGGGTTATCAGGCGGGACGACGTTCAGAGAGTAATCGAA
>JBKGZS010000060.1:0-9453 GCA_046543285.1 Candidatus Acetothermia bacterium | reverse complement strand
CTCCTCAATAGTACAGAAAACAGCGAACTGATTGACTGTCGTTCAGATTTCGCAATTCTGGTGAGTCCTGCCGGCATTTCTCCATCTTCTTCGGACAGCGGGAGTAAAAGCTGCAGTAAGGTGGAACTTCGGTGGGCGAAGGTACGTCACCTTTTAAAGTTATCTCTTCTGGCTTAAATTCCTTTTCGCTTTCCGAGATCACCGGTATCGCCGAAAGCAATGCTCTCGTGTATGGATGTTTTGGAGAAGTGAAAATGTTTTCAGTAGGCGCCGCTTCGACGATTTTTCCCAGATACATGACGCTGGTGAAGTCCGATATGTTGCGCACGATTCCCAGGTCGTGGGTCACGTAGAGGTAGGTAAGGTTCTCGGATTTCTGGAGTTTGTCCAGGAGCTTGAGTATCTTCGCCTGAACGGAAACGTCCAGAGCAGAAGTAGGCTCATCCAGGGCAATCAATTGAGGTTCAGTGGCAAGGGCCCGCGCCAATCCCACGCGCTGTTTCTGCCCCCCGCTTAAAGAGTGAGGATAACGTTCGAGATACTCCGGGGAAAGGTCGACCGTGGTTAGCAGTTCCTCCACCCGGCCTCTTCGCCGGTTTCGGTCCAGGTCGGAATGGATTTTTAGGGGCAGGCCGATGATCTCAACCACGCTCTTACGCGGATTGAGGGACGATGTAGGGTCCTGAAAAACCATCTGCATGTCCTTCCGCAGCGCCCTCAGCCCCTTGCCGTTGAGGCGGGTTATGTTCCGTTTGCCGAACCAAATTTGTCCGTCGGTAGGCTCATATATGCGTATCGCAGTTTTGCTGAAAGTCGTTTTGCCGGACCCCGATTCGCCGACCAGAGCGTGGGTGCTGCCTTTTCTTATCCCTAGATCGACTTTATTGACGGCCTTGACCTCGATTTCCCGTCGGGTAAAAATGCCCCCTCGGTAATCTACGAAGAACTTCGATAACCGTTCTGTTCGAAGTAAATCTTCTTCACTCATTATATCTGGTCCTTAAAAAAACATGCTGCTTTATGTTCTCCTCCGGCTTCGGAAAGCTCAAGGGGAGGGTTCTCTTTCTCGCAGATCGGCTGAGCGTACTGGCATCTGGGATGGAATCTACATCCGGGGGGAGGGTTAAGGTAGTCGGGAAGACGCCCTTCTATCCCCCGATATTGTTCTTTGGTCAACTTGGGAACGGAGGCGACCAATCCCTTGCTGTAAGGGTGCAGGGGATTTTTAAGCAGTTCTTCTGTAGTAGCACATTCAACTACGGTTCCGGCGTACATCACGTTTATTCTATGGCACAGGCGCCGGGCAACGCCGAGGTTGTGGGTTATATAAAATACGGCCAGATTGTGGGCCGATATTCGTTCTTCCAGCAATTCAAGTATGCCTTTTTGAATGGTGACGTCTAGCGCTGTAGTAGGCTCATCCGCCACCAGCATTTGGGGGGCTCCTATAAGCGCCATGGCAATCAGTGCCCGCTGCCTCATCCCCCCGGAGAGCTCAACGGGATATTTGTTCATAACCTCTTCGGGAGAGGGGATGTTTACCTGATCCAGCAGCTCAATTCCTTCCCGGCGAGCGGGTTCGGTCTTGCTTCTTCCTCTAAGCCCCAGCAGGCCACCTAATCCTACTTCGACTTCGTCATGCCACTTTATGAGATCCGTTAGCTGCTGCCCTACGGTGAAGACCGGATTCAAGGAAGTCATAGGGTCCTGCGGAATGTAGGACATGGAGCGTTTCATGATCCTCTTTCGTTCTCGCGTATCCACGCTAAGCAGATCGGTTCCTTCAAAAACCACCTCGCCTGCCACTATTTCTGCTGGCGGGATAGGGAGCGAACCCAGAACCGTTCGAGCAGTTACGCTCTTCCCACAACCGGTCTCGCCGACCAGCCCCACCGCTTCTTTGCGACGAATATCCAGTTGAACTTCCTTTAGCACTTTGGTTCGACCGTCGATGGTCCGAAAATGCAGTTTTAGGCGGGCGATCTGAAGTATCTTTTCTCTATCATTCAGTTTCAAAGCTATCGCTCCACTTCTACGTCAAAGAAATCCCGGAGACCGTCCCCCAGTAAATTGAAGCCTAGGACAGTAAGAAAGATTGCGATGCCTGGAAAAGTTGCCAGCCACCAGGCCTGCGACAGGTGCCGGCGCCCCAGGCTGATCATGGTACCCCAGGCAGGGGTGGGTGGTTGAGCTCCCACGCCCAGAAAACCCAGTGAGGCCCCCATCAGGATTGCATAACCCATGTCCAATGTCCCCTTGACCAGCAGGGCTGAAGCCATGTTGGGCAGTATTTCTCTAAACATTACGTGAAACTTGGAGGCCCCCACGGACTCGCTTACTTCCACGAAGTCCTCCTCTTTGATGGAAAGCCCCTCTCCATAGGCCAATCGTACGTACCATGGCCACCATGTAAACGAGATGGCGATCATGCTATTGGTCAAGCTGGGTTTGAAAACTGCTGCTACTGCCAGGGCCAACACCAGAGGTGGGATGGAGAGGAAAACGTCGGCCAATCGCATAATGATCGTTTCCGTTATCCCGCCCATGTAGGCCGCTATCAGACCCAGTGGAATGCCAACGGTTATGGCGATAAACAGGACTACCCCTCCCACCTTCAGGGACAGCCTGGATCCAAATATGACTCGACTAAAAATGTCCCGACCAACCTCGTCGGTTCCAAACGGGTGCTCCGCGCTAGGAGGTTTGAAGGATCTGCCAAAATTGATGGCGTCGCCTGCGTCTCCGGGATAGGGGGCCAGATAAGGGGCAAAAACTGCCACTGCCGCGATAAAGAGGATGATGAGCAGGCCAATTACTGACAGCGGGCTATGAAAAAAGCGATACAGAGCTCGCTGTAGACCAGTTTTCCTCTTTGAAATCTCCGTGCTTCGTTCTTCTATGTCGTTCATTGTGTTATTTTTCCAGTCTTATTCGAGGATCGAGGACTCCGTATAACAGATCCACCAGGAAGTTTATCACCACATAGCCGAGACCCACTATCAGAGTGACCCCCACTATGGCGTTGAAATCGTTTCGCAGAACTGAGTTTACCCCGTAACGAGCTATTCCCGGCCAGGAGAAAACCTGCTCTACGAGGAAGGCGTTTCCCAGCATCCATCCAAAAAGCAAGCCAATAGTTGTCAGGGTCGCGCTGAAAGCATTTTTGAGCATGTATTTGTAAATGTTCAGAGTATCGGGCATCCCTATAGTTCGACTGACCACTGTATAATCTTTCCGAAGTTGCTCGATCATATTGGCCCTTACCAGTCGGGTGATTTGAGCCAGCGGAGAAAGGGCCAGGGTCAATGAAGGCAAAATGAGGTGGGAGAAACTGTCCAGGAATGCGGCCCCGTCCAGAGCGATCAAGCTATCCAGCAAAAACAGGCCGGTGAAGTGGGGTGGCGCGCTGCCGCTGATTCGCCCGGTTACGGGTAGAATGTCGAGCTGGTAGGCAATCCATAGCTGGAGCATGATCCCGATCCAAAATCGGGGGAATGAGACCCCCGTAAAAGCCAACAATCTGCTGAGGTAATCTATGATGCTGTCCTTGTGAAGAGCGGAGATCACTCCCAGAGGTACGCCGATAACGATTGCCAGACCCATTGAGAACAAAACCAACTCGGCGGTGGCGGGGTAGCGTTGAGCGAGATCTTGCCCCACTTCTCGGTGAGTGACCAGTGATCTGCCGAATTTACCGTGAAGCAGGTTGACGATGAAGTGGTAGTACTGGATATGGACGGGTCTGTCTAGCTTCAATTCACTTCTGAGACTCTGGACTTGCTGCTTACTGGCCTCCGGGCCGAGTGCCAGGCGGGCCGGATCACCAGGCATGACTCTGGTTAAGAGAAAGATTAATATCGATATCCCCACCAGAACCAGGACCATGTACATAATCCTTTTGAGAAGATATTTCCCAAACATTATGGACAAGTTCCTTTAAGTCCGATGTTCGATCCTCCCCCTTCGTTCTATAACGACAAGGCCCGGCCAAGCTATTGCCGGGCCTTGAAAGATTTGCCTTCTACTCCTCCAGTCGAAGATTGTACCAGACGAGATCGTAAGCCAGGATTCCCGGGAATTGGTAGCCCTTCACTCTCTCCCGCATAGATACTCTGTGGACGGGATTGGCGATGAACAGCCCCGCGGCCTCTTCGTTGACGATCCTTTGAGCTTGTTTGTACAGTTCGTAGCGTTCCTCGGTGTCTACCGTTTTCCGGGCCTCGGAAGTCAGATCGGTCACCTCGGGATTTTCGTACCAGCTGCAGGAAATGTAGGTTCCCCAGGCGTTTGGGTTGAACATCTGATAGGTGTGGCTATCAGGAGACGGGTATTTGGCGGTGTGAAAAACGGCCATGAAGTGAGGAGTAGATTCCGCTTTGCTGGCCATATCCGTCATCCTTCCCCAGACCGCCTTTTCCAGCTCCACGTCCAACCCGATTTTGGCGAAATTGTTTTTCATCAACAGGCCCAGCTTTCTCTCCAGTTCGTTCTCCGTGACGTACACGTAGGTCAGGGTAAATTCTTCCAGTTCTTCTTTGGAATACTTGGACTTTTCTACCATTTCCCGAGCTTTTTCCAGGTCTTGCCGGTAAGGTTCGACGTCTTCGGCGTGGCCGGGCATCAAAAGCGGTACCGATCCTCGGGCCTGATCTGCGCCTTTGAATACGTCGTTAAGGGCTGTCTCGTAGTCAAACGCGTAGGAAATTGCCTTTCTGATGTACATGTCGTCCAGAGGTTCTTTCTTGTTGTTCATCTGGTGCAAATACAACTGGACGTTGGGATCTTCCACGGTTTTTACGCCTTCGACTTTGTCCAGCTCTTCGTATTCTTCCGGCGTCCCCCACTGGTCGATCATGTCTATTTCGCCCTTTTTCAGCAGGGTATCCATGGTGGCCCGCTCGGGTATTACTTTCCAGATTGCTTTTTCGACTTGATTTTCTTCCCAGCCTTTCCAGTAGTCGTCAAATTTGGTGAAGACAATTTCGTCCCCCAGGGTGACGCTGTCTATCTCATAAGGTCCGGAACCGGCGTCGTTTGTTTCCAGGTATTCCTGTCCGTAATCGCCGTAGTCGCCAAAATCGCCGGATTTCTTTTCCTCCATCAGGAGTTCTTTGTTGACGATGTTGAACTGAACCAGGGTGGCGATGAAGGGTCCGAAGGTTTCTTCTAACTCGAAGGTCACTTCGTATTCGCCAGTTGCCGTTACTCCTTCCGGGGTTAAAATATCCGTCCATAACCAGGCGAAACCTTCGTTTATCCTCAGCATTCTCTCCATGGAAAATTCCACGTCTTCCGCGGTCAGTTCGTTGCCGTCATGAAATTCAATTCCTTTCCTGATCTGAAAGACGTATGTCTTGCCGTCTTCTCCGACCTCCCAGGATTCGGCGACCCAAGGTTTCGGCGCTTCTCCTTTTACTGGATATACCAGGGGGTCATAAGTATTGAAAACGTTACCCAATTCCGTCTCATCCACGGATTTAGCAGGGTCGAACGTCATCGTTTCCTGGTAGGTGGCGAAGGTGAACTCGTTTTCCGACTCTTCTGCCGCGGATAGCAGGGCAAAACTGAAAACCAGTATCAAGCCCACTGTCACAGTGAGGTAAAACTTGGTGAAATTTTGCATAGTGCTTAACCTCCTTGTTCTCAGATGTGCATCCAATTGGCTCCTTCAGATCGATTTGTGCTTGGTTGTGTGCCCCTACCACCTCCTATTCTCCAGGGGTTTGCAGTTTCTTCATTGAGCCGTAGAGGGAACGTATTTTTTCAAACTGGTCTCGATCGTACAATTTGCACTTCCTGGAGCCGAATCTCTTTGCAATCTCGCAGCAAAATCTGGCCGCTTTTTCCAGCTCCGTGGGGTAATTGACTCCTGTATAGCTTCCGGGAACCGTTGCTCCAGATGTGGTGGCTACTCCTACCACGGGGCTGTCCGTGGCGGTAGCGGGCTGGAGAATACTGTTAATATGGTGCAATCCGTTGCCGTAAGGAGTGATGTCTGGAGTGGTAATGGGAAAGGTGACCGGACGTGCTCCTGAAATCAGGTTCATCACTTCCAGCAGATCTTCGCTGACCTGCAGGATGTAACCGTCTTTTACGGTGGGGGAGATCGCAAACCCATTTTCATTTATTACTTTATTGCCCTTGGTAGCGTCCACGGAAAGCACCCCATCCATTTCTGGGTCGATCTCCTGTTCGTTCATGGTTTTGATGTCGACCGGAGATCCCATAAAAGGAACGGGATCATGAGGGGCAGTGGGAGCGTCTGGACAGATATGGGTGGTTACGATTACTTTGCCCGGTAGAAGATCTCCGCGCTGGGCCATTGTGGCCAGCTTGGCCGCACAAGCCAGAGCCACAATAGCTCCGTCGGCATCGGAAACGGTTCCCAGCTGTTCAGGCCTGGCTCCAACCCCCCCTAACCTGCCCACGATACCTAGAGTGGACGGAGGTCGAGCTGAGCCTTCGCTCTCCTGGCCCGGAAAAATTAGTTTGAGAAAATCAGTTGACCCCTCCTCCCCCTCAATTGTTTTAACCGAGATCTCGGTATCGGGGTTGAGATCTTTAAAGTATTGCGCAACCTTTTGCCCCGTAATCCCGGGATCATCCAGCAAATCGTAGATGCCAAGTACTTGTTGAAGGAGCATCTCTGTAATTACCTCCTTCCAGTCAGGGGTTGATTATTGGTTTGTTCAGGACTTCTTCAATCTCTGCGAGCAAATCTTGGTCAAACATCCCCGCTCCCAGGGTCAATTGATCAGCGGGAGCGGAAATTACAGTAACTTCTTGATTCTCGGCAATATCGGCAGAGGTCAAGGGGTCTCCAGAAACCGAATCGAAAGTCATGATCAAATCAGGGAAGGTGGCCAGTCTCTCATCTTCCCGCTCCAGAGTCATGTATTCGTTCCAGAAATCGAGTGTACATTCGCCGACTTCGATTTGCCCCGTATCGAATCCCCCCTGGGAAACAAGTCGATAGCTGGTCACTTTCCCTTCTACTATTAGTTGCCCGTTGAGATAATCCACCACGTTGTCAACTTTCTCCCCCGGTTTGTCCCCCCGAAGAAACGCTCGACCCAAATTTAATGCCTCCTGAGTTGCTCCAATCGCTCCGTTTTTTCTTACGTACTCCGCAGAGACAGGATTTCGGGCTACCGCAACCAGTCCTCCCGCCTCCTCGGCTGCCTTCCTGGTTATCTTGGAGGTTCTATTTATATGGCCGGCCGCGAAGGTTTCCAGGTAATGGCTTCCTTTCCCCCCTGCCGCGGCCTCGGCGGCTCGGTAATCATCCTGTTTAACTAATCCCATTGACCCCATAGGGCCGGTTGGATGGGCTCTTCCGTTTCCAGCTGCTGTGACCAGCGGCAGATCTAAGACCGCAGACTGCAGAGTTCCATTGACCGTGGCAAATCCTCCCATTTCGTTGGTTATAATTCCCTCAATCTGGCCTTCGATATTGTCCTGAAGAGTTTCAAGCGCTCGGACGTAATGAGAAGGAAGTACGTATTTGTTTTCGGCGGCTGGAGCTCCGACGGCAGAGACCGTGGCCAGCAGACAATCGGGCGGAAGGTCCTCCAGGGAACACACCGAGGGGTCTCCGAAGGAGATAGCTAGTTGAGCGAATTCGATACCCTGCTGGAGCTCTCCTCCCCCTCCTCCGCCCAGAATGCAGCCTCCTGTGGCTGCAGCTTTGATCCATTCCTCGGTTATTTCTATCACTGTTTACTATACCTCCTTCTGAAACAAGTTGGTAAACATTGAGCCACTGGCCACTACGGGATCTATTACGGGAACTGGGACTTCATTCGAGATCTCCTGAGCCAGGCCAACAGTTGAAAATCCCGTGCAGGCAAGCGCCAGCGTGTCACATCCTTGATCCAATAGTTCTTGGGCCCTTTGCTTTGAATTTTGGCGGGTGGAGCTTTGGCTTAGATCGTGAGTGCTTTCGCTTACCCTTGCTGCCCCCTTGATTTTACCGTCCAGGCCTTGCTGGAGCGGGCCGGGAACTCCTTCGGTAATACCCAGAACCCCCACCGAATTTCCTAAAACCCCGGCCACCGCCCCCAGACTTTCCCCGGCCCCTATAACGGGCAGGGTTAGAGAACTCTTTAGCTCTCGAACTCCGGGATCGTCCGCACAGCTTATCAGAATTCCGGCCAAATCTTTTTGTTCCGCCATTTCCCGGGCGAGATCAGTGACTTTGGGTACTGCCCGAGCCCGAGACTGCTCATCGTAGATGCCGTTGGGCTGGCCATCAATGCACCTGGAAACAGTCTCCAGGTTGGGAAAATGTTTTTCGATTATCCTTCCGTGAGCTGAAATTTGCTCTTGATCCTCCAGCGTCAATACTCTAAGCACACCTATCAAATTTGACACGACTATGCCTCCTCGAAGCCGTATTTACTCATCCTCTCGCTTATCTCCTCGCTTGCGGAAACTATTAATTCGATGGCCTTTTCTTTCTGGCGGTTCTTCAGGCGACTGACAGGACCGGCCAGGCTTATGCTGCCCATTACTTCGCCCTCCCAGCCAAAGATCGGCCCGGCTACTGCCCTGACCCCCGGGTCCACTTCGCCGGTTGAGAGAGCGTAGCCTTTTTCTCTTATTTCGACTAGCTGGGTTTCCAGTTGATCTTCTCGCGTGGGGGTGTTTTTAGTAATTTGGGGCAGCCCGACCTGTTCGATGATTTTCCTGCGTTTGGCTTTAGGGTAGAAGGCCATGATGGCTTTAGCAGACGCTCCTGCGTGGAGGTACTGTGAACGACCTCGCTCGAAAGAAAATCTCAAGTTATGCCCGCCCTCAATCCTTTCAATACAGGTTGCTTTTTCGTCGCGAGGAACCGCCAAGAAAACCGTCTCATCAGTCTTGTCCGCGAGATCCTTCATCACCGGATGAGCAACGTCGAGCACCTCCATTCGCTGGCGGGCAACATGAGCAAGTTCAATCACTCTGGTCCCCAGTTTGTAGTGCTTGCTGTTGCCGTCCTTTACAATTAAGCCTTGCTGTTTTAGAGTTTTCAGATAGCGGTAGGCAGTGCTGGTAGGAGTATCCAAGCGTTCCGCGATTTCTTCGACGCTCAAGCTTGGGTGGTGCTCGTCAAACAACAATAAGAGATCCAGGCCCTTCTTTAGGGTGCTTAATGAAGACATATTAAATAACGATTCTCAATAATCGATAATAGATTATTGTTATCCAATAATATAACAGATATTTTCTGGGATCTCAAATTTTTCAACTCAGATCTTTCACCTCTACCAAGGTAATTTGATTACCGGCTAAAAAAGCTCTGGCTCGGTTCCTCAAGCTCCTTCGCTGACGTTCAGTCAGGGGTAGGGGGCAGGCTACCCTTCTCCAGAGCTTTTCTAGCCGGCCAATCTGGTCTTAGTCTGGATTAACCATGGGGAAAAATTGAGTTCAAAGGAAATCGATAATCTGCATCCCGATTCAGTTTGGATC
>JBKGZS010000059.1:0-9534 GCA_046543285.1 Candidatus Acetothermia bacterium | reverse complement strand
GCCCACGAGGATTTGGAGCAAACCGCCAAAAATCTGGGCGATTCTCTCCGTACTTACCTTGACCAGCTTTTGGAAATATCCCCTCAGGACTTAACCGACTCTCGAAGGAACAGGTACCGAAAGGTAGGTAGATACGAATACGTGGAGAAAGATTAACTGTGGGGATCAGATCTTCTCCAGAATTGCGGATAGTAACTTCGCAAATCTATCGTTTGCCTGTTCAGTAGTCTCGATTACCTCTTCGTGAGTTAGTTTATCCTGTAAACCTGCTGCCATATTAGTCACACAAGATAGACCGAGGACCTCTAGTCCGCAATGATTTGCTGCGATAACCTCTGGAACCGTGGACATTCCTACTAGGTCAGCTCCCCATGATCCGAAGGCCTCGATCTCCGCTGGTGTTTCGTAGCTGGGCCCCGAAGTCATTATGTATACGCCTTCTTTCAGGTTCTCCTCGATCTCCGCAGCTGCCGAAAAAGCAATTTGCCTCAACTTTGGGTTGTAGGCGTTGGACATGTCCGGGAATCGGGGGCCGAGTTCTTCCAGATTTTCTCCCCGGAGAGGATTGGAGCCGCAAAAGTTAATGTGATCCTTGATCACTACCAGATCTCCGGGATTGAAGTCACGGTTGATTCCTCCGGCAGCGTTGGTGATTATTAGGGTTTCTACCTCCAGGAGGGCCATCAACCGAATTGAAAAAATTAGCTCTGACATGTTTTTTCCCTCGTACCAATGGACCCGCCCTTTCTGAATTAGAACTTCTACATCTTCCCAAATTCCTGCACCTAGCTTTCCTTCGTGACCCTCAACGGTCGGTGAAGGGAAATTAGGAATACTCTCCCAGTCAAATGTCTTTCCCTGCAGGTTTTCGGATACAGCACGGGAAAGACCTGAACCCAGGATCAGGCCCACTTTAGGCTGAATATCAACTCTCTCTTGGAGCCAGTTCGAGGCTTTTTGCAGTTCGTCGATCTCAGTCATCCTTGCAATTCCTCCATTATCGTAATTCTGTTTTCCAGTCGCCTTAAACCCGCTTTAATGGTATTTGCTCTGGCTTCCGCAATCCCTTTTACCTCTTTGAGTCGTTCTTTGTCCACTTTGAGAACCTCATCAAGATTGTCAAATTCTTCTACCATTCGTTCGATAACAGGGTTTGGTAAACGAGGGATTTTGTTGAGAATTCTGAAGCCGCGAGAGGAAAGGAAACTGTCCAGTTCTTCGTCTTCGTAACCCAAGGGTCCCATGATGTTTTCCGTCGAAAGCAATTCGTCCGCGCTCAGGTCTAAGATTTCGGGTTGGATCTCTTCGGGAGATTTTTCCAAATCCTTTTGGAAATCCTTTATCAGCAAATGGAATTCCCTCTCTATCCCCACTAAGAGATTATCAAGTTGGCGAGCTGGGAGATCTTTTTCCTCTCCCAGTTCTACGAACATTCTTCGAATTTCGTCTCGCAGATCCAGCATTTGAGCAATCCTTCTCAATACGTTTGCCACGTGGAAGGGTAGGACGCGACCATCCAGTTCTAAGGCCGTAAGCTCCCGGATGGCCTCATCGAAATCGTTCCTGTATTGGTCCAGGATGAGAAGTGCCTGATTGACCTTGGAGATGATAGTGGCTAGATCGCGGAGAATGTATCGTTGATCATTAAAGTAAATAGTAATTCGCTTTCTCCTCTCGGAGATTGCGATGACCGGAATGCCCAGCTGTTTTGCTGTCTGTTCGGCTGCCTTGTGTCGGGTTCCGGTTTCGTCCGTGGATATGGTAGGGTCCGGTGCAAGGTGAGTATTTGAATAGGTGATTGCTGTCATTTCTTCGCTCAAGATCAGGGCTCCGTCCATTTTGGCCAACTCGGCAAGCCGCTGGGAGGTGAAATCGGCGTCCATTTCAAACCCGGAGGTAATGACCTCACTGACCTGCTCCAGTTCCGCGATGACGATTAGACCCCCGTTGCCCTGTTCGACTATCCTGTCTATGGCGTCCCGAATTTCCGTACCGGGAGCAATGTGGCCGAGCAGATCCTGCAAGGAATTGAATTCCATCTTTAACTCCTAGCTTCGTCTTAGTCCTAGAGCCTTAACCAGATTTTGTATGCTATCCACCTCGACGATGTCTAACCCTTCTACTGAGTCTTTTCGGTCGTTTTTGCTAGTGGGGACGACAGCCTGCTGGTAACCTAGCTGAGAACCTTCTTTGAGACGGGCTTCCAAACGACTGACTGGAAGAATTTCGCCGTTCAACCCCACTTCGCCAATGAAGAGCGTCGACTTTGGAAGCTCAGAATTATGAAAACTCGATAGAATCGAGGCCACCACTCCAAGATCGGTCGCCGTATCATTCAGGGTCAGCCCTCCAACCACGCTCAGAAATACGTCGGAACTGGCAATGTTTAAACCTAGTTGTTTCTCTATTACCGCCAACAACAGACCGACCCTATTGTAGTCCAGACCGGCCGCCTTCCGCTGAGCCCCGTCGCCATAGTTAGTAGAAGTGACCAGGGCCTGTACCTCTGCAATGATAGGCCGTCTTCCTTCCAGAGTACAAACCAGCGAGGAACCGATTCGAGGACCAGTGTTCTCATTGGTTCGGGCGAAGAAAAGCGAGGGGTTGACGATTTCATCAAGCCCCCCCTCGGTCATGGTAAATAAACCGAGGCCATCTGTGGCCCCAAAGCGATTTTTTATGGGACGCAATAACCTAATCTGGTTTTCCTGTTTGCCTTCAAAGTAAAGGGTGGCGTCCACAAGGTGTTCTATATCCTTGGGACCCGCAAAAGTCCCGGATTTTGTGATGTGCCCGATCAGCAGAGTAGCCATGTTATTTCGTTTTGCCAGGGTGGAAAATTTCTCACCCAATAAGCGAACCTGTTTCGCGCTGCTGGATGCCATTTCCTTGTCTGCGCTTCTGAGAGATTGAATGGAATCAATTATCAGGCATTCCGGTTCTATAGATGAGACCTGCTTGATACCACCCTGAATTGTCTGTCCGCTGTAGAGGTAAAGCTGGGAAGAGTTTAGATTCAGCCTCTCCGCCCTCATCTTGATTTGTCCTAAGGATTCTTCGCCTGATATGTATAAGAGAGGGCCCTGTTTTGAAAGGGCGGAGGTTGCCTGGAGCAAAAGAGTTGATTTACCTATTCCGGGCTCACCACCGATCAACACCACGGAGCCCGGGACCAGGCCACCGCCTAGAACTCGATCAAATTCCGAAATGCCTGTAGGATACCTTCGCTTCTCGGCGGTTGAAATCTCTTGAAGCCGGGAAGGACCTTCCCCCCGCGAAGAAGATTCTAAATCCCCTTCGGCAGCGACAGAGTCTTCAGAATTGGATTGAGCGAATGAGTCCCATTCTCCACATTTTGGGCAGCGCCCCAACCATTTGATGGAGGAGTAGCCGCAGTTGGAGCACTTATAGGCCATCCCCTATCATTCTCCGGAGACTCCCACTGTACTTTTCTCGTCGATACCCTGAGTTACGATTCGATCATCTTTTGCATCGACTAGAATACGGTCGGCTTCTACGAAGTCACCTTTCAACAGTCTGTCCGAAATTTTATTTTCAATCAATCTCTCTATAGCACGTCTCATTGGCCTGGCTCCATACTTCGGATTATAGCCCTCTCTGACCAATAATTCTTTCCCCTTCTCGGTAAGTTCGAGGTCCAGGCCGTGTTCCTCGACCAACCTGATCCGCAACTCTTCCAGCATCAAGTCGGCGATTTCGTGAACTTCTCGCTTAGTTAACTGATGGAAGACCACTATATCGTCCAGGCGATTGAGAAATTCTGGCCGGAAGACGTCTTTGACTTCCCCCATCACCTTGTCCTTCATGTCCTGATAGGTTTCTTCCGAGTCCACCTCCTGGGAATTGAACCCCAGGCTCGTCTTATCGGTTATCAGTTTTCCGCCGATGTTAGAGGTCATTATCAACACTGTATTCCGGAAATCGACCCTACGTCCCTGGGAGTCTGTTAGTATCCCGTCTTCCATCACCTGCAGGAGAATGTTGAAAACGTCTTTGTGGGCCTTTTCTATTTCGTCAAATAAGATTACCGAATGCGGACGATGACGGACTTCTTCAGTCAATTTTCCGGCCTCTTCGTAACCTACGTACCCGGGAGGGGCTCCGGTCAGGCGGGAGACGTTGAATCGCTCCATATATTCTGACATGTCGACACGGATCAAGGCCTCTTCATCTCCGAATAGGAATTCGGCGAGCGTTTTACTTAACTCCGTTTTTCCCACGCCAGTCGGACCCAGGAACATGAACGCGCCCGCCGGCCGGTGAGGGTCCTTTATCCCCGAGTAAGCTCGTCTTATGGACTGCGAAACAGTTTTTACCGCTTCATGTTGTCCTATCAACCGTTTGTGAATCTTTTCCTCCATGTCCACCATTCGCTCTCGTTCTTCCTGCTGTAGATGGCCTACGGGGACACCGGTCCAGGAAGAGACCATTTCAGATATATTGTCTCCTTCCACAATGCTTTGATTTTCTTCGGTCTCCTTTCCTTGAATCCGGTTTAATTCTTTCGTCAACTTTTGACGGCCGTCTCTTAGCTCGGCGGCCTTTTCATAGTCTTGGTCTTTGATTGCCTTTTCTTCCTCTTCCCTGATCTGACCTCGTTCGCGGGATATTTCGCGAGCTTCGGGGGGCAAATTGAAACTCCGGAGTCTGACTTTGGCAGCAGTTTCGTCAATTAGATCAATTGCTTTGTCGGGGAGAAATTGGTCGGTGACGTATCGGTCGCTCAATCGGGCTGCTTGGTAGAGGGCGTCATCAGTGATGGTGACGTGGTGATGGTTTTCGTAGCGCTGCCTCAACCCTTTCAGAATCTCCAGCGTCTCCTCTATTGAAGGTTCTTCTACCATAATGGTTTTAAACCTTCTCTTCAGGGCGGGATCCTTCTCCACTGACTTCCTGTAATCGTCCAAGGTTGCGGTGCCTACACATTGTATCGCCCCGGAGGCAAGAGGCGGTTTTAGAATGGAGGAGGCGTCAATTGCCCCTTCCGCCCCACCAGCACCGACCACTGTGCTGAGTTCGTCTATGAAGAGGATAATATTGTCTTGATTTGTTACTTTGTTTATTAAAGTCTTCAAGCGTTGTTCAAATTCTCCGCGGTATTTTGTACCTGCGACCATTGCGGCCATGTCTACCTCAAATAGCTTTTTGTCACTCAATAGTTGAGGTACTTCTTCGGCCGCAATTTTCTGAGCCAAGCCTTCAACGATGGCGGTCTTGCCTACACCGGCTTCTCCGATTAGAACGGGATTGTTTTTCTTGCGTCGCGATATAGTTTGTACGAGCCTTCTAATTTCGTTTTCTCGCCCGATAACCGGGTCCAAGTTTCCTTCCTGGGCTTCGGCGATGAGGTCGCGTCCAAATTCCTCGAGAATGCCTTCATCTCCTTCTCCTTTTTCCGTCGATCGCAGTTTGAGTTCCATGCTCTTTCTTTTTCGCTTGCTCGAATCCGTTGACATGGAAAAATACGACCGCGTTTTACTTGCCGTGATGTCAAATTGACTGAGTACAGCGGCTGCTTTTCCGTTACCTTCTTCCAGGATGCTGATTAGGAGATGGGCGGGTTCGATCTTGCTTTCTCCGTCGTCTTGCCTGGCTTCCTCGTAGCCCATTTTCATAATTTTTTTTAAGCGGGAAGTGGGTTCCAGTTCCTCACTTTCGCGTGATTGGTAATTATTGCGATTGCTCCGCTTGATCATGCGAAGCACCTTTCGATACGAGAGGCCGTTGCTTTTTAAAAAGGTGTAGATGCTAGTGTTTTTCGATTTGAGAAAGGCTAACAGGACGTGTTCAGAAGAAACGGCATTGTCGCCCAACCTCTCGGCTTCATCGTAAGCTGCGGCCATAATCTCCATCGATTCTTTTGAAAATTTCTTGTACATATCGGCCAAATCACTCACCTCCCGGGTCTCCCTGTAATCCGTATCGATTATAATTCAGCACCGTTTTAGATTTCAAGCACCAAAAAAGCCAAGTGAAAAGAATTTCGCGGTATCTCGATTCTAGTGACAGATAATGGATATCAAGCCTACGGGGAAGAGAAGTTGTCATATCATTCCTCTTTTAGTGATTCTTCTTCGCCTTCTTGGACTTCTTCGCCTTCTTCAATTTCTTCTTCGGCCTCCTCGCCTTCCAGTACCTCTTCTTCCAGCTCTTCTTCAAGGGTCGGTTCCTCGGTCAGCAGGGTTTCAATTTCCTTTCTGGGACTTAGGATGGAAACTACGGTGTTGTCTGGAGGGGTAAGGATTTTAACTCCATCAAGATCGAGATCTGCCACGTGGACCGAATCGCCAATCTCCAGTTCTTCGACGTCCAATTCTATCAGGGTAGGGATTGCATCCGGAGGTCCCTCGACTTTTATCGTTTCCATGAGTTGATCTTCAATTCCACCCGATTGGACTCCTTCGGATTCACCCAAGGTTTTAACCGGGACCTCCATCTCTATTATCCTGTCTTCCGGGACTTCGTAGAAGTCCACGTGAATCGGTTCGTCGGTTAGGTGGTTGTACTGGATATCTCTTAGAAAAACTTTGTGGCCCTTTTCGTTGCCAAGAGTCAGCTTGATTCTAGTACTGCGGGTAATATTTTTTGTCAGCTTCGTGAATTCCCTTTTGTTAATTTTTAAAGCAACTGATTCCCTTTCTGGCCCGTAAACCACGGCGGGAACCATCCCTTCGTCTCGTAATTGGTTGGTTTTTTCATCTTCTTTTCTAATTTCTGCTTGGATCTGTTCCATGTTATCACCTTCGTAATGATTGATCTAAATTCTCAAATTCTCTTTGAGGTGTACTAAGAATGAGGAAAGAGGGCAGAGACGGATTTATTTTCGTAAATTCTTTGGATGGTCGCGGCAAATAACGGTCCAACGGGGACGTAATCCACAAAATCTGACTTCCGGGCTTCTTCGTGTAAAATTGTGTCGGTTACAGCAATACGACTTATCGGGGAATTCCTTAATTTCGAGAGGCAGTCGTCGGCGAACAGACCGTGGGTACATATTGCTTCCACGCTCTGACACCCCCGATCCTCAAGTGCTTCCGAGACCTTGATCAAAGTTCCCCCAGTGCTGGCCAAGTCGTCTACTACTAGACACTTTTTGTTTTCTATTTCTCCGATAAGGTTCATAATTTCTGCGGTTTTGTCCGTTGGATCGCGCTTTTTTTCCGCAATCGCCAGAGAAACATTTAACCGCTGGGCCACTTTCCGGGCTCTTTTTGCCCCTCCGACGTCGGGACTAACCACGACCACGTCTTCTGCTCCCTGGTATTCGGAAAAGTAATCGGCCAAAACCGGGTCACCTCGTAAATTGTCTACCGGTATGTCAAAAAAACCCTGAATCTGACCTGCGTGAAGATCTATGGTTAGCACCCGATCCGCGCCGGCAGTGGAGATCATGTTTGCGACGAGTTTTGCACTGATCGGAACTCTTCCTGTCTGCTTTCTATCCTGGCGAGCGTATCCGTAATAGGGGATCACCGCCGCGATACTGTGTGCAGAAGCTCTTTTCAGGGCGTCGATTAGCAGTAAAAGTTCCATTACATTCTGGTTGACCGGTGGAGAATGAGACTGGATGACAAATAAGTTACAGCCTCGCACGTTTTCTTCTATATGAACCTGAATTTCTCCATCGGGGAAACGCCCGACCGTGGCTTCACACAATTCCAGGTTTAAAGTGGAGGCGATGTCTTCGGCCAGCGGTCTATTTGAATTTCCGGTAACAAGCTTTAGTTGACCCACAATTAAAAATCCTCCCTCCGTGTACCAGCTGAGGTTTTTGATAGACAGACAAGTTCCTTGTCGGGGAAAGGAACTGATTTCTAGGCTCCGATAATACTGTATGGCCCGACAGTGGTGTTCGGTTTTACCGTGGTTCCTATAATTCTTGAACGCGTGACCGATACACCCCTACTGATTTTTGAGTCCGAGATATGGACCGCCGGTCCCAGACGACACCGTTTGCCCACCCAAGTTTCACCTTCAAGTACTGAAAACCCCCTGACAACAGTGTCCTTACCAATCTGGACCTGGTTCCCAATTAGGGTTGTGTGGGGATTGGTGATAGTGACACCCGAGTTTAAAAAGGCATCTATCCGACGATCATGCAGCAAACGATGAGCGCGGACGAGATCCCGACGGGTGTTAATTCCCAGAAACTCTTCAACTTCCCCTTTCAGAATAGCGGTAACGGATCGGTTCTTCAATCGGAATCTCTCGACCAGGTCCGTGAGGTACAATTCTCCTTGATCGTTATCCGTGTCAAGGTGGGAAAGCTCCTGCCAGAGGTGCTCCGTGTTTTTGAGCAGGAAGATTCCGGTGTTGATTTCCTGTATTTCCTTTTGGGCGGTTGTCGCGTCACGTTCCTCCACCACAGCGGTTAAATCACCCTTTTTATCTCGGATAATCCTTCCATAGCCCGTGGGATCGTCCAGTCTGGTTGTAAGAACCGCAAGGTCGCTGCGGCGTTCCAATGAGTTTTCTACAAAGGCCTTGAGAGTGGAGTGAGTCACTAGGGGTACATCTCCGGGAATCACCAGAAGATTTTTGCTTTCGGCCTCCCCTTTGGTCTGCAGTAGTGCATGACCCGTTCCTAATTGTCGATTTTGCAAAACGTAGCGAACCTCGAGGGATTCTGGCACTGAAGTCTTAACGGTTTGGGCACCGTAGCCAACTACCACGATGGGAGGCCCACATCTCAAGGACTGCAAAGTTACCAAAAGATGTTCTAAAATAGGTTTGCCCTCCAACCGGTGTAGCACCTTGGGTATTGAAGAACTCATCCTGGTTCCCTTTCCGGCTGCGAGGACTACTGCATCTATGTCATCCATCTGCAATTTCCACCTGAACAAATATACATAAAACTTTATAGGCATGCAACGGAACTCCGGAGTGTTCATCGGCTCAATTTCTGCGGCGGCAAAAAGGACGAGGGCTATTGAGCTTGCAGCGCGGTCTTACTATGCAATAAAATTGTCTGTCATCAAAATCAGAGGAGGTATTATGGATTTACCAGAAGATCTGAAATATACTGAAAATCACGAGTGGATTAAGGTTGAGGGCAAAAATGCGCGAGTAGGGATTTCGGATCATGCCCAAAAAGAGCTGGGCGACATCGTATATGTTGAATTACCGATGGCCGGGGATCAGGTTGCTCAAGGTGAGAACTTGGCAGTGGTTGAATCCGTGAAATCCGTTTCGGATGTTTACGCTCCGGTTGACGGTGAGGTAGTCGAAGTAAATGAAGAATTGCAGGAAGCACCAGAAATCATTAATGAGTCGGCTTACGGGGAAGGCTGGTTTGTGGTTATCCAGCTGGATAAGCCCGAACAAGTGGATAGCTTGCTAACTCCCCAGGATTATAAGAGCCAGGTGGAATGAGGGGCATAGACTCTTACTCTCGACAATTTCTCTGAGATAGGAGCTCGGGTAGATAGAAACTGCCTTTCTCTTTCATCTTAATATCTTCAAGAAAGGATGGACTGGTACAACTTGTACTTATACCAGCCCATCCTTTCTTAA
>JBKGZS010000058.1:0-9664 GCA_046543285.1 Candidatus Acetothermia bacterium | reverse complement strand
GTGGAGACCCCCAATCATCAGCTTGATTTTTTAGATCAAACAAAGGCTCACCGAACTTTGGTTCTCCAAACATACAAAAAGCGGTTGAAAGCGGTCAGTGAATCCGAAGGAATAAAACACGTTCTGATATTCAGAAATTACGGGGATAGAGCCGGTGCGTCATTAACTCACCCCCACTCCCAGCTGTTAGCTGCCCCTTTCCTGCCCACTGTCCCTAAACTTGAATACCAACACGCTCTCAAATATTATGAGGAATCCGGAAATTGCCTCTACTGCGATTTGCTTTCAAAAGCCCAAGAACAGGGCGACCGGGTCCTTTTCTCCACCTCTGATTTTCTGGCCCTGACCCCTTTCGCCCCCCGATTCCCCTACGAGATTCACCTAGTGTCAAGAATACACAGTCCAGCTTTTGATAAAAGTTCCGAAAATCAGTTGAAACGACTGGCCGGGAGCCTTCACAGGGCTCTGGCCATGTTGGAAGAGGTGTTAGGTGGAGCAGCTTACAACTACGTGCTGCATACTGCCCATCAGAGTTCAATTTCTAGGTGGCCGAAGTTGGACAAGTCTTATCACTGGCATTTCGAAATATTTCCGCGGATCACCACACCAGCAGGTTTCGAGTGGGGAGCCGGCGACTCCATAGTACCCATTTCTCCAGAAAGAGCAAGGGATCATTTGCGGAAGTGAGGGGGCTCCCTCCTGGATTACAAAAACAAGTCGGTTGCAATAAATCCCCTTGTCAACTATTTTTTATTGTATTATGAAGTTCCAGAAGACAACGGTTGAATATACGAGGTGACGCCGATGGACTGCTCCAGCAAAGAAAATAGACTAATCATCGTCTCCAACGCAGAACCCTACAAACATGTCTACGTAGGAGAGGAAGTCAAGCAGGAAAAGATTGCGGGAGGTCTGACCACGGGTCTGGATCCAATTATGAGAAACACCGAAAACCTCTGGATCGCCTGGGGGCGAGGCGAAGCGGACTTTGAAGTCACTGACGAAGAAAACAAGATCGTGGTGCCCGATGAAGAAACAGGATACACTCTCAAGCGCCTGCAACTGACCCCCGCCGAGCGCGACGGCTTTTACTACGGCTTTTCCAACCAAACCCTGTGGCCCATCTGCCACTCCTTTCCGCATAAAGCCACCTTTTACAACGAGCACTGGTCCGCTTACAAGGAAGTAAATGAACGTTTTGCAAAGATGATCCTGGAGGAAATAAACCCCGGTGATCGAGTCTGGGTTCAGGATTACCAGTTGGCTCTGGTGCCAAAACTTATCAGAGAAGAGGAGCCGGACGCTAGTATCGGCCTCTTCTGGCATATCCCCTGGCCCTCCTGGGAAGCTTTCGGAACCATTCCCTGGCGCAGGGAAATCGTAGAAGGTATGCTGGGGGCCGACTTTATCGGCTTTCACACCCCCTGGTTGGTGCACAACTTTTTCGACTCCGTGGACAAACTAGCCGGGGCTGTCAACAGGCACGAAAATATCGCGAGCATGGGACAGGGCAAGGCCCTTGTAAAAGAGATTCCTCTGGGAATCGATTGCGATTTCTTTCAACCGACTTCTGAACATTTTGAAAAGGCCTCGGAACTGAAGGAGAATTTCCCGGCCGATAAAACCGTGCTCAGCGTAGATAGAATGGATTACACCAAAGGTATCGACAAACGAATCGAGGCCATTCGAACCTTTTACAAGAAGTACCCTGAGTATCAGGGCAAAGTCACGTTTATCCAGCGAATATCGCCCAGCAGATCGAAAGTTCAGCAGTATAAAAACATGAGAGAAAATATAGAACAATGGGTCGGTCAGGTTAACGGAGAATTTCAGCGGGAAGAATGGATGCCCATCCGATATTTCTACCAGCATCTCCCGCAGGAGGAACTTATTCCTTACTACCTTTCCGCGGACATTGCTCTGGTTACACCTCTGATCGACGGGATGAACCTGGTAGCCAAGGAGTACGTCGCTGCTCGGGAAAGTGGAACTTTGATTCTTTCCGAATTCGCCGGGGCTGCTGAAACCCTGACTGAAGCAAATCAGGTAAACCCCTACGACTCGGAAGCCGTAGCCGATGCGCTGAACAAAGCCTTGCAAACCCCTCAGGAAAAGCAAAAGCGTGAATTCGACAAGATGAAAGCCAAACTGAACAGGATGGATATCCACTGGTGGCGAGATCGCTTTCTCGACGAGTGGGAGCTGGCTCGCCATAGTTGACAAATCAATACTTAAGCGCATTAAGAGGTTCAATTGTCAGCTGAAGCTGATCAAGATAAGAAGGGGAACCCGTTGAGGGATCTTGCCGAACCCGAACTCAGGCGCTATTTTCTGACCAAATTAGAAGAAAAAGATTCAATCTTGTTGTGCTCCGATTACGACGGAACCCTGGTAGGTTTTACTTCAAGCCCTGAGCAAACAAGGACTCCCGAAGACGTTATCGAGCTCTTGCAAAAAGCAAAAAGCCGACAAACCCTCGAAGTCGCAGTGGTCAGCGGTCGTTCTCTGGCCGAACTAGAAAAGCTTTTACCAATAGAGGGAATAACGCTGGCCGGTTCACACGGGGTAGAAATTAAGTTCGCGGATGGTTCAACCTATCGGTGGGAGAAAGCAAAGGCGGTGGAGACTCAGATCGAGAAAATTCGAGATCTTCTCCAAGCCGATTTTTCTAACTGGAAAGGAATCCTTATCGAAGACAAAAAGATCTCGGTGGCACTTCACTATCGCCAATTTGACGGTTCTCCTTGCGAGGTCAAAAATCACTTCGAGGCTGTTGTGGAAAATCAAGTAGGACCAAAGCTGGAGGTTCTGGAAGGAAGCAAGCTTCTGGAGATCAGGCCTCGCGGATGGGATAAAGGAAAGGCAGTTGAACACCTAAGAGAAAGGATTGGAAGAGACACCGCAGTGATATATCTAGGTGACGACACCACCGACGAGGATGCCTTTGAGGCTTTACACAGCCAGCAAGACTGCTTTTCCATTCTGATTGGTGAGAAAGGTGTAAAGGAAACTCACGCCGGCTTTCGCCTTCGTTCTCCTCGCCAGGTAAAATCATTTATCCGAGACTTGATCTCCGCCATCGAGCACTAGCTCCGGAGCTGTTTAGTCAGAAAAACACTCCGGGAGTTGACACTCCCCGGCAACATTAGCCTGCCTCCTCCGCTCAATGGCTCTGGATTTGTAATAGGATTTGGGATTTCGTAGAATTGCCCAAGCTGAAATCTTGGGCAGTTCTCCAGGCTTTTTCCCGCTCGACCAGCAAGTAGAGGAAAGGAACGGCCTTTTCTCTTCAGCCCAGACCGTGATCAGATCCGATCTATTATTTGATTGACATTCGACTATCACAATAAAGAACACACGGAGGTCTATAAATGGAGCAACCAACCGTGGATCGTTACCGCGAAATAGTTGGGGACAGAATTATCGCCCAGCTGTTTCGGGAAAGTAGGCCCCTACAAGGAAAAAGAATCTTGAACATAAACTCGACCTTTAGGGGTGGGGGAGTAGCGGAGATGCTATGGAGCGTAATACCTCTAATGAACGATCTGGGCATCGACTACGGATGGAGAGTAATACACGGTTCACCGGATTTCTTCAGCGTGACCAAGAAGTGGCACAACGCCCTCCAGGGCGAGGGGATTCATATTAGCCCAGAAGAGAAAGATGTTTACACCGAAATCAATAACCTGTTTTCCCAGTTTACCCACATTTATCACGACGTGGTCATAATTCACGATCCCCAACCCCTTCCGCTAATAAAATATTACCGCAAGCGCCAACCCTGGCTCTGGCGATGCCACATTGACCTCTCCACCCCCACTATGAACGCGTGGGATTACTTGAAAAAGTTTATCCTGCGTTATGACGAGGTAGTGGTCTCCAGTGAGCGATTCAGCAGAGAAGATTTGCCCAGTGAAAAAAGCTTAATACCTCCCGCCATAGACCCTCTGGACATGAAGAACAAGGAGCTCAACGACGGAGAAGCCCAACAACACTTAAATTCCTCCGGAATAAGTACCGACAAACCGATTATCAGCCAGATATCTCGTTTCGACAATTGGAAGGACCCCTTTGGGGTAATCAAAGTATTCGACAAGGTAAAAAAGGAAATTGATTGCCAGTTGGTCCTCCTTGGCGCCCTCGCCTCCGATGATCCTGAAGGAGAGGGTCTATATCGCCAGCTTCTTGAAGTCACCCAGGATCGAAACGATATCACCTTGATTAACAAGGAAAGCGACATGCTGGTGAACGCAGTTCAAAGAACCTCCGAAGTAGTAATTCAAAAGTCAATTAGAGAAGGTTTTGGTCTCACAGTCACCGAAGCGTTGTGGAAGGGGACTCCCGTGGTGGCCTCCAACGTAGGAGGTATCCCCTTGCAGATAAAGGACGGCGAGACAGGTTATCTCGAACCTCCTCACGACTACGATGCCTTCGCCAAAAGAATCGTCAATCTACTACAGGACCCGGAAGAGAGAAGGACCGTAGGGGCCAGGGGCCGGGAATTCGTTCGGGAACGTTTTTTGATCACTCGCCTGATGCTCGACTGGATCCAGGAGCTAAAATCCATTCTGGCAACCACCAGGTGCTAATAATGAAACGAATAGGTGTTCTGACCAGCGGAGGAGACGCTCCGGGGATGAACGCAGCTATCAGAGCCACCGTTCGCCAGGGTAGAGACCTCGGCCTGGAGACGGTCGGAATAAGTTTTGGTTACAAAGGCCTTTTAGAAGGCAATTTTCAAAATTACCAAATAGAGGACGTGGGCGGGATTATCGAACGCGGGGGAACGGTTCTACAGAGCAAGCGAGCCCCTGAATTCCGCAAACGAGATGTAAGAGCGCAAGCCATCAGAAACCTCAATAAACAGGACATCGAAGGCCTGATAGTAATTGGCGGAGATGGTACTCTAAACGGAGCCAAAGCCCTCCACGAAGAAGGGATTCCCGTCATCGGTATACCGGCCTCCATCGACAATGACATCTACGGCACCGATATCTCCATCGGGGTGGATACGGCGCTCAACATGGTGGTTAATGCTCTGGATCGGATCCGAGATACTGCTTCTGCTCTCGAGCGAGCTTTTTTGATCGAGGTTATGGGAAGGGAGTCAGGTTATATCGCTCTGATGGGAGGCCTGGCCGGTGGAGCAGAAGTAATACTGTTGCCGGAAGTGGAGTATAATTTGGAAGAAATTACGGACCGTCTGTATAAGGGTTACAAACGGGGAAAACAACATTCTATTATTGTGGTTGCAGAAGGAATATATCGCAAGGGCTCGGCTGCCCACCACGTCGCCGATCAAATCAGAGAAGAAATCGGCTTCGAGGTCAGAGTGACGGTACTGGGTCACATGCAACGAGGGGGAAGCCCCTCGGCTTTCGATCGGACCCTGGCTTCGCGACTCGGAGCGGAGGCGGTCAGACGACTCAACCAGGGAGAATCGGGAAAAATGGTGGGAATTCGCGGTTATTCTATCGAGGCAATGGACCTGGACAAAGTTACGAAACGAGAAAAGAAACTGGATATGGATGTCTACCGGCTGGCCCAGGTTATTTCCAAATAAATACTTCTCTGTAAAATCCACACCTTCAACTGCTGGTTTAATACCCAAAGTCCAATCGAAGGATATTCTCGTGCAAACGAAAACTGGAACCCACGAATCCCTACGGGGGAGGAAGACCGGGGACATTTACGTGGAGCCACTGGCCTGCGAATCTCTGGGAATCAGATCGCTTGCTACTTACATAGAAACACCGGACCTAACAGCCATACTGGACCCCGGATTATCCCACGGAACCCGTACCTTGCTCCCTCATCCAAAAGAGGAAAAAGCACTGGTAGACTGCGGGAATCGAATTCTGGGCCGGGCCGCCAGCACGGAAATCCTGACCATCTCACACTATCACTTCGATCATTATATGCCCACTTTTACACACTGGCGGAATTACAGTAGCAAACACGCCTGTGACGAACTCTATCAGGGCAAAGAGATTCTTCTCAAATCCCCTCACCAAGCAATCGACGATCGCCAGAAAGGACGGGCTCAACACCTCCTGGAGCGAAAAGACTGTAACTTGAGAACCGCAGATGGAGAATTGTTCCGCTACGGCAAGACCAAATTGAAATTTTCCGAACCATTACCTCACGGAGTGGAAAATTCGTCTTTGGGAACGGTGCTAATTGCGGCAATAGCGACTCCGAAAACCACCATGGTCTTTGCTCCGGACGTCCAGGGTCCTATGGTAGATTCTACCCTGGACTATATTTTGAAACAGGGACCAGACCTGGTGGTAATTGGCGGCCCGCCAACTTATCTGAGGCACAAAGTCCCTGAAGAATCACTCCAAAATGGTTTATCGAACCTGGGGTTGTTGGCAGAAAACGTCCCATGTACCGTGGTGGACCACCATTTATTGCGAGACAGAAACTGGGAAGCCCTTTTGGAAAACCCTCGGGAAATTGCAAAGCAGAAGGGACATCAGATGGTCTGCGGAGCGGAATTTCTCGGAGTAGAACCAACCCCCTTAGAGGCCCAGCGAGAACACTTGTGGGAAACCTGGCCCCCAGAAGAAAACTGGAAATACCAACTTACCAGTACTTAAAAACTCACAAAATAATTATGCAAGACAAACCCAGGAACAGGACGGCCATACTGCTTCTGACCCTGTCCACCAGGGTGGTGCTGGCAGCAGCCAAGCTGATCATTTTTTTCTCCACCGGTTTCCTTTTCCTTCTCGGGGAAGCCTTAAACAACGTGACTGATATCGTGGTGGTTTCGGCCACTATTATCAGCGTCAAACTGGGAGGCAAGGGCGGAGACATGGAACACCCCTTCGGTCATCGTAGGTTGGAAAGCGTCACCTCCCTGATAATTGCTGTAATATTTATCGCAGTCACCAGTTTTCAGCTGTTCCGGGCTTCGATATCCAAGTTGTTTGCAGCGCCGGGGCTGACAGGAAACGTCTCCCTGGTCTTCTATCTGTTGATTGGATCCTTTTTGCTCAACCTAGTTCCACTGCCTTTTCTCCTCAAAAAGGAAAATCGTCAGGACATTAGCCTCAAGACCGAGCTATTCGACACCATCAATGACGGGCTGTCGATAATTGCCAGCTTGATTGGCCTCGGTTTGATTTATTGGGGATTTCCGCTGGGAGATCCCATAGCTACCATGGTCATCGCCTTACTGATCGCCTTCGACGCGGTGCTGTTGATCAGGGAAAACATGAATCTGCTCCTGGGCAAAGCTCCCGACCCAGAATTTTACCAGAAGATCCAGGCCATAGTTACCAGCCACGAGCAAGTCAAAGGAGTCCACGACATGATCGGAGAGTACATAGGTCCGGAGATAGTACACATGGATTTCGATATGGAACTGGACCCGGATATGACTCTGAAAGAATCAGACCGGTTGGTGGGAGAAATCAAGGAGTTGCTCCAGGATAAAAGCCCTAAGGAAATTAGAGTTTCTATCCACCCCTGTGCCCATCAGGGAGAGGATAGGCGCGTCCACACCGATATTTGATCTGCCGCCCCAGCAAACCTAGCCCCTCGCTAGCTTGTAGCTTTCATTTACCACAACTAAGATAAACTGGAGGCTGGCTGTGAGTTTATTCGTCCGATCCATTTATACCGCCGCATTTCTATCCCTGCTCTATTCCGCGGCGTTATATTTCTCCGACTCCTATAAACGAGAATCAATGGTGAATATCTTTCTCGCCGTAGGGGCTGGGGTACTCAGCGTGACTGCCGTAACGTTGTTAAAATCGGCGATCCCCTGGTTCTCCGATCCAAGCAGCTCTTCGTCACTTATCGGAGACCTGTTCAACCACTATATCGGCGCCGGAGTCCTCGAGGAGACAGCAAAACTCGGCCTCTTTATGCTGGTAGTCTGGCAATTTGACTTTGAAGACTTCTCCGAACCCTACGATGCAATGGTCTACATGGGAATGGTGGGAGTAGGCTTTGCCGTATACGAAGACTTCTTCTACATCTTTCAGTACAGCTTTCCGCCCTGGGAGGCCGGTGATATAAATCGTTACGGAGAAGTATTCCAATTTATGGTCCTACAGCGAGCTTTTCCGGGGCACGTCCTCTTCAATACCCTTGAAGGCTACTACATTGGAAAGGCAAAGTTTGCCACCACTTACCGCACTACTCTACAAGAATTTAGTAAAGGGTTTGTAATAGCCGTCCTAGCGCACGGCACTTTCAACCTGATCGGCGGGAGGCTCGATACGGGCTGGCTAATTGTTTACGTAACCCTGCTTACCTGGGCCGTCCTTGGGCTACGGTCCAAATTGCTCTCCACTTCTCCCTACCGCGTAATTCGTTCCTTCCGAGAAAGCAAAGGGATCTTTAAAAAATGGGAACAACTTACCAGGTGGAATTACCCTCGCCCGCCCGCCAAATATATTGAACTAGGGAGGCGGAGAACACGGTTTACCCTGGGTCTAATTCCGTTGAGCCTAGCTCTTTTAATCCTTTATCCCATAATGATATTCTGCGTTTTCTACCTCAACCAAGGATTGATCAAACTCTTCGATCTTCTCTTCTGAGACCAGATTACCCCGGGAAGAGATTAACCGCGAAAAGTCCCCTCCACCCCCTTGATTTCTAGTATTATTAATTATATGATATGGGACGTAATGGAAAGGCACTGTGTCTAATGGCACTTTGATATAGATCGAGTTGAGAGTGGAGGACACAATGGCTGAGAATATCTCCTACCTTTGGGCTTTCAAAAACTATGTTACCACGCTTAGCATAATTGTGTTCCTGATCGGGTGCTTTTCCCCGGCAAGGGCGCGGGACCCCCAGGTGATAATTAGCGAAGTAGCATGGATGGGAACCGAAGCCAGCTATACCGAGGAATGGATCGAGTTATACAACCGCTCCGACCAACCGATAGACATCACGGATTGGCAACTGGTCGCGAAAAGCGGCACTCCTTCCATCACTTTACAGGGTACGATTCCTGCCAGCGGCTATTTCCTACTGGAAAGAACCAGTGACGAAACCATCCCTTCTCTTCCAGCGGATCAAATCTATAGCGGATCATTGGCAAACGACGGGGAGGTCCTCCAGCTAATCAACTCCGGTGGTGAAACGGTGGACCAAAACTCTCTCACCGATGGAGGCTGGCCGGCGGGATCAAACCCCAGTGAAGAGCCGGAAGACTGGGGCACCATGGAAAGGATAATTGAGAGCTCCGGCGAAGTCGGCGGATGGGCCACTTTCGACGGCTGTTCCTTCGAAGCCCAAGACAGCGAGGGATCTTATATCAACGGAACCCCCGGCCTCTGTAACTGTTCCAGCAGCTGCCCTTCGGGGTCAATCAAGTGGAGTTTTGGGCAAGCCGAACTTGGAGTTTCAACAAGTCCCACTCTGGATTCGGAAGGAAATATATATATCGGAACCAAAGGTGGAAAAATCTATTCCCTGTCCCCTAATGGAAAAACCCGCGGAGACGTTTTGCAGGTTGAAGGGGAAGTAAGCGGGTTGTCCATAGACGAGGACGGGATCCTCTACGCTGGCACGGCCTACTCCGACCCCTTCACCAGCTCCAAAGTCTATGCCTTTGACACCACAGTCTGGGAGAAACGCTGGGAATTTTCTACAGGAGGGGCAGTGTACGGGACTCCGAGTATTGATTCGGAAAAAGGGT
>JBKGZS010000057.1:0-9755 GCA_046543285.1 Candidatus Acetothermia bacterium | reverse complement strand
CTGCTGGTCCGATAGCTCCTGCCAGCCTTTTAAGATTTCTCTTCGCCTTTGTTCTCGCTGGTGGGATTCGCCGGTAAGCAAGTAGAGTGAGGTCATGGAGAAGTTATTCTTCGTCAGGATTTTCGACTGATTGTTTTAGGTGCTCAATCTGTTGAACCAGATCCCCCTGTCCGATGCGAATTTCTTTCAGGTCCCGGTCGTCTTCATTTTCAAGATAGTCTTCGATCTTGCTCAAAGCTGCTTCACGGCAGATGTATTCGATGTCCGCACCGTTGAAGCCCTTAGTGTCCAGAGCCAGTTCCTCGTAATCGATCTCTTCCAGGGGGAGGTCTCGGGTGTGGACCTGGAAGATTTCCTTTCTGGCCACTAAATCGGGATTGTCGATTCGAAGGTGGACTTCCAGGCGACCAGCCCGAAGCAGAGCCTCATCTATCAGATCTTTTCGGTTTGTGGCACCGATAACTACCACCCCCTCCAGCGATTGTAGGCCGTCCAGCTCATTTAGCATCTGGCTAGTTACACGTTCCGTGGCCTTGCTCTCCAGCCCTCCTCCACGCTCGGAGGCCAAAGCTTCTATTTCATCGAAGAATACGATACAAGGTGCTGCCTGACGAGCCTTTTTGAAAATCTCCCGGACTTTCTTTTCGGATTCACCCACGTACATGGTAAGAAGTTCCGGGCCACGGACAGAGATGAAATTGATTTCGCTTTCGCTGGCGAGGGCTTTGGCCAGCAGTGTTTTGCCGGTTCCCGGTGGGCCGTAGAGGAGAATTCCTGAAGGCGGAGAGAGTTTCATATATTCGAAAGTTTCAGGGTGTTGAATTGGCCACTCCACGATTTGACGAAGCTTGTTAATCTCTTCCTGAAGTCCACCTACGTCGTTCCATGAGACCTCCGGGGTTTCGACGAAGACTTCTCTGGTGGCTGAGGGCTCCACCTCCTGGAAGGCGTTCTGAAAATCCTCCGCCCTTACCTTCAGGTTCAGGATTTTTTCATAGGGAATGGTTCCGGAATTTGGATCCAGATCGGGCAGACCTCTTCTGAGAGCTCCCATGGCCGCTTCCCTGGCCAGGGCTTCGATATCCGCTCCGACGAAACCGTGAGTAATCTCAGCTATTTCGGTAAGGTCGATTTCTTCTGCCAGAGGCATTCCACGAGTATGTATCTGTAAAATTTCTTCCCTGTCTTTCTTGGTAGGGATGGGAATTGCCATTTCGCGATCGAATCGCCCTCCGCGACGCAGGGCCGGGTCCAAAACATCCGGTATATTGGTGGCCCCGATCACTATCACCTGTTCTCGTTGTTTCAGGCCATCCATTAAGGCTAACAATTGGGAAACTACGCGCTTTTCCACGTCCCCCCGGACCTCTTCTCTTTTGGGGCAGATGGCGTCGATCTCGTCGATAAAAACTATGGACGGGGCCGCCTTTTGGGCCTTTTTGAACATCCTTCGCAGTCGGGCTTCGGACTCCCCATAGTATTTGTTCATAATTTCCGGACCGTTGAGTAAAAAGAATTGAGACTCGGACTCGTTTGATACCGCCCGGGCGATAAGGGTCTTGCCTGTTCCCGGAGCTCCATGGAGCAGGACTCCTTTAGGGGGGTCAATTCCCAGTTGTTCGAAGAGCTGGGGGAACTTTAACGGCAATTCGATCATCTCTCTGACCCGTTTTAGCTGCTGGTCCAACCCCCCAATATCTTCGTAGGAAACTGCCTTCTTGGAGTGATCTTCTCCTCCCTCTTCCATTCCGTGCAGGCTTATTTCGGTATTTTCACTAACCATGACGTTGCCTGATGGTTCAGTGGATAGGACTCTAAAATTTTGGTACCCGGAACCGAAGAGATTGGCTCGAATGATGTTTCCTTTTCTCATGGGTAAGTCCAGTAAAAGGCGTTTTACGTAGGAATCATCGCGACTCTGGGGATCGGCGGAGATGGTCAGGGGGGTCAGCTCTACCTCCCTGGCCGTTCGGGCTTCCGTTTTCTCGACCGCCACTATTGTATCCACGCTGGCGGCAGCATTTTGTCTCAAAATACCATCCATTTGGATGACCCCTTCCCCTCGGCGACTTTTTTTCAGAGGCATGACTTTAGCTACTGCCTTGGCGGAATCTTCGCCGGAAATGTCGATTAAATCGCCGACTTCGGCCTCTATTACCTCCAGGGCCCCGGGATCGATTCTGGCTACCGCGCGCCCCACATCTTTAGAAGGAGCTTCTTGCACGCGCAATTTGATGCTGTTCATAGGGAGTTATTCCTTGTTGAGAGTCAGATGAAGGATCCCGTTTTTGAGAGTCTTGGAGAAAGAGGTGATTTCGTCAGTTGGTAAATCGATAGTGGTTTCAAACTTTGTGGGCTCCTCCCCCGCTTGAAGGTAAATAGAATCATTTTGAAGTTGGATCTGTATCTGTTCTTCTTTTATCCCGGGCAGTTCGACGAATACGTCCACACGGTCATCTTCGTCAAATACGTCGACGTTTGGTTTTCTGGTCTCGCTTTCCTGTGACCGCCTGGTTTGGTTTTTCTCCTTCCTATCTGCCGTTCCCGGTTGGAAGTCCTCGAATCCGGTTTCCCCGAGTCCGAAATCGGACATCAAGTCCCGGAGATTGTTTATATCGAAGCCTTCCCCCTCCCTCAAATCCTCGATATCTTCGATATTGCTAAATGCGTCGAAACCGGCCTCTCCCTCTTTGGCCAGCTTGTCCAGTAATTTTGAAAGGTCCCGGCCGATGTTTTTAAAAACGTCCGAGATGTCTTCGTCATCGTCGTCCCAGTCTCGGGGATCCTCGTCCTTGTTATTGTCCATTGCTTTTCCTCCTTGAACTAATTTTAACGCTACCTCGAAGGTCCTACAAGCTCACTCCGGTTCCTGTTTAAAGCCCTTCTCTCGTAGCTGTTGCGTAGCCGCTGAGGTTCGGTGAGGATCAGTTCGACGTTTGTTGATACTGGACAATCAATGGCATAATATTAGCCCATGAAACTGGTCTTGCTAATTCTCAATGGACAATTGAGTTGCTGTGATTATTCATTAACCTGGACCATCGAATCACCATAGAATCATAGATTAATGTTGAAACTCATACTCTGTCCGGTATCCTCTGGGTCCGCGAATAGTAATCGAGATTTCTCAATTCGGAGAGGGCCAGGGTCCTGAGACAATTTGAACATCCAACAACTATGTGCGTTTCTTGGAGGTGAAGGCTAACATGCTACCGCCCCATGGCGGAAAATTAGTAAATCGGAGGCCAAAAACTGATGCAGGACGGGAACAGCTCCAGCGTCGCGCCGAGAATTTGCCCTCCATCCAGGTTTCAGAGGAGATCGTGAAAGATCTCCAGAACATTGCCGATGGCGGTTATAGTCCTCTGACTGGCTTCATGGGAAAGAACGACTTTTTGAAAGTGGTTCAGGACAAGACTCTGGAGGATGGGACGGTGTGGACCGTCCCCATCATTCTGGATGTTTCCGCTGACCGAGCCGCGGAATTCAGTCCCGGTGATGAGGTCTTGCTCTCCGATTCTTCGGGTGAAGGCCTTGCTATACTGACAGTCAGGGACGTTTTCGAATACGATAAAATCGAGGCCGCCGAGGGATTATTTGGCACCGCTGATGAGAATCACCCGGGCGTGGCCTCCTTTTTGCGAGGGGAAGATTGTTTGGTCGGGGGACCAGTCAAGCTATTGAATGACGGATTTCGAGATTTTCAGGATTACCATCTCCGCCCGGTGGAAACTAGGGTGTTGTTCAAAGAAAAAGGCTGGGATACAGTTGTGGGGTTTCAAACCAGAAACGTCCCTCATCGTGGCCATGAATACCTGCAGAAAAGTGCCCTTGAAGTGGTTGACGGCATTCTTGTTCATCCCAAGATCGGAAAAAAGAAGGTTGGCGACTGGCAGGACCACGTGATCTTAGCCGCCTACCGAGCCCTGTTGGATCAGTATTACTTGAGAGATCATTCAGCAATGAGTATCTTTCCTGCCAATATGAGATACATGGGGCCCCGGGAAGCCGTCTATGATGCGATCGTCAGAAAGAATTACGGGTGCACCCACTTCATCGTGGGCCGCGACCACGCTGGCGTCGGTGATTATTACGGAGATTTTGAAGCGCACCAAATTTTCGACGAGCTATCGGATATCGACATCGAGCCTCTGACCTTTGATTACGCTTATTATTGCCGAAAATGCCAGGGGATGGTGACCGATAAGACCTGTCCCCATTCCATGGAGGACCGGGTAGCACCTTCCGGAACCAAAATCAGGGAAATGATCAAAAGCGGAAAGCGGCCCCCGACGGAAATGATGCGATCGGAAGTTGCCGACGTGATCCTCGAGGCACGTGAACCTTTTGTTACTGAAGGAGGGACCGATGGTTAAGCGAGAAGAATTATCTGAAACGCCTTTTACTCTATGGTTCACGGGGCTTCCCTCGTCCGGCAAGTCTACGGTAGCCAAGATCGTCGAGAACCGCCTGCGGCGCAGGGGAGTGAACATAGAAAATCTGGACGCCGACGACCTACGCAGCAACCTTCACCCCGACCTGGGCTTTACCAAGGAAGAGCGGGGAATCAACAACCGCCGAATCGGCTTCATCAGTCAGCTCCTGAACAAGAACGGGGTAGGCGTGATAGTGGCTGCGATCTCTCCGTTCAAAGAATATCGTGAAGTCGCCCGAGAGTTGATTGAGGAGCAGGGCCGTTACTTTCAAATTTACGTCCACTGCCCCCTGGAGATTTGTAAGCAAAGGGATCCAAAAGGCCTCTACGAGGAGGCAGGAAAAGGAAATATTCCCAATTTTACAGGCGTTTCACACCCATTCGAGGAGCCCAGATCTGACGAATACGATCTTAGAATCGATACCATGGATCAAGCGGCGGAAGAGTGTGCCGGTCAGGTGATTGAAATGCTGGAACGGGAATCGATTTTGGAGCATGTGGACCGTACTACAGGTTTGACCGAAGTGGAGGAAGATAAAATCAGGGATAAGCTCAGGAGACTGGGGTACCTGGCGTAAAGGGGTCGTCAGGAAAGAAGGTTTGCGAGACCCCTTTGGCCCCTTCGAGAAATCGTTTCCAAAACCTTCCTTGCAGACGTACACTAACTCTTTTCGACTGGCAGGCTTCAAGTCTTCCTAGAGGAAGTTTGGGTCACCCTCCGCTGCTTGGATTGCAATGACCTGGCTGTTTTCGCCCACCTGTATGGCGATCTTGGCGGTAAATACTCTTATATTGGCTCCGGCATCTACCACAGTTTTTGCTTCCCGTAACTCGTGGAACTTTTCGTATTTTTCAAGCACGAACTGCTCCACCAGTATGTAAATAAATTCCGAATGTTCTTCCAGCTGGCTTAATTTTTTGCAACCAGAAGCACTTGGCATGCTTACCTTCCGGGAATACGGCAGGGCGACGAATTGTAATCCATTTTCCATGCTGAGGCTTACTCGCTCTCAATTCACTTCCACCGCTTATATCTTGGGTTTTCAGGCTCTCTCAGCGCCATGGCTGAGGGAGCTATTTTCTCAATATTTGGCGGATAATGGTGGCAAGCCTCACTTTTGTTTCCCCAATCCGTGATGTACGTGTTCGGTCAGGCCTGAAGTACTTTGTGAATGTATTTGAACTTAGGGAAGCAGATACAGCTGTTGCCTGCAAACTTCTCGGTTAAGTTCGTTAGGGTTCTGATTTCAGCTCTCAGTTGCTGAAATATCTAAACTGAAGGAGATCGGCCCTGCCCCTTATCCTCCGAGTGAGCCTTGACAAACTTTCTCCGTAGCTGTACGATTAGCTGCTACATCATTTGAGGTGATGTCGTTGGAAATGCAGAATTCTTACTCGCTCATCTTGATTTAGCCTCCCTGGCGATACCTACGTCATCTCACCACTGCCTTTTCATTTCTCTTTTCCCGTCTGCTGAGGGAATGATGGGGCCTCTCTAGGCCTCTATACCCACTCCGACTACACATTTCTGGCACCGTTGCCGTTTGGTAGTAGTTTAACCCCTCAAATCACTCCTTTGAGGTGAGATTAATGAATATCAAGGCTCTGTCGACCTCAGCATTGATTTTTCTTCTGATTCTGATATTTTCTGTCGCGGCGTTTGCGCGAAGTGACGAACAAGTTGAATCCGTGACCTTCTACGCCTTTACTCAAAAATACGCGCCGGTTAGACACGAAGCAGCGAAGATGGTGGCAGAAAGTTGGCGAGAGTTAGGTCTGGAGGTAAAATTTAGACCCCAGGAGTTCTCTTCTCTGGTATCTCGCTACCTGGACCACGATTTGCAGGCTCTTAGCATGTTCTGGAGCGCCCGGCCTGAGAGACTCAATCCGCAGCTCTTTCTGGAAAATTGGACCACCGGCGCCAGCAACAACGCCTCGGACTTCTCCGACCACCGCTACGACGAACTGGTCGAGAAGGCCGGAAGTTCCACGGATCGCGAACAGAGGCGGGACTACATTTACCAGGCACAGGAAATACTTGCAGAACAAGTTCCTTCTATCTTTATTTTTCATCGAAATACACTATCTGCATACAATAAATCTATCGTAGAGGACCTCAAACCCCTTCCTGGCGACAACCCTTTCTGGAACGTATGGACTTTGATGGAGGCGGAACCTAAAAAGGATGAGCCTTACGTAAGAGCGACTACTCGCAGTCCAAAGACCTTGAACCCCCTGGGAGTCAGCTACACTATCGAAATGGAGTCGCTGGCCATGAATTGGGATCGACTGGTCAGAATAGGTTTTGACGGATCTCCCCGTCCCTGGGCAGCTCGGGAGTGGAGTTGGATTTCATCCACGGAATTGGAGGTGAGCCTAAGAGATGATCTAAGGTGGCATGACGGAGATAAAGTCACTGCCGAGGATGTCCAGTTTACTTACGATTTCCTGAAAAAGTGGAAGCAACCGTATCTATCCTCCTACTACGAGAACGTCGAGTCAGTGCGGATAGAGGATCAAACTACGGTGGTCTTTGTGCTCGAGGACCCCAGTCCCTCGTTTGTCGTTCAGTCCTTGAGCCAGATACCTATTTTGCCCAGACATATTTGGGAAGGAGTGGTTGAAAATAAAGGTCTTAGCCATCCCAAGGAGTGGAGTGAAGAAAAGTCCTTGGTGGGGTCGGGGCCATTTGAGGTGGCCTACTTTGAACCCGACGAACGGATCGTCTTCGAGAAATCCGAGAATCATTTTGCCGCCGACAGAATACCTTTTGACACGCTGGTTCTCCGGATCTTTGGCAATCTGGATACTGCAATCGGAGCTGTAGAGACGGGGCGGGCTACGTTCGTAGATGAGTTACAGCCCCTCCAATTCGATCGAGCGGACTCAAATAATTCTTTGGAAGCAGTCAGCGCACCCAGTTTTAGCTTCACGGCGATTTTTTTGGGAACAGATGAGCCACCGTTCGATGATCTGTCTTTGAGGAAAGCTTGTCGATATGCCATTGACAAAAGCCAGATTGTCAATACCACTTTGCATGGGAAAGGGGATGTGGCGTGGTCTCCAATTGCTCCTGCCAATGAGTACTGGCACAATTCGGAACTCCCAACCTATCCTCATGATCCGGAAAGAGCGAGACAAATTCTGAAGGATGCCGGTTACCGCTGGGATTCCGACGGAAGGTTGTTGCGTCCAGCGGAAGAAACTAATTGAGTTCTGCAGAGGCGGCCGGGATCGGCCGCCTCTCTTTCCAAGGGGGCAAAATGAAGAAGACCGGACCACTATTGGAAAGACTTGTCTACAGCTTCTTGACTATCGTAGTAGCTGCCACTCTGCTTTTCCTGCTCTTCAGGTTGGTGCCCGGGGATCCCAGTTCTACAATAATAAGTCCCTCCATGACTCAACAAGCTAGACGTGAGCTCCTGCAGCAGCAGGGGCTGGACAAACCGTTATACGTGCAGTACGTTTTGTATCTCCGAAATCTCTTTACTGGAAACCTGGGCCAGTCTTTCCTCCGGGGAAAGTCTGTTCTAACTGTAATCCTTCGTACTTCCGCCAATACGTTGGCCTTAATGCTGACTTCTACCGTGCTTGTGTTCCTGGCCGGCCCCATTTTAGGAGCCCTGCTGGCCTGGAACAAAGGAACCTGGATAGATTCTTTGGGGTTTATTGTTGTTTTGACTCTATACGCTTTGCCCGTATTCTGGACCGGCATGTTAGCCATTATGTTTTTTTCTTTTCGCCTGGGCTGGTTCCCTCCGGGAGGCATGCATTCGTCTGCTTTTATTCCCCAGGGGTTTTTCCATAGTTTTTTCTCCCTGGATTTTCTGAGACACCTCGCTCTACCTTTAACCGTCACTTCAGCTTATTTCCTGGCCATACCCACTCTGACGATGAGGAGCAACATGATCGCCGTTCTGGGGGAAGATTTTATCCAGATGGCAAGAGCAAAGGGGTTGTCGGAGAGGACCGTCCTATTCAAGCACGCGATCCGGAATTCTCTGTTACCCATTTTGCATTACGCAGCCATCGAGATCGGATTTGCCTTTGGAGGAGCTATCGTAATTGAGACCGTTTTTTCCTGGCCGGGATTGGGCCGGCTTATGTGGCAGGCGGTTCAGGCTCACGATTATCCGCTGGCCCAAGGTGCCTTTCTGTCTCTGGTGGTAATCATAGTAACCCTTAATCTGGTAGCCGATTTCCTTTCCTCATATCTCGACCCCCGGGTGATGAATAATGAGTTTTGATAAATCCGGGCCCGGAATAGTTGACGAGAAACGCCTTGGGGCGCGTGCCAGGAGGGGAGTGGGCAACCTACTTCGAACCCTTCGTGGAAATAGTCTGGCACTGTCGGGATCAGTAATACTGTTATTCTTCGCCGTAATTGCCGTTTTTGCCCCTTGGATTGCCCCTTATTCCTCTGATAAGCGGTTTACTGCCGATAACGGAATACCACTTTCCAACAGGCCTCCCAGCCTTTCCCATCCTTTTGGGACTACTTACATGGGGAGAGACGTGCTCAGCCTGGTCATCTATGGATCTCAGGGCTCACTTCTGGTAGCTTTGGCATCCGGCTTGGCGGCCATGTTCATTGGCGGTAACGTAGGCTTAATTGCGGGTTATTTCGGTGGTAGGATAGATCTGATTTTGATGAGATTGGTGGATCTGCTCTACGGTATACCGACCCTTCCCTTCATCCTGGTGCTAACATTATTCATTGCACCCTCCATCTGGAACGTGTTATTGGCTGTCAGCTTGCTCCTGTGGCGGACTACGGCCCGAATTGTTCGGTCTCAGGCAATGACTCTGTCCAACCGCCCATTTATAAACGCCTCTCGAGCGGTGGGGGCCGGCAATCTCAGAATACTCTATGTTCACCTGGCTCCCAATTTACTCCCCCTGCTTTTATCTCAAGTCACGTTGGTCATTGGGTGGTCGATCATTCTGGAGTCCGGCGCCTCCTTCTTGGGAGTGGGGGCCAACGAGGTATTGAGCTGGGGACAGATACTGCAGTCCGTCTTCGTTTCAGGGGCCATCCGAACTGCATGGTGGTGGGTGATTCCTCCGGGTGTCTGCATTGCCACTCTGGTCCTCTCCTTTTTCCTTATTTCTAACGGAATTGAGGAGATGGTCAGTCCATCGGCAAAAAGCAGGCACTGAAGGTTCCAAACTTTCATAAATCATCTCCTGCCACTGTATCCTGAGGGGCGGTAAGGGCCAAGTGGAACTGGACCTTATGCTGAGGAAAAAGCAATTCCTGTTCTGACAGGAAGATCACCACCCGTTGAACCAATTTATCTCAGGCCGTATAATGCTTGAT
>JBKGZS010000056.1:0-9801 GCA_046543285.1 Candidatus Acetothermia bacterium | reverse complement strand
GGTGCGGTTACCCCAGCAGCTACTTTTGTTCGGATGCTGTGATCCGGGCGGCTACTCGTGTTTAAATATCCCAAATCTGTACTCTTTATTTTACTCTAAGTCTCTACGTCATTAGAAGTGTGAAATGTATCTGAATTATCCTTAGCTTCAGACAGCAATCTGAATGGTCTTCTGTTCCGCGTTGCGGTGAGCCAGGTCTATGTAGAGCTTGTAGGTTCCCGGTTCCAGGTCGCGTGCTTCTGTGGTGTAGCTTTTTCACTCACTGCACGGAGCTCCGGTGGGAAGCCAGCCGGTAATTGAAGGAATTGGCCGATAAGATTAATTCCCCCGCAGCGATGATCCTGACTTCAGGATCCCTTAAGATCATTGCACGGTGCAATCTTTCCAGCGCGGATCTTTCAAAATTCGAAAGCACGGGAGCCGCATTGAAGCTTGACCATTTCCCAAACCGAGAGGGTGAGACAAATGTCCGGCATAGTATTTTTCCAGACCAGAGATCTGGCAAAAATGAAGGATTTCTATTTGAATCGAATTGGCGCTCGAGTGTGGCGGGATCAGGGAGACTGTCTGATTTTGGAATGGAAGGGTTTCAACTTCGCTTTCTGTGAACGCGAAGGAGAGCCGGAGACCTGTGGGGTTATCACTTTCCTCTACGACACTAGGGCGGAAGTCGATGAAGTGTATGACCAGGTGAGCGATATTGCCCGGGACGAACCGGTCTCCAGACGGCCCCAATATGACATCTATCAGTTCTTTGCCGAGGACCCGGAAGGCCGAACCCTGGAATTTCAAACCTTTCTTGATGAACCCAAAGGTGACTGCCAAAGGGGCTGATTATTTTTATCTGCGTTTTTCAGTACGAATGCAAGCTACAATACCTTACACGTCTATTTTGCTTGTCGTCCCACTACTTTCTGTTACAATGACTTCCAGTTACTGTAAATCCTCCAAAGGAGAGTGAAAAACATGAAACAAGTTTCAATTGACCGGGCCACAGAGCGGAAGTACCCGGAATGGATTATGCTCGTGGTTGCCGTTGATGAAAAGGGCAGGCCCAATGCTATGGCGGCGGGGTGGTGCATGTTCACTTCCGCTTCCCCGACCATGATAGCTATAAGTATCAGTCCGAATAGATACACTCATAAACTGCTGGAGAATTCAGAAGACTTCGTTCTGACCTTCCCCAGCAAGGCTCAGCGGGAAGCGGTCTATTTTTGCGGGACGAAATCCGGAGCGGATGTGGACAAGTTCTCGGAAACTGCTCTTGAAACTACCCCCGCCGCGGAAGTGGAGACCCCCCTCGTCGAGGATTCGGTGGCCTGTTTTGAGTGCAGGAAAGATAGTTCCTTGAGAACCGGAGATCATACCATCTTCGTGGGAGAGGTAGTGGCCGCTCACCTTTCCGAGGAACATACCCAGAAACTCTATACGGTCAAAAATTGGGCTCAGTCGGGCGCTGAGGGCTTCAAAGCCCTTGACCAAGATATTTGAGCAAAACCTTCAGCTTTCCAGCAGGGCTTTGATTGTCGAATTCAGGTTGGAAATTGCAGCCTCGACAATCTTCTGCCCTTTTTCTTTTGTGGCCTCGGTCGGTTGTCCGGTGGCTCCAGTCTCGCTGAAGGCCTTGGTTGCAGTAGGCAGCATGGTGGAATTGATAAATTGCCCCCAGTGTTGCGGTGCCCCCTGTTCTGCTTTTTCCACCTGATCTCTGTCAACCCATTCTTCAAACAGATAAAGCATGGCCGAAGTTTCCGGAGCGTCCGCATGTTCCACGCCCTCTCCGTCGAATACCTCTTCTACCTTGGAAGAGATTGCCTTCGCCCAGGTCCAGGGTAGAATTTTCATATCTTCTTCTTGGTTGTAAGTTAGAGCTACTTCGTCCAGCGAGTTAGTATTTCCTCCGTGGCCGTTGACCAGAATTACCCTGCTACACCCGTGGAATTTTAAGCTGTCCAGCAGATCTCGAAGGATGGCTCTAAATGTTGCAGGCCTAAACCACAGGGTCCCGGGGAAGTCCCGGTGGTGTCCGGATACTCCGATGGGGATCACGGGCAGGCACAGTACCTCCTGGGCCTCGGCGGATTTACGAGCTATGTGCCCGGAGATCAAATGGTCGGTCCCTAGTGGTCCGTGGGTTCCGTGCTGTTCAGTGCTTCCCACAGGAATTAGCGCCAGGTCGTTTTTCTGAAAATATTTCTCTGCTTTAAACCAGGTTTGTCTCTTAAGTTGCATTGACAGTCACCTCTATACCTAAGAAATATACAGGACCTCGTGGGGTCAGACAACGTTTCCGGGGGGAAGGGTAAAGGGAAGATGGCTGGCTTTAAAGGGGCCGGAAGCGACAAGGACTCCTTTTTTGTCCCACGGCACCTCAGTGTCTGAGCATGTAAGTGTCTGGTACGTCCTGTAGACCACCTTTTACTTGGGATATGCTGGAAAAGTTCGACAATACGTAAGGTAGCGCGTCGTTTGGTGCCAGGTTGCTCTCTAAAGAGGGTGGCGCTCCTAATTTGAATTCTTCGAAGGATTGGAATATTATAATTAGTTGCCAAGTCTAGCAGTTAAGTTTTACGCATTTCCAGGGCAAGTGAGATTGGCTATACTCAAGTTTCCAAGGTTCCCACAGGAGGTGATACCAAGTCGACAACGGAGTAGCCGGGCACGAGAAGGTGCGTAAAGCCCCGGATTAATCGAGGAAAGGAGGAATAATGTATTATAACAAAACACTAAGCAGTATCTTCATGGTGGTTTTGTTGATCGGTTCTATCGCAATGTTAGGAATGGGTGCTGGGCACGAGAAAGCTGGGGGAGTTCTACGCTACGCCATGATCGACGAGCCGCCCACTCTCGATCAGCAAGTTATGACCTCCGATTTGGCAACTACCATCGCTCAACACATGTTCGAGGGCCTCTACACCTTCGATTCCGAGTACAAACCTGTTCCCCTGCTCGTAGAAAGCGATGAAATCAAAGAGGACGGAGAGCTGGTGGTCATGCAGTTGAGAGAAGGAGTACCCTTTCACAACGGAAAGGAAATGACCTCTGCGGACGTCGTTGCTTCTCTCCAACGCTGGGGTGAACACGGGGTACGCGGGCCAGTCCTTTTCGAGCACGTGGAGGAGGTAGAAGCGGACGGGAAATACACCGTCAATATCCACTTCAAAGAACCTTTCTCTCCCTGGAAATCTCTGCTGGCCTTCATCAACGGAGGTCCCGTTATTTATCCTGAAGAAGTTGTAGATCAGGCCGGAGAGGAACCTATTGAGCTTGACGATTACATCGGAACCGGGCCTTATAAATTTGAGGAGTGGCAGGGTGACCGTTATGTCCGCTTGACACGTTTCGAAGATTACGCGGCTGTAGATGCTCCTGCCGACGGCTACGCCGGAGAAAGAGTCGCTTACTTCGACGAGCTGAGATTTATCCCCGTTCCGGATGACTCTACCAGATTTAACGGAATTCAGGCTGGCGACTACGATTACGCCGAAAACTTGCCGGGGGATCTCTATGAATCAGTCCAAGACGACGAAGACGTTCAAATTATTTTAGACCAGGGTCCCCTGTTGGCAACCACCTTCTTGAACCACAAAGAAGGGATTATGGCCAACAAAAAGTTGAGACAGGCGGTTCTGGCGGCCCTGGACATGAGACCAGCCATGCAGGCCACTTTCGGGCCGGAAGCGCTCTGGGAACTGGAAGGTTCCTTTGCACCTGAGGGGTCCATTTGGTACTCCGAGGCCGGTACTGAATACTACAGTCAGGCCGATCCTGAAAGAGCCCAGGAATTAGCCGATGAAGCAGGCTACGACGGAGAGCCCATTAGGTACATGACCACCACCTCCTATCAGTACATCTACGACAGCAGCGTGGTTTTTGCCGAACAGCTAGGAAAAGCCGGATTCAACATCGATCTGCAGGTATACGACTGGTCCACCCTAACCTCTCGCAGGACCGAATCCGAACAATGGGACATGTTCCAGACCGGGCACGGGTTCGTGCCTCATCCCATCCTGTACACCTGGATGAGCGCGACTTACCCCGGCTGGTTTGACACCCCGGAAAAAGACGAACTGCTGACCGAATTCACTTCCACCTTCGACGATGAAGAAAGTCAGGAGGTCTGGGACGAACTCCAGGAACTCTGTTACGAAGAAGTTCAGCCCATCTCCACCGGTCACGCCTTTAACTACAATTTAGCCCTTCCGGAAGTGAAAGGAATAGATGCCAGCGTCTTGATCTGGCCCCATTTCTGGAACGCCTGGGAAGAATAAACAGGGGGTTTCGGATCCTTTAGGGCTACAAAACGGCGATTGAAGGTCTCAGGGGCTCCCCCGGGGCTCCTGAGCCCCTTCTTAACCCTTCGTGAAGTATAAAGTAGGCTTTTTTCGGTTGCCGCGCGGTGATCGAATCTGATCTCAGCCGGCGAAAACCTGAGCTTTTGATTGAGGTAGGCCATAAATGTACGATCTGTTCATCAAAAACGGAAAATTGGTTGACGGAACCGGAGCTTCAGTCCCAGTTGGACACGTAGGTGTCCAGGGGGAGGAAATCAAGCTGGTGGAGGCGGCACGGGGAGAAAAAGATGGGGGTCCCGAAGCTCGATCGGTGATCAACGCCAGTGGAAAACTGGTCTGCCCCGGGTTTATCGACATGCACGCTCACGGCGATTTCAGCCTCTTCGAGAGGCCCTTTATGCCGGACAAGATCTGGCAGGGTATCACCACTCACACCACCGGTCATTGTGGTTTTTCCTTGGCCCCGGTCTCCCAACAACTGCTGGACAACGTCGAAGATGTATTTCCCTCTGCAGGCCTCACTTCGGAAGACTTCCGCTGGGAGTCTTTTGCTGAATACCTTGCTGCCGTGGAGAAACAACCGCTGGGACCCAATCTGTCTGCCTTTGTGGGTTATGCTCCAGTTCGGATGGCGGTCATGGGCCTGTCCGGCGAAAAGGCAAACCTTAGCCAAATTGAACAGATGCAGGACTTGTTGGCCCGGGCCTTAGAGGAGGGTGCCTTTGGTTTCACTACTGGTCTGGCTTATCCCCCGCAGGTACATGCCACCACCGACGAACTGGTAGCTCTGAGTGAAGTGGTGGCCGAACACCATCGACTGTATGCCACCCACATACGCGACGCCACCTACGACGTGGCCGGGGGAGTACGGGAGGCAGTGGAGATAGCACAAAAGTCGGGCGTCGATCTGCACATTGCCCACATGCAGATGAGGCCCACCGAAGAGCACGACCTCCAGGAAGTCCTGGATACTATTCAGGAAGCAAAGGACGTCGGTATAGACGTAACTTTTGATCAATATCCTTATCTGGCCGGTCAAGGTCCTCTCACGCCGCTTTTTCCCGACTGGTCCCTGGACGGCCCCTCTTCAAGGGTACTTGAGCGTTTCGAAGATCCCTCTCAGAGAGCCAAAATCAAGGAATACATGGCCGAAGTGGTCGAGGATTATTTCCGGTGGCACGAGATAATTCTCTGGGCGGATGTGGGCCGAGACCTGATTGGCCGCAGCGTCCAGACCGTGGCCCACCTTCAGGAGAAGGACCCCCGGGACGTTATCATGGACGTTATCTCAGAACACGGTCTCGGGATACGGGCCCTCTATTTTGGCAAGACCGAAGAGGAACTGCGAGCCGCGGCCACCTGGCCAGAAGCCATGGTCGGTACCGACGGGGTGTACGTGGAGGAAGAGAGACACAATCACCCTCGGACTTTCGGGACTTTTCCTCGAATGATCCGGAAGTACGCTCTGGAGCAGAACTCTCTCTCCGTGGAGGAGGCCATAAGCCGAATGACTTCCCTGCCCGCCGCTCGGCTGGGCCTGGGCGATCGAGGAGTCTTGGAAGAAGGCCGTAAAGCGGATATCCTGATTATTGATCCCGATAGGTTACGGGATACTGCAACATACGAGGACCCTATCGCTCAGCCCGAAGGCTTTGACTGTGTAATCGTAAACGGCCAAATCGTGAGACGAGCCGGGACCGACCGCCGAATTTCTGCCGGAAAGGTTCTCAGGCCCTCCGGCTAACCGAGAAGTGAGCGCAATGACTGCTTTTTCCTTAATTCCGGCCGCGGTGAATGAGCCGTGATCAGTTACGCTATCCGCCGAATTTTCAGCATGATACCTTCGCTGATCGTTGCTGGAATACTGGTTTTTTCCTTTATGCATCTAATGCCGGGAGATCCTGCAGCGGTAATGCTGGGCCCCAACGCAACCGCCGAGCAGGTAAAGAATCTGCGAGAGAGCATGGGGTTTAATAGACCGATCTACGTCCAGTTCGGCGAGTGGGCCCAAGACGTGGTTCAAGGCGATCTGGGAAGGTCGATCTTTTTTCACAAGCCGGTTTCCGAAGTAATACTTTCCCGGGCCGAAACCAGCGTATTTATCGCCCTCATTTCCATGACCCTGGTCTTGACCTTCGGGATTTCTGTAGGCATCATCTCCGCGGTGCGCCACAATAGCTGGATAGATCAACTGTCGCTGGGTTTTGCCATGTTGGGGGCCTCTATTCCCACTTTTTGGTTAGGGTTGAATTTGATGCTTCTGTTCGCAGTGATCCTGGGATGGTTGCCCAGTTCCGGGTTTCCCTCGGTCCTGGAGTCCGGGGATATCACCAATCTCCGCCATCTCATCCTGCCCTGTATTACCCTGGCCGCACCCAATTCAGCGTTGGTGATACGTCTGACCCGCTCCAGCATGCTGGACGTCCTGGGAGAGGACTACATCAATACTGCTCGGTCCAAGGGTTTGCACGAAAACAAGGTCATCGTGAAACATGCTTTGAGAAATGCCTTTATTTCCATTATCGCCGTTTTGGGATTTACCTTCGTTGGCCTTCTGTCCGGAACTGTAGTAACAGAGACCGTTTTCAGCTTGCCCGGAGTGGGCCGATTGGTAGTGCAATCCATTCTGCGGAGAGATTATCCCGTAATTCAGGGCGTGCTGTTGATCGTGGTTATTGGCTACATGATCGTCAATCTCATGATAGACATATCCTATGCCTTTCTCGACCCGCGGATCCGATATGACTGAACGGAAGTCAGGGGGGCTTCGATATGAGCTTTTTTAAAGGGTTCTATCAGCGAAAAATCGCCCTGTTTGGCCTTATTACCCTTTTCCTGATAATTGTGATGGCCATTTTCGCTCCCTTTATTTCCCCTTACGACCCCATGGACATGAATCCCGTGGATCGACTGCAGGGCCCCAGTTGGACTCATTTTTTCGGGACGGATAACTTCGGTCGTGATATTTTTAGCAGAGTGGTCTACGGTGCACGACTCTCGCTGCTAAGTGGGACGGCCGCTGTGGGTTTTTCGGTGGTTATCGGCATTATCATCGGAACCATCTCCGGCTATTTTGAGAAGGTCGACGTAATTTTGATGAGGTTCGTGGATGTATTGATGGCCTTTCCCTCCCTGATGCTGGCCCTGGCCATGGTGGCCATCATGGGCAGGGGCTTGATAAACGTGATTATCGCGGTGGGAGTGGTGTACTTCACCAGGCTGGCTAGGATCACCTACGGCCTGACCCTGACAGTCTGTGAGGATCCCTACATTGAGGCCGCAGGCGCCATCGGGGCCAGTCACGCGAGGATTATCACCCGCCACGTGATCCCCAATCTGATCTCCCCTATCATCGTGCAGGCAAGCTTTACCTTTGCTTTTTCGCTGCTGCAGATTGCGGCCCTGGATTTTCTGGGCGTGGGAGTTCCTCCACAGATTCCCAGCTGGGGTGGAATGCTCAACGAAGGCAAGATATACATTACCCGTGCTCCCTGGTTGCTGGTCTTTCCCGGCCTGTTTATCGTGTTGACGGTCCTCTCATTCAATTTGATCGGAGATACCCTGCGGGACCAGCTGGATCCCCGGTTCCAGAGCGAGGTCCGGGGCGGTTAACTCCTCGGGCGTGCCTTTCTCCCCCATACCGTGCTAAGATCCCCGGCGAAATGCAGCTATAATTACCGATTTCGAGGTTTAATTAGAAGCTTATTTCAGAGGAGGTTTTCATGACTCTCGATTATCTGTTAAAGGACGGAAGAATAGTTGACGGAAAAGGCAACCAGTGGTACAGAGGGGACCTAGCAGTCAAGGACGGAAAGATCGAAGAAGTAGGTGGATCGATTGCTGGCCAAGCCCGAGAAACCGTCGAACTCGAGGATCGGTTCGTCTGTCCCGGCTTCATAGATCCCCACAGCCACTCCGATTTCGTTTTCTTCGTGGATTCGACGGCCCAGAGCAAGGTTCGGCAGGGAGTTACCACCGAAGTGGTGGGCAACTGTGGCATGAGCGGGGCCCCGTTCCAGGGGGCGGCAAAGGACAAACTGAAGGCTTCTTCCTTTGCCTACGGCCTGGACCCCGACTGGGAGGGATTTGGAGAATTCTTGGAGGCCCTGAGAAAAGTGGACAAGACCGTAAATCTGGCCCCCCTGGTCGGTCACGGGACTTTGCGGGCCGCGGTAGTGGGGATGGAGGACCGGCCGGCGACCTCCTCGGAACTTGCCACCATGGAGGAGATTCTGGACCAGGCCCTGCTTCAGGGAGCGGTAGGGTTGTCCACAGGGCTGTACTTTCCCCCGGGCAACTACGCCACCCAAGAAGAGCTGATCGCCCTGGGGAAGATAGTAGCCGATCGGTACGGCGTGCTGACCAGCCACATTAGGGACGAAGGCAGTAAAAGTATCGGCTTTATTCCCGCAGTGGAAGAGATTCTGGAAATTGCAACCCAAGCCCAGGTGCCGCTTCAAATATCTCACATCAAAGCCTTCGGCCCCGACGTCTGGGGGACGTCCAAGGAAGTGCTCCAGCTCGTTGAGGACGCCCGAGATCGCGGAGTTGACGCCACCTTCGACCAGTACCCTTACACGGCGACCGGGGGAGGTATCGCCAACGACACCCTGCCGGCCTCTTTTCAGCGGGGCAAGACCAGCGATGAGATCGCCGAGGAGCTGAAGAGACCCGACGTCCGTGCCGAAGTACGGCCTGCGGTGGAGGCCAACGTGCGCAAGCGGGGCGGGGCAGAAAACCAAACCATCGCCAACTTTCCCGCCGACCAAAGCTACGAGGGGAAAACTCTGCATGAAATCAGTCAGGAGCAGGGCAAAGATCCGGCCGACGTTGTCCTTGATATGATTGCCGAAGGCCGGACCGCCGGGAACTGGATTTCCTGGGCCTTGAACGAGGACGACGTCATCAGGTTCATGAAATATCCGGGGACTATGGTCTGCAGCGACGGGGCCTCCCTGTCCATCAGTGGTCCACTTTCAGAAGGAAATCCCCACCCGCGTAACTTCGGGGCCTTTCCTCGGGTGATCAGTACCTATGTCAATGAAGGGGTGCTGGAGCTGGAGGAGGCAATTCGCAAGATGACCTCCCTGACCGCCCAGCGGTTCGGTCTGCACGACCGCGGGACCTTGGAATCCGGCAACTGGGCCGACATCGTGGTTCTGGAAGAAGAGGTTTCCGCTGCCCCCTTCGAAAAACCCAAAACCTATCCGGAGGGAATTCCTTACGTGATGGTCAACGGTGAGTGGGTGATCGAAGAAGGTCAATTCGTCGGGACTTTACCCGGCAGACTCTCCCGGCGGAAGTGAGGGGACTGGGGCCGACCTCCTATCTGCTCCGTAACTTTTGTAACTTTGGCTTTTCCCCCTTAGGTCTTCGTGGTGGAGATTCTGTTTGCCTAAACGCCGATGAAGGCGGACCAATAACTGAAACCTGTGGGCCGATATCGAAAAAATCCTGCCTTATGTGACATTTTTAACTGACATAGCTCAACTCTTCTTGTAACATT
>JBKGZS010000055.1:0-9811 GCA_046543285.1 Candidatus Acetothermia bacterium | reverse complement strand
TAAACTCTGCTGCTGAGTTAACTTTCTGTTTTGTTTTACAGCTTCAATTGAGTCTCACTCACTGGCCATCATGGTTACTTTCGGCAATGATTCTGCAAACATCGTCCTGGCTCTTGCCCTGGTCTACATGCCCCGGACGGCTCGGATAGTCAGGAGTTCTACGCTTTCGGCGAAGGGAGAGGGGTATATCGAAGCTACCCGGGCCGTAGGCTGTTCGGCCTGGAGGACTCTGTATTACCATATTTTACCCAACATCTTTCCCTCTCTCGTGGTCCAGGCGACTTTCGTCTTTGCCTATGCTGTGCTTGGGGAGGCAGGGCTCAGTTTTATAGGCGTGGGCATTCAACCCCCGACGCCCAGCCTGGGTAATATCATCGGCGATGCCCGGTCCATAATTCGCGAAGGTCCCTGGATGACCTTTTTGCCCGGCATCACGATCTTCTTTTTGGTGATGGCCATCAATCTGTTGGGCGACGGATTGAGAGAGGTTCTCGATCCAAAACGCAAACTCATAGGAGGTAAATAGATTGCTTGAACAACAGTATAAAGAGACGATATTGGATTTGCTCGATCGGACTGTTTCTTCGGAAAGGGACAAAATCGAAACTGGTGCGGCGGAAATTGCCGCTTCACTACAGAACGACGGATTTGTACACGCTTTCGGGAGCGGTCATTCGGCGATGATAGCGAAGGAGATAACGGGCAGAGCCGGGGGGCTGGTTCCGGTCAACATGATCGTGGACCCCGCTGAGGGAATGGCCGAGCGGGTGGAAGGATATGGAGCCACTTTGTTGCAAGACTACGCCGATCAGTATGGGCTGGAAGAGGGCGAAGTTATGATCGTGATCTCCACTTCGGGAAGAAATCCGGCTCCCCTGGAGATTGCATTGGAGGCCAATGATCGGGGATTATACACTATTGCCATTACCTCCGTTCAGTACTCGCAGAGCGTTGAATCCCGCCATTCTTCGGGGAAAAAGCTCTTCGAGGTGGCCGATCTGGCCCTCGATAACCACGTTCCCGCCGGAGATGCGACGGTCGAAATAGAAGAAGGAGGACAAAAAGCCGGCCCGGCCTCCACCTTGACCGGGGTATTTCTGATCAACACCATGATTCTCCGCAGTATAGAAAAGATGAAGGAAGAAGGTTTCGAGCCTCCAATTCTCCGCAGCATGAATCTGGATGGCTCGGACGAGCACAACCGCGAATTGATGGAAAAATATAAATCCAGGCTCGCTCAGTAGGGAGATCTATGTACTTAGCTGGTGTGGACGGAGGAGCTACCTCGACTAAATGCCTGGTCGTCGACGAGACCGGTCGGGTGATCAGTTCCGCGAAAGGCGGTCCTTCAAATCACGTTTTCGGGGAGAAGGGAATACTGAGACTGCAGGAGGCCCTGGAGGGCTCCCTCGGTTCAGCTATAGCAGATTTGAACGCCGATTTCCTGGATGGCATTGGTTTCGGGATGACGGGATTGAAGAAAGGCGATCGGAGCAAACAAGTCATAGTTGAAGTGGCTCGGAAGTGTGCCAGTTTCGACGATTCGATTGTAGTTGAAGATATAAAAATTGCCCTGGCTGGAGCTGTCGTGGAAGGTCCCGGTGTGATCGCCTATGCCGGAACAGGTGCCAATACCTACGGCAAGGACCGGGAGGGAAACGAAGCGAAGGTCGGCGGCTGGGGTCATATCATAGACGACAAGGGGGCCGGCTATGATATCGGCCGGCTGGCTCTGCGGATGGCCTTTCGCTCCCTGGACGGCCGATGTGAATCTACCTGCTTGACCGAGATGTTGCTTGAACACTTCGACTGCGATTCGATGCGGGAGGTCAGGAATGCAGTTTACCGGAACGGAGGCCTGGACCGCCCCGAAATTGGGGCTCTTTCCAAACTTGTTTCTCAGGGCGCGGAAGCGGGAGACGAAGTCTGTCAGGAAATCCTGCGCAGTTCGGGCGAGACCCTTGCCGAGACGGTGGTCGCGGCCCTGAACCAGTTGAACACTGACGGTCCTCCATTTCCCGTGTTCACTACAGGGGGCGTATTCAACGCTGGCTCGTGGATCCTCGACCCCCTAGTGGATACAATAAAATCACATTTTCCCCGGATCCAGATTAAGGAACCCCAATTTCCGCCCGTAGCGGGGGCCGTATTTTTGGCCTGCCGGCAGAAGGAAATCACCCCCGATTCCAATTTCATTGACAATCTCCGCTCGAGCTTACCCGAAGAGTTTTTCTGAACGCGTCTTTGCTTGCGAATGGGGAGATTTCGATTCTTATCGCCTTAATTTCCTGTCTCTAATCAGAACGAGGAGGATAGAGAAATGAACGACCTTCTGAACTCATTGCAGGGTGGATTGGTGGTCTCCTGCCAGGCCCCCGGAGATTCTCCGCTTTCCGGTCCCAAATTCATGTCCGCCATGGCCCAAGCCGCCGAGCAAGGGGGAGCGGTAGGGATCCGCGCCGACGGACCCGAGGACGTTTCGGCGATCTCCCAGCAAGTGAATCTACCGGTGATCGGGATTTATAAGCGACGAGATCTCAGCGATACAGTGTACATTACCCCTGATTTCTCAAGTGCCAGAGCCGTGGCTCAGGCCGGATCCGATATTCTGGCCGTAGATGGTACGTCTCGGGAGAGGCCGGGTTCGGAAGATCTAGGTGAGCTCGTTCGGAAAATACAGGACGAGCTGGCCCTTCCCGTTATGGCGGACATTTCAACGCCCGAGGAGGCCCTGAACGCAGAGGAGAAGGGTGTTGATCTCGTTGCAACCACTCTTTCCGGCTATACTTCCTACACCGAGGATCGGAAAAACGGCCCGGATCTGGTCCTGGTTTCTGAATTGACCGAGGCTGTTGACGTACCCGTGGTAGCGGAAGGTCGCTTTCAAGCCCCTAACCAGGTTGTGGAGGCCTTCTCTCGTGGCGCTCACGCAGTAGTTATTGGCACTGCAATTACCAACCCAGTAGCCATTACCAGAAAGTTTACCAGTCGACTAAAAAGCTAGACTCGTTTTTCCCTACCTTAACAAATACCTTGGTGCCCGCAGATGTCTTCCAGCAATCTGTTTTCCAGTACTTGGTCGGGGGAAAAATCCTTCAGCTTGAGGTAATGCTCTGCTACGTTCAGCAGCGCCTGAGAGGGGGTTAGGCCCACTATCTCGCTTTCCTTGATTTCCACTCCGTGGCGTTGGGCTTCGACTCTGATCAGCTCGAAGGCCTGTTGAAGGGAGGTCTTTTCGTAATCGGTCATATTCATCGACACCTGAACGCATTTCTCCTCTTCCAGCCGGACTCCCATAGCTTTGCAGTAGCGAAGACCGCCGCTTGAATGACGGACCTTCCGGGCTACATCCTTTGCCACCGCGAGATCGTCGGTTCGTAGGTTTACGTTGAAGGCGATTAAGGGTTTTCGCGCTCCCACCACGGTCACCCCGGCAGTGGGATGAACTCGCCGAGGACCGAAGTCCGGCTTCCATTCTGGCTCTTTTATTTTTTCGAAAAACTTTTCGAACTCTCCTCTGCGAATCTCTGCCAGATTCTTCCTTTCTGGTTTGGTGGCGGCTTCCTCGTAAAGATAGATTGGCAAATCGTAACGCTTAGAGACCTCTTTGGCCACGCGTTTAGCTAGGATAACCGCATCCGACATGTCGGAGTTTTTTACCGGGGTGAAGGGGACCACGTCCGTCGCGCCCATCCGGGGGTGTTCGCCGGAGTGTTCGTTCAGATCGATCCGGTCCACGGCCACTCCCATGGATTTGACAGTCGCTCGATAAAGCCCGTCGGAGTCACCTACATTGGTAACTACCAGGCGATTGTGGTTTTCGTCGGCGGAATAATCCAGCAGTTTCACATCGTCTTCCTCTCTAAACGGTTCCACAATTGCTTCAATTGTCTCTACGTCGCGCCCGACGCTGTAGTTTGGAACCGATTCGAGGATCGTTTTCATCCTTTCCACCTCCCCGGTTGGCGATTTAGGTGTAGGACCGAGTTGCCTTATGGGTGGCATTTGACGGGGCAGAAGTAACAGGGCCGAATTAGTCCAAAGGTTCGCGTTTTATCAAACCCGTCATGCAGTGAATCCCGCCACCGCCCTTGATTATCTCTGAGATGTCAACCTCTATGGTTTCCACCCCGTTTTCTTCCAGCAGAGTTTTGGTCCGGGGGTTATTGGCGGCCATGAGCACCCTGCCCGGTTCAAGGGCCACAGTGTTGATTGCCAGATTATTTCTCTCCTCCGGCCATTCCTGTTCCAGCATCTCAAAGCCTCTGAGGGTCAGTTCTTTCCAGATTTCGTAGGGAAGTTTGTCCGGGTCCACCAAAACTTTCTTTCGGTCAACGAAAGACATTATCCCGTCTATGTGAATCGATCGGTAAGGAATCTGCTGCTCCAGGAAGGTTTTTACCCCCATGTGGCTCAAGATTTCTTTGACCTGGTTTTTGCCCGTTTCGTTGGTTCTTATGCTCGTTCCGATGATAACTGTTTCCGGATCGACCCACATGGCAGTCGCGCCCTCGAATTTTCCGGCGCCATGAACCATCCCTACTACTGGTACGTCCATTTTGGCCAAAGCTCTGCGCACGTATATTTCTTCTCCCTTGCGGGTATCGAGCCCGAAATTGGCCAGGATTGCTCCCTCCGGAGTCATAAACAGGGAATCGGTGACGAAGATGGCGCAGGCTAAGTTTTGGTCTTCGTGCTCCACGAAATTGACCTCCACTCCGTGGTCGCGGTAAGCTTGGACCAGCGAAGCATGTTGTTCTCTGGCCAGGTCGGGATCCATGCTCTCTCGCCAGTGCCATTTGCCCGGATTCTCCATTACCTCTCCTTCAATTTCCTTGCCGGGCTTTTTCAGCAGGACTGATTTAAGCTTTCCCACTTCGTTACGGTGGCCGAAATGTGATCCCCAGGTCGCACTCAGTTCATGTTTGGTTTCGTCCAGGTCGACTTTCTGTTTGAAAGAAGTATCACCCGTCAAATGCGTAATGTATCGTTCTTCCATCTTTGAACCTCTCTTGGATTTTTGGTTTTTGAGTTAGAGAACTTTTACACTTCTAGTTTTGGATCCAGCTGGTCCCGCAGGCCATCGCCGAACAAGTTCAGGCCCAAGGTCAAAATCATTATCGCCACTCCGGGAAAGAGCGTCATCCATGGAGCGGTCCAGATGAAGTCCAATCCCTGATTAACCATCAGTCCCCAGCCTGGTTGAGGGGGCTGGACCCCTACGCCCAGGAAACTGAGACTTGCTCCTATCAAAATTGCGTCTCCTGCTCCCAGCGTGGCCACCACCAGTACCGGTCCTGCTATGGCAGGCAAAATGTGCTTGAAGATAATTCTCAGCGGAGAGGCCCCTGAAGCATGAGCCGCTTCTACGAAGCCTTTCTCCACCGTGCTTAGAGTCTCGGACCGAGCAATCCTGCACGTATAGGCCCAATTTACAATTCCCAGAGCAATTATGATATTTACCAGGCCCGGCCCCAGCAGGACCATTAAGGCTAGAGCGAGCACGATGACCGGGGTGGAGAGAACCACGTTTACCAGACCCATGATTGCGTCGTCCAGCCACCCTTTAGTAAATCCGGCAATCAGACCCAGAGTGGTTCCGATAAACGTATTTAGGGTCTGAGTGACGAGCCCGATTAACAGGGCAATTCGAGTTCCGAAAATGACCCTGCTCAGGATGTCCCTTCCCATTCGGTCGGTCCCGAACAGGTAATCCCAGGAAGGAGACTCCAGTGAGTTAATGAAGCTAGTATCTTTGATCGGGTGGTAAGGGGCAATGAAAGGGGCAAATAGCGCAAGTAGTCCTATTAAGATTACGATCGATAAACCGATTGTCAGCTGTTTGTTTTTTATCATGGCCTTAGTCGTAAGTTATTGTGGGGTCCGCGTAGGCGTACATAATGTCGGTAAAGAAATTGACAAATATAAAGACTGAGAAGTAAACCAACACAGCTCCCTGGGCGGTGGGTATGTCCCTTTTCGTCACGGAATTGATTAAAAGGTTGCCCAGTCCCGGCCAGGAAAACAGCTTTTCGATTATGATGGTCCCGGCGAATATGGTTCCCACTTCCAGACCCCCGATGGTCATTATGGGCAAGATAGCATTTCTAAAGACGTGTTTAACGTTTAAAGCTATTTCGGAGATTCCTTTGGCTCTTGCGGTTCTGACGTAGTCTTCTTTGATGATGTCCAGAACGGAGGCCCGAGTTGTTCTCGCGATCAAGGCGGAATGTCTGATGGCCAGGGCCAGAGTGGGAAGGATGAGGTTGTAAATGCTCCCGTAACCCGAGGGGGGAAGCAGTGAAAACGTGACCGCGAAGACGTACATCAAAATGACACCAATCCAGAAGCTGGGGGCGGAAATGCCCACCACTGCCACGATCATCAAAAAGAAATCGATCAGCGTGCCGTGAAAGATGGCGGCCAAAAAACCCAGAATTACTCCCAGAGATAGTGAAACCGCTCCCGCGAGGAGCGCTAACTGGACGGTGGGAACGATCCGGTGGCCAATTAATACCGCAACTTTTTCTTGCGAACGAAATGAATAGCCGAGGTCTCCCCGGAAAAGGTCGGTCAAATAGTCGAAATATTGGATATGCAGCGGCCTGTTCAGCCCCCACTCCTCCCTCAATTCTTCAAGAACCTCCGGGCCGGCGTCCTGCATTCGGGGGTTACCAGCCAGCAGGGCTACATCGCCGGGCAAGGCGGAGAGGAGGAAAAACAGGAAAGTTATGACCACCAGCAAGGTGGGAATTATCTGCAGTGATCTACGAATGATATAACTGATCATAATTGAAGTGAGTTTACCGATACCCTCCGAAAAAACGGAGGGTATCGGCGTTTTCCTCCTCAGTTATTGATGGTCGGGGTCCAACCAGACCTGATCCAAAGGTTGAAGAATCATGTCCTTGGCGGAAGGAACGAAGCCGTGGACCCAGGGCTGCTGAATGCCCACAGCCTTGTTGTAGTTCCAGAAGAATGAGGGAGCGTCGTCCAGCATGATCTTTTCCGCTTCGTGGACCAGCTCAAATCTCTTCTCCTGATCGACGGTATTTGAGGCCTCGTCGATCAATTGGTCAAATTCCTCATTTTGATATCCTCCGGTGTTTCCTTCCCCGGCGGATAAGTTTCCGTGGTACTGATTTCGCAGGTACTCGACCGGCGATACTAAAGCAAGGCCGGTAGAGGCGATGGAAGTATCGAATTCCGCCCTGCTCCTTCTATCCCAGAGGGTTGAGCCGTCGATCTGTTCTACGTTGGGATCAAAATGTGCTTCTTCCAGATAGGGTACCAGCGCTTGAGCGGCCTGAGCCCCCCAGGAAGGATCATTTAGTCCCACGCAGGTAAATTCCAGGGGGTTGTCCTCACTGTAGCCGGCTTCTTCCATCAACTCCCGTGCTTTTTCCGGATCGTATTCGTACCCCTCCAGGTCGGGATTGAATCCCGGGCTGGGAGTGGGAAGAAATCCGGTGGCCACTACGGCTTTATCCCCTAGAAACTCTTTTACCAATGTCTCCTTGTCGATTGCGTAATTGAATGCTTTGCGAACCCTGACGTCCTGCCACTTTTCCCTGCGGAGGTTGAAGTCCACCAATCTGGTCCACAGTTCTGCAACCTCGATCAACTGGTCTTCGTATTCCGGATTTTCTTTGTACTGAGAGTACATTGAAGCGGTGACGATGTCGAAGTCCAGGTCGCCGGATTTGAAGGCCGTGATTCGTGCCGAAGGCTCGGGCATCACCTGATACTCGATTTTGTCCAAGTAAGGTTTGCCGCGGTAGTAATTCTCGTTTGCCTCTACCTCTACCTTGTTCCCCCGAACCCAGCGAACCAGTTTGAAGGGTCCTGCAGAGACGAAGTTGCTGCCGAAGCGGTCGCCGTACTCCTCTACTGCCTCTTCCGGTACTACGGAGAAACGCGGCGAGCACATGGTGTAGACAAAGCTGGGAGTGGTCGATTTCAGTGTAATTTCCAGGGTGTAGGGGTCTAACACGTTGATTCCTTTTATTTCGTCCGCTTCTCCGTTTTTGTAGGCTTCGGCCCCTTCTATTGCGAAAAGTAGGCTGGCAGAGCGAGTGGGCTTGTCAGGGTTCAAAGCCTTCTTGAAAGTATATAGGAAATCTTCTGCCGTGACCTCCCCGTAACCCTCGGCGAATTGGACTCCTTCACGGAGATGGAAAGTGTATACGTTTTCCTCTATTTCCCACTCTTTAGCTATGCTTGGTTGAGGTTCCAAATTGGCGTAATCGAATTCGAGTAGCCCGTCCCCTAAATCATCCGCTATTTTCCAGGCCATGACTTGACTTGAATCCATGGGATCCAGTGTTTCTAAGCTTCCCCCGTAAGGCAGTGGAAAAGTCAGGGTTCCCCCGTATTTTTCCTCTTCTTCGACTGCGGTCGCTCCTAAAGAAAATAGACCAATGATAAGCGTCAGCACACAAGCAAAAGTCAGTAATTTTTTACCGTTGTTTGTAAACATTGCTTACATCCTCCCTTGATCTTAAAACGAGTTGAGAAACTTCCACCTTAAACCGAGTCGCCGACGGTCTAATCGGCTTGGATTTACCACCCCCGGGATAGAGAAATTGTGACCGCTTCAAGTCAGTAGATCCAAGACGGTTTGCCGATAAACCTCGGCAGTGGACGACAGAGAGCTTTGACAGACGTACTCGTTTGCTTTGCAGGTATTGCCTCCGTCGGGCCCGTAGACCAAAACCGGCACGCCTCCGTAGACGGCAAAGTGGTTAAAGTCGGCGACGCTGCTGGCCAGGGCTAACGTTGCCTTCTCCGGCACTCTGTTTTCGATGTTCTTTGCCATGATTTTTACAAACTCTGAATCGGCAGCCACCTGATAAGGTTCAGGGGCTGGTGTCGGCCTATCGTCCCAGGACAAAGAATATTTGGATTGGATGTTCAACTGCCCGATCAGATTGCGAACAGCGTCAACGACGCCTTCCAACTCCTGGTCGGGCAAGAGGTGTCTGTCTATCAGTATCTCCGCTCTCTCCGGGACTAAAATAATACCTTTGCCGCCCTCGAAGCGGATCACTTCCTGGCTGCCTGGCAGGTCGAACCGCTCGTTATAGCCCAGGTCGAGTTCTCCGAGAGCTTCCACTATTTTGGCTCCGTCGACCACCGCGTTGATGCCTTCGTCGTAGGCAGCATGAGCCGTTTCCCCTTCTAAGACTATGCGGATAACGTGTCGCCCCCGAGCGCCTATATCTAGAACTCCCGGGTCAGTCGGTTCGGGGATCAGGCAATAATCGCAGTTTTCAAGATATCCGGAATTTATAAGTTCGTGAGCTCCGCGGGACCAGTTTTCTTCATCGGTAGTTCCCGAGATCAGGAGTGTGCCTTTTAGTGGTTGGTCTTCTTTCACTATTTTCTTCAGGGCTGCCAGTACGCAGGCCCCGCCCCCTTTCATGTCGTGGGAGCCCAACCCATATATCTTGTCTCCCCTGGTGGTAGGCTGAAGAGGGTCGGTTTCCCAGCCTTTGCAGACTGGAAAAGTGTCCAGATGAAAATTGAGCATCATCTCGGGGCCCTCTTCTTGACCCTCAAGGACCCCGATTACCGTATCACCAGAATCTTCTACTTTCAGCTGTTCTACCGGCGACAACCCCAAGTCGACCAGGTACTGGCGAAGCCAATCCGATAATTCTTGCTCGTTCCCCGTGATCGAGTCAATGGAAATCATTTTTTTGAGGATTTCTGTGACATTCTGAAATTGTCTCATTGTCGCTGTGCTCCTTGGAGAATAAATATAAAAGCGTTAAATAGGTTTTGAACACTATACAGTATAGGGTAACTG
>JBKGZS010000054.1:0-9827 GCA_046543285.1 Candidatus Acetothermia bacterium | reverse complement strand
TAACGGTAGGTCAAAAAGGAGTTGTGATTATAATATGCAAAACATATTCTACATATACACAAGCAAAAAAATGCTTTATCTGATAATTTCATTGGTTTTTCTTTGTATTTTCGTGGTTTCTGTACAAGCAACTGATTACGACCTGTCGCGAGGAGAGGTAAGCTTACACTATATGCAACACAACCCGATCGAAATAGGAGTAAGAGACGGAAGACAGGGCATAGCTGCTACCCAACTTAACACGGAAAGGTACCTTAACCAGACCGAAGTCGGCAGCACTGATAGTAATTTTAACTTTTCCCTAAATAGCCTGGCCGAACTTTTTGAGTTAAACGCCAATGTAAAAGACGGCGGGTTGAATTCCTCTACTTATTGGCAAAATGGAGCATCTAGTTTATCCGCTCAGGGTAAAGATATGACAATTTCCTATTCTGTCGATAAGAGGTCCGAAGGAGAAGCAGGGTCCAAACAGATCGAGGTCCTGATCCTGGCAAACGCAAAGGAGGGAATACTTAGTGTCAACACTAGCGAAGACACTTTCAGAAGACCCTCTGACACGGAGACCATCAGCAGAAAAATGGGGATCACCAGGCTGGAGGCCCGCGACCTACTGAACACCAACGGAAGGACTAGGGTGTTCGAGGCGCTTAAAAGGGCGAATGGGACAAATAACTTCAACAACGGCAACGGCAATTTGCGAAATACTGGGGAAGGAGAGGTTGCCGGTGGAGCTGGTGCTATTGCCGGCAGTGGAGGGATTTGGTTAAACAGCCTCGATCCCCAATCCACCTTTTCCTTTTACCTGCACGGTCCGAATTTCCAAGCGAAGATTCAGGATTCCATACTGAATATGAAGTTCCTCTATCCCGGCAACGGAACTGAAGTAAAGGGATTGGGTGCCACAATTACCCTCGCAGGCCCCATAAACGGGGATAGCGAAACTAGAAAACGAGTAGTTCTTCTCGACAACCTCTCCTACGATGAAAGCGAGGGAATTTATTCGTATCCCTTCGAGCAGGGGTGGTGGCTATTAAACAAAGAGGAGATAAAGCCAGGAGGGTACGACCTCTTTATCGACCTCGGTCCCAGCTTGACAGCGAAATTCGGTGTCACCATTACGAAAAACCACGAAGTTGTAGAAGGTCGTTATTAAGCTAAGGGCCTGTAGAAATTGGCTCTAAAGAAGATTCAGCGTCATGCTAAACTAAGATCGTAGTGCTTGCTTTATCCTTTCTTTTACCTCTTCTGTGAGGTCGTCAATTTGGCCGGCTTCCTTCCGATAGGTGATCACGTTTTGCCTCTCGATCACCAGGTCGTAGTCTTTCTCCTCGGCGAGCTGTTGGGTGAGTTGAGTGATCTTATTCTGGGCGAGATCGATCAAGATGTCGTCCAGCCTCCTGAACTGCTCGTTTTCCACCTTGCTTAAGGTCTCTGAGACTTGCTGGGGGCTGACAGCGTAGTCTTTTATCTCGGAGATCAGATTATCAATCGCATCCCTCATCGGCAACACCTGACTCTTCAGGCCCTCTAGCCTCTCCGCGTTCTCGGAAAACCCTCGAGCTTGGATCATGGTCTCCAGTATGGCCAGGTCTACCTCGGTTCTCGCCCGGAGATGTTGGGCCCGAAGCAGGTCCCGCTGCCTGTTGTGGTCGGACTCGCTTATTTTTCCTTCCCGAGCTTGTGTAGTGAGGTCCTCCATTTCTTTTTCTAACTTGATTATTTCCCGGCGTTCTTCTTCCACTTCCTGGGGGAAAACGGAGAAAGCTTCTTGCCTATTGACGTAGCCGATCCTGGGAATTTGACCCCGGAGTTTTTCAAGGCTTTCTTCCAGCTTTGCTACTTTCTCTTGTAGCGATTGGTTTCCTTGGGATAAACCGGGCTGATTCAAGGCCACAACCGCCAACAGAACAACGATTAGGAGCGCAGGAGCAAAAAATGTCTTTTCCAGCTTTACCATTATGGTCCCCTCCTAGTTCAGTAACTTAAACCTCAGGGATCGCGTAGCATTCCGCGAGCAAACGCCTCTTACGGGTGAGGGCAAACTCAGACAAGCTAATTGTTTTCTACCGGGACTGGGACCCGGAACTTGCTAACAGGCCCACTAAAACCGGATCGCCCGTTTTCTCATTCCACCACCGGCTGATCCGGACTCCTCCGGCGATAGAGCAAAATACTGGAGAGCAAGATCAGGGCTCCTCCAATTCCCACCTGCAGAGACAGCGCCTCGCCCAGCACCAGCCAGGCCAGCAGGACCGCCGACAAGGGCTCGGCGATGATCAAAGCGATGGAGGCGTGGTGAGCTTTGACAGAAGCCACACCCCTGGCCATCAGAGTATAGCCCAGAAAGGTGGAAATGACTACCAGTCCGGCCAGGTGATAGAGCGTACCGGTTCGGAGCTGAAAAGTGAGACCCTCCAGAATTCCAAAGGGAACCAGCCCGAGACCTCCGATGAGCACCGGCCAGAAAATGGTTCCGTACAGGGTCTTATCAGTGCCGTACACTTTCATGAAAATCATCATTAGCGAGTAGCAGACCCCGGAAATGAAACCAAAAGTGTAACCCAAGTAGTGCTGGCTATGAGGCTGAAAGCTTACTCCGTAGATGAAGAAGATCCCCAGCAGGGCCATTGTGAACGACGCCAGATCGTAACCCTCTATCCTATCCTCGGTGAGAAAGATGGTGTAGAGCAGTGTAAACAGGGGGAAAGAGACGAAGTGCAAAAAAACGGCGTCGGCCACGGGGATAATCTGCAGGGATTTGATGTAAAACCCCATCGTGGCCCCAAAGCCCACCAACCCGCCCAATAAAACGAGCACCAGATCCCTGCTCCCCTGGAGGCGAAGTTCTTCGAAGCTCCTTCTCGTGGATACAAGCAAAAACATCAGGAATGCCGTGGTCAGCAACCTGATAATGGCAATGCCCAGGGGAGAAATGCTGGCGCCGATCTTCTTTACAAAGATACCTATGGAACCAAAACAAAAGCCGGTGAGTATTAGATAGATCATGGTAGGGGACGACCCGCCAATGAAAAATTGTCACGACTCAGCAAGGATACCAAAAAATGACCACTAAACAACCCTCAGGGCCACTGATTCAGTCGACCTGGAGTTGCCTAGAGAGCGTGTAATTCTGAACAATGGACATCTCTATCAACATCCTTTATAATCACTAAGGAAAAATGGTAATCAGATTAGATACTCCTCGAGGTTGACCGTCATGAAAACAGAAACCAGAAAGGAAAAAGAAGAGCTTTCCATCGTTACCTACCCCAGCGATACGCTGCGGCAAAAGGCCGATGAAATACGAGAGGTCGACCAAGAGACGGTCGATCTGGCCAACAAGCTGGTTGAAACCATGTTTCGGGCGGAAGGCATTGGGCTAGCCGCGCCTCAGATCGGGGTGAGGAAAAGAATCATAGCCATGGACGTGGATGAAGACTTTCACGTGCTGATAAATCCCGAAGTCGTCGACTGGTCGGACGATGAAGAGTTAATTGAGGAGGGTTGCCTGTCGCTACCTGGGGCCAACGGCGAGGTATCCCGCTCCACGGGAGTAGAGGTAAAGGGGGTAGACCCAGAAGGTAGAGAGAAAAAATTGCATAGAACCGGGCTTCCTGCACGCGTCCTGTTGCACGAAATCGATCACCTGGACGGCACCCTGTTCATAGATAGGATGACCGAGGCCGCCCGCTCTCTCCTTCTCAAGGAATACAAGAAAGAAAAAACGGAAAGCACCAGCTGAAGGTATCGGCCATTTTCACAGGTTCTGAAAAACTTCGAACTGGACTACGATTAAAGGCGTTATGGGAACAAAACAAAATGTCTCACTCTATCTTGTGGATAAAGAGGTTAGCGTACAATTTTTTTAAATACTCATCAATTGCTTTGGACATTTGCAAGCCTGTAAGTCACCGATCAACACCATTGAGGGGGGAGCTAAATGGCTGAAGAAGACCCACAAGAGCTTTTCCTGAAGTATTTACGATCAGAGGATCTCAATGTTACGGAGTCTCGAAAGCGAATAGCAGAAGAAATATTCAAAACTTCCGACCACTTTGACGCTACCCAGCTCTGGTCCAAACTTCACGAAGAAACTAATATCTCCATGTCCACCATATACCGGACCATTGACTTGATGCTTGACGCCGGCCTGCTCCGAGAAGTAGACTTGGGAACCGACCAGTCGAATTACGAACAGGTTTTTACCCAGGAGGAGCACGGCCACATTATATGTCTGGATTGCGGAAAAGTGATGGAATTTGCCTCTGAGGAAATCGATAAGATAATTGATTCTGCCACCTCAAAACGGGGCTTTGAAACCGAACACTATCGTCTCCAGGTTTTCGGTCACTGCGAAGATTGCAGGGACTGATATTGGGCATTTAATTGATTCTACCCACCATGAAAATTGGCGGTTTGCAAAAGTTGTCTCTGCTCGACTTCCCCGGCCATCCAGCTGCTATAGTTTTCACCATGGGCTGTAACTTTCGTTGTCCGTGGTGTCACAACGGCGACCTAGTCTTTCAAGAGCGATCGCCGATTCCCGAAGGAGAAATTTTCGAATTTTTATCGTCTCGAGAAGGCCTGCTGGAGGGGGTAGTGCTAACCGGGGGGGAGCCCTTGATACATGACGAAATCGCGGATTTCCTCCAGAGAGTGAGAAACAGGGGCTTCAAAATTAAACTCGATACCAACGGGAGTTTTCCGACTAAACTGGAAGAGCTCATTGACCGGGGGTTGCTGGATTACATTGCCATGGACATCAAAGCTCCCCCTGGAAAATACTCAAAGGCGGCGGGGGTCGAGGTTGATTTTTCCCAGGTCGAGCAAAGCATACATCTGATCAAGGAGTTCGAAGGTGACAGCGAGTTTCGGACTACCGTTTTGCCTTTCCTCGACGAAAAAGATTTCAAAGAAATTGGGAAACTGGCCCAGGGGGTGGATCGCTTTGCTCTTCAACAGTTTAAAATTCCGGAGGGCAAGCAATTGGTTGAACCCCGCCTAATCGAGAAGACTCCGGAAGGTTCTGAGGAAAAAGCACGGAAAATGAAACCCATACTGGAAGATTACATAACCGAGCTCGAGGTGAGGTAGAGTGAGCACTCCTGCCGAAAAGTACCGGCGCCTGAGAGAATCGATTCCCGACGAAGTGCGCTTAGTAGTGGCCAGTAAGGGAAGACCAGTAGAAGAAATTCAACAGGTGTTAGAAGCCGGTGCCCGCTTAATTGGCGAAAATTATACCCATCCCGAAGCGGTAAGGAAGTACAACAAACTGGGGGACGTCGCTCAACAGTTGACCTGGCACCTGATCGGCCACCTGCAGAAGAACGACATCAATAAAGCCCTTCCAATATTTGACGTGATTCAAACCGTAGAATCTTTTAGAAAAGCCAAGCACATAGACAAACGCGTCCCCAAAGCTGACAAAGAAACCATCCCCACCTACATCGAAGTCAACAGCGGGAAAGAAGAAAGCAAATACGGTATAGCACCGGAATTTGACGTCCTGGAGGAACTACTGGTAAAAATCGAAGACCTGCAACACCTTCGCGTTCGAGGGTTGATGACCATGGGCCCCTTCACCGGGGACCCCGAAGATGCCCGCCCTTATTTCCAGACCACGAGACAATTATTCAAAAAAGCTCAAGATCTCGATCTCAAAAATACTTCAATGAACGTGCTCTCCATGGGGATGACCAACTCCTACAAAGTGGCCATCGAGGAGGGAGCCAACCTCGTTCGTATCGGAACGGGAATATTCGGTCCCAGAAATTGATGGTTTCCGAACTCAAAATTTGCCCTGGCCCTAGAGCCCCGTTAGGGCTGAATCTGGGGTCATCAACCAAAGTTGGGCGGGAAACTAACCGGGAGAACGGAAACGGAAGTCCCGCATCAAACATGCCCTATGGCCCTGACCTTGATCAGAAGGGGGATATAAGATACGATTTATGGTTGATCGCGGGTTTCAAAAACGACATCGACTCAGATCCCGTTCGGATTTCAAGCACGTGTATCGTCACGGAAGGCGATTTGAGTTTGAGTCATTCATCCTTTTTCTGAAGAAGACTGGTGACGAGACCCCAAGGATCGGGATTACGACCCCGAAAAACCTGGGTACAGCCGTAGAGCGAAACCGATTAAAAAGGGTGGTGCGGGAGGCTTTCCGTAAACATAAGGAAACTTTCACCAATTACGACGTAATTGCCGAGCCCCGGGTTTGCGCTACAAGCATGACCAATAGCGAGTTAACCGAGGGTTTTCTCAGGGGATTCAAGATCGCCAAAGCGGAACTGGAGGAGTGATTAAAAGTGAATAACAACCATCAGAACGACGATGATAATTTCTATCTTACCGAGGAAGGCTACCAGGCCAAGGAGAGCAAACTAAAAGACCTCAGACACGAGTTATACGAAGAGATTCCCGAGAAGCTTAAAGAGGCCAAGGCTCACGAAGGCGACTTGAGGGAAAACAAGGAGTTTATTTACCTGCGCGAGCGCCAGGACAGGATACAGGCGGAAATAAGTCGCCTGGAACACCTGCTGGACAACGCGACTATTATAGATCAAAAAGAGCTACAATCCGATCTGGTTTCGATGGGGACAAAAGTGATACTTGAAGAAGAAGGGCAAAGAGATGCTGTTACCTATACCCTGGTCAGCCCCGCCGAAGCCGACCTGGAAAAAAACAAGATATCCGTGGAATCACCGGTAGGAGAAGCCCTGATGGGACATCACCAGGGGGAAGAAATTACCGTTCAAACCCCGAGCGGAGAGAAAGTGTATCGCATACTGGGAATTGGGAAGTGAAAACGTGAACGAGCAAGAGGCGGATCAAGCAAGTCAACAAAATCCCGATTCCAACGTTCTGAGAGATCAGCGAGTCGAAAAACTGCAACAGCTCAAAGATCGGGGCATAGAACCTTATCCCCACCAGTTTCAAAGAACTCACGTGATCGAGGATTTAAACTCCACCTATGAGGACAAGCTGCAAGAAGACGAACGAGCAAAGATAACTGCAAAGATTGCGGGCCGAATCATGGGCTACAGGGACATGGGAAAAGCCGCTTTCATAGATATCAGAGACGGAACCGGACAGATCCAGGGCTATTCCAACATCGACCAGTTGGGCGAGGAAGCATACCAAATATTCAAAGAGCTCGATATCGGCGATTTCATAGGAGTAGAAGGTCCAGTGTTCAAAACGCGACGGGGAGAGTTATCGGTCCGCGTAGATGACTTCGAATTGCTGAGCAAAGCCCTGCGACCCCTGCCGGAGAAGTGGCACGGCCTAAAAGACGTGGAGAAACGGTACCGCGAACGCTCCATGGACCTGTTAACCAATGAGGATGTAAAGGAAAAATTCGTAGCAAGAAGCAGGTTGATCACAGCCTTTCGCAAAACTCTGAACCAGCTAGATTTTTTGGAGGTCGAGACCCCGATCTTACAGACTGCCCCCGGTGGAGCTACCGCCGAACCTTTTGTAACTCATCACAATGCCCTGGACCAGGACCTGTATCTCAGAATTGCCCCCGAACTTTACCTCAAGCGGCTTGTTATAGGAGGAATGGAGAAGGTGTACGAGCTTGGGAAAAGCTTCCGCAACGAGGGAGTTTCTACCGAGCATAATCCGGAATTCACCACTATCGAGATTTACCAGGCCTATGCCGATTATAAAGACGCCATGAATTTGATCGAAAAGCTGGTAGTCGAAGGTGCCCAAAAAGCTGTGGGCGGAACTACAGTTACCTATTGCGATCAGGAGATCGACCTATCTCGACCCTGGAATCGCCTTTCCATGGTGGGAGCGGTGGAAGAGATCCTTGACCACCAGGTAGAGGGCCTCTCGCGCTCCGAATTCATCCAATTGGCCAAGGAAGAGGGATTGAAACTTCCTGACGAACTTTCCCAGTACAGCAAAGGTGAGCTGATAGAAGCCCTGTTCGACGAATATATCGAGGATAATTTGATTCAACCAACCTTCGTCACTGACTTCCCCAGGGATATTTCCCCGCTGGCAAAAAATAGAAGGGACGGAAGCACAGAGATCACCGAGCGTTTCGAGGCTTTTATTGGCACCCTGGAACTGGCTAACGCATTTACCGAACTCAACGATCCTGTAGAACAGAGGAAAAGATTCGAACAACATTCCGAGGCGGAGAGTTACCAGAGCGACAGAGATTTCTTGAGAACTCTGGAATACGGGATGCCACCAACCGCCGGCATCGGAATAGGAATTGACAGACTGATGATGCTCATGACCAACTCTCGATCGATCAGAGAGGTTATTTTGTTTCCCACCCTCAAAAGAAAAGGAACGTGACATGAAGGCCCATAACGAACACAAACACTGGTTACAGCGAGTTACCGATTACCTGGACGAACTTTCCCTTCACATCCTCGAGCTGGACGAGTTTTATCTAAAACAGATCAGCAATAACCCGGCGTTGCAACGGTTCTCACGCCTGTTGATTCTGTTCACCTACTTTGGAGATGGTTATCTATGGGGTCTGGTGGGTTTATATTTGATCCTCTTCGGAAGCTTAACCGATCAGCGGATCGTGCTAATTGGGTTGGCAATCGCCATCGTGGATATTGCGGCGTTCCGGATAGTAAAGATGATCGTGGAACGGCCTCGGCCCATGTTCGCCCTCAAACGGCGAAAGCTGAAGTTTAGAATGGTAGACGCCTTTGCCTTTCCGTCCGGCCACGCCACCATGGCTTTCGGGCTCTCTTATCTAATCGTTTTCTTTTATCCCAACCTCTGGGCTCCAGCCGGGGCCTACCTAGCCTCCTTCATAATCGGCCTTTCCCGGATCTTCGTCATGGAACATTTCCCCCTGGATGTGCTGGGCGGAGCTTTGCTGGGAACCTTGCTTTCCATACTACTCACACCGCTCTTTTCGGGCATAGTATTCTAGAAACCAATTCCGTGATCGATGGAGGGAGCCTGCCCTCCTTCGAAAGGGGCATCTTGGTAATTCGTATTCGAAAAAAATACAGAGGGGAGGTGCGTCAGTTCGACGATCTCTCTGCGAGACCGCGATAATCGCAATTCGTCCGCGGGCAACCCCGGCAGGAGAAAAGCTCTTCCGGGCGACGATTCTCGTAGTTGGATCCGACGCCCAGCACGAAAGAGATGGATTTTTTGGGAATCATTGTGGAGCTTGAAGTCAGCTCCACGCCTATCCGGGACGCGTCTAGGTTGTCAAAAATCAACTGCTGATTGAGAATTCCCCATTTACTAGACCCTGAGCCCGGAGAAAATGCTCTGGTAGTCCCCAGGCCAGCTTCTGAGACCCGTTTAGCAATTTCACCTCCTGTCATGCAGGCGAGCTTCGTAACGGCAGCTGCGCCCAGTGAATCAAGCAGAAAACCGCGCGAGATCTCACCTTTGCCCCTTAGACGATCTGATTCTTCCTCAATTTGCTTGCCGATGGTGGCCACTGCCAAAGCCATACGAGAACAGCTGTTCACTGGTTTAGGCAAGGAAAGATCACTCGCATCCAGTTCGTAGTGTTTTCGGAAAACAAATAGCGCACGGGGCTGAATCAGTTCCTCCAGACGGCTTCGAAGTTCTCCAACAATGGCATCCAGTCTGCCTGACCTTCCATGAGGCAGATAGCGCTTCACCCGATCCTCGCTGATCGAAAAACTGTCAACCTCCACGAACTGGGGTCGACCAAGAGGAGGAAGAGAGTCCACTTTCACACACCGCCCCGCTGCAATATTACGTAAAGTGCTGTCGGTACCGTCCGAGAAGATTGTCCGCAATCTCAAGCTAAGCTTATATCTCCCACTCTTCAAGCCTTGATCCAAACTGAATCGGGA
>JBKGZS010000053.1:0-10020 GCA_046543285.1 Candidatus Acetothermia bacterium | reverse complement strand
GCCTGGGAGAAGAGGAACCCGAGATACTGCAGGCCATGAAAGATCTCAGGGAGGCTGGTGCAGAAATTCTAACCATCGGCCAGTATTTGCAACCCGGATCCGATCAGCTACCGGTAGAAAAGTACTGGTCCCCCGAAGAATTTGCCCGATTAAAATCTGCGGCTGAGAACCTGGGTTTCGAGGCCGTGGTCAGCGGCCCTTTCGTCCGGAGTTCCTACAAGGCGAAGGAGGTTTACGAAAGGCTGACGGCAGAGTAGAAACCCTCTCAGGTCAGAGACAGAAAACTTATGCCTTCAAATTCTACTAAAAAGATACTGCGGGTAGTTCAGGAGCTGGAATCCCGAGAACCCCGGTTGAATCTTGCTTTGGAAGAAGCCATAGCTCGGAAAGTCGAAAGAGGATCAGTTCCCCCTACTCTTCGGTTCTGGTGCAACGAACCCTCGGTGATCATCGGCAGATCTCAGTCCCTGAGAACAGAGGTAGATCTACCCCGATGCAAAGAGGCCGGAATGCCTGTGATCCGCCGGGCTTCAGGCGGAGGAACCGTTATCCACGATTTAAATAACCTGAACTATTCCATTTACTTACCAAATCCTACTTGTTCCAGCGTGGTGGGGGAGCAGTTGCAATGGTCAGAGTCTTTGAGCGAAGTTCTAGCCGATCTAGGGCTTCGCGCGAAACTTGAATCGAATGGCCTGTTCGTGGCAGGAGAAAAGGTCAGTGGTACTGCTCAGACCAGGCGGTGGGGTATGCTTCACCATGGGACCCTGCTCCTGAGTGAAAATGAGCTATTTCACCGCATGGATCATTTTTTAAAAGCAGGTCGTAGGAATTACGATCGGGACGGAGAAGGGAGCAATGGCGTGACTTCTAAACCGGCCCGAGTCAATTATTTGAAAGTTTTAAGCGGCAAAACTATCAACATTTCTCATCTTATCGACCGCTGGGTTAAACAAGTGGCCTATCGCTTGAACGCTCGACCTGAAAAAGGTCACCTGTCCAGCTCGGAGATCGCGTTGGCCAAGCGTTTACGGGATTTCAAGTACGGTACACAGAAGTGGACTGTAGACCCCCGTTCCATAGAAAACAGCACATGAAGAGCGATATGCAACCCGTAAGCTCACCTTTCCGCCTGCCAGTTGAGCGTCTGCTGTAGAGTTCACTGCAACCAATCGCTCCAAAATATGCTATCTTCACCCTTGGCCTGGGTTCCGCAATTGCTGAAGGTAGTTGTCCCTGACCCGGTTAAAAAAAGAAAGGTATTTTTCGGTGCGGTAGTCTGGATAAGTCCACTCCCAGGGAATAAAAGAACCATCCCTATACTGTAGAGTAACTTCGGCGTAAATTCCGCTGTGCAGGTAAACCCTATGGGAATAGTTCTTGGTAGTGGCCAGGACCAGCTTAGAGGGAGCTACGTAGCCGGGATCGAGGTTCACCGCCCTATCTACCTGGAAGCTGACAGAGCAAGTTATCTGGTCTTCCAGGTCATTGGTCAATAATTTTAATTGAGCAAGCCGGCCGGGGTTGATCAATTCCTGAAAAGATAGGAATTGCCTCATAAGATCCGAGCCCATTTCCTCCTCGTAGTAATCCGTAAAGTCAAAAGAGAAAAACTCGCTTTTGTCGTCCACTTTTCCCAGTTCATTGATCAAGTCGTCTTTGGCCCTCGCGGCGAGTTCTCTATTGGGGACGATCAAGCCGACAATTAGTTTGACAGGCGCGGGTGAAGCACGTTCCCCCAACCCAGAGATCACCTCCCAATGTAGGAGCTCCGGTTTGAAACAGTTTCCAGCGGCAGTCCACTAGACCGCCTGGACTTCCTGGACCTCCGGAAGTCTGTCTTTCAGGGTTCTCTCTATGCCACCCTTCAAAGTCATCGTAGCCATCGGGCAACCCACACAGGCACCGGTAAGCTCGACTTCCACCACTCCGTCTTCACTTACGTCCACCAGCTTTACGTCGCCTCCGTCGGCCTGAATGGAAGGTCTGATCTCGTCCAAAACGTCCTCGACTTTCTCTCGATTAATCATTTCGATCACCACCCTTGATGAAATAAGATACAAATTAACTAACTGCTAAGTCGGCAATCGTTTTCCGGCGAAGAAGGTTCACGACTTCGTCGCGAATTGGTTTCCATTCTTCATGCAGAGGGCAAGGCTCATCCTCCGAGCAAACCGTTAAATCAAAAGGGCATTGATAGAGAGAGTCAACCCCTTCGACCGCCTCAACCACATCAAAAAGGGCTACTTTTTCGGCCGATCGGGCAAATTGGAACCCGCCACCTCGGCCTTTTTGAGAGCGAAGAATCCCTTCCTTGGCCAGACCTTGGAAGATTTTACCCAGAAACTGAGCCGGGACGTCTACTTCTTCTGCAACGGAATTCACCGTATAGTAACCGTTTTCCGACGCACCCGCCAGAAATGTAAGTGCCTTTATGGCGTAGGACACGGAGGTGGAGAAAAAAACCATAGCCTCACCTTTAGAGATAATAGTATCCGGTTATCAATTAAATATACTCGCAGCCCCCTAACACTTCAACAGCACAGGGGGGGAGCAACTCCCAGCTTGTTGACATGGCGGCACCCAAAACGGGCGCAGGCCCGGTTTCAAGCAGAAGTAGGAGGGGTGGTGAGCCCGGCCGGATGGGAGCCGGACTCACCAAATGCTCCGCCGAGGGGGTGGCGGAAAATATATCTAAATCCCGGAAGAGGTATAATAAACCACGTAATAGTGATCTATGTATTCGATATTAACAAAAAGGAGCTGTAAGGTATTGGATAAAGAGTAACTACCCCTAGTGGGGCAGAATATAAGAGGACGGCCACGGGAAGTGCATACGCCTGGCAGGGGCCGAAAAGCCAGTTAAGCCGGAAAAGCTACCGCCATTTGCACTGGAGAAGCTTCTGTTCTCAAAATCCGACTGGAGCAAACGACTAAACGACGCGTAATCTGCAGAATTTTCTTTCATTCTCACCACTTCCCGAGAGAAAAAGTTGTATTATATACGATAACACTGACTTAAGGAATTGTCAACATCACCGGTGGAGTTCGAGAAATGCCCTTGCGGGCACAATTGAATACCTTAGCCAGGTGTGCTATTCTTAGTTCAACTCATGCAAAAAAAAGTTTTTATCTACGCTATATTCTTTGGGTTATCATTAGGATTGATTGGGGCACCCGTGATAGCTGAAGGGCTGGGTATCAAGGAGGCGGGAAAACTTGGACTCCAAGTTGGTCGGTTCTGGCCCGCGTGGTATCAGCTCCATCTCGGCTCTTTTTCGAACCAGAGCAGGGACGAGGTGAGCAAGGAACTGGAAGGGATCAAAGACCTATGCCGCTCCGTGAACGTTCCCTCAGAACTGGTTAATCGGGCCACCAAGTTGCAAACAGCCTTAGAATCTCTTGAGGACCGGCAAAACCTTCCTGATCAGTGGCATTGGTCCTTCGGAAAGCTGGACAGAGTACGGCTTTACGGAGCCAAAACTAAAAAGGTATCCCCAGCCGAATGGGAACTCAGCTTTACCTATCTGTACTTCGACGATAAGTCCGATTACGCAAAAGTAAGCTTCCCCCAGAAGGAGGAAGGGTCCGCGTTTTCGATCCAGTTGTGGCTCCTCCCGGGGGGCCAAGAGGAATCCGAGGCCACGATTTTCAGGAGCGGCAACTGGCAATTGATTCTGGCCGACGAAGGACAGCTAAAGGTCAAAGAAAAGACAGCAAGTAATTCAATCGTAACCAGTGATAGCGAGATCCCCAGAAATATCTGGTCTCACGTGACTGTAATTTACGACCGTCACGAGTTACGGCTGTTGATCAATGGTGATTCTGTCGGCCAATCTTCCTCGGCAGGGGATTTGAGACTGGGTTCCGATGCTCTCATCGGCGGTTCCTACCTCGGTGCCATCGATGAATTGAGAATCAACCGGCGGGCCTTGAAATTTGAACAACTACATTACGGCCTCCCGGCCGAGTATATGTTACTGTTCCCGCTGATCGATTGGATTAACTATGAAGGCAAAGAGGATGCTCTATGGGCCTTTCATGCAGGATTGGTTCTGGAACGCTTCAAGGCAGCGACACAGCTTGGCCAGCTTACTCAAAGTGACCTTAAAAAAAGTTTGCAAATATTCCTGGGAGAGACCGACGATTTGCCTCCACCCCCAACGGACCTCCCATCCAAAACCACGGAAGCCCTCAGTAACTTGGAGGAGTTGGCTCAAGGGGAATGGAACAAGACCCAAAGGAAACGGGCAACGGAAGAGATGGAGAAACTATACTCTTATTTGGAAGGCTCCTGAAAATTGTATTCCTTCCACCAACCCACGAGGTCCTCTGCCTCCTCTTTCTCCAACCTTTTTTGTAACTGCTCCCCCACCATCTTTCCCACTCTTGTTTTCAACAGCCCTACGCTGCTTTCGACCCACTCTTTTGCTAGTTGATGTCCCGAAGAAACATATGCTATCCCCTGAAAGGCAGCTTCGAGCAAATCAGCATCCCGAATGAGATTAAGGTCTTCCTCAGAGAAATCGGAAGTCAAGCCTAGACTATGGGCCAGCTCACGTCCGCTCTTTTCCGGGAGCGGATCGATCTGATCCCGCAAGACTTCTTCGTTGCGGTAATCCTCTTTTTCCAAGTATTGTTGAGCAACCCAGTCCAAGTCGGAAGTTCGCGCTTCCGCTAGGTCGTGAGTCAAGCAGTAGAATGCAATTCGATGGGGATCCACTTCCCGCTCCGTTAAAGTGGCAAGGACGAAACCAATCATCGCCGTTCGAAAAGAGTGTTCGGCAATGCTTTCAGGTTGGGTTATACCTGCTTTGAACCACCCGGATCTAGGCAACTGTTTCAACAAGCCCAATTCAAAAAAGAAGTCGTGTAAAGACTCAAGTTCCGCCTCAGTCCATTCTCCCATGTTCTCACCTCACGGAACCTATTCTAACCAACTATGCCTCGCTTGCAAAGCTGCTCCGGAGCCCTGTAATGGGTTGCCTATTCCAGATAATGAAAAAAGAATTTTCTTGGAGTCTGACAGATAGGATAACCTGTACCTGGGGATTTACGCCAAAATAATCAGCGAGGTAGCCCCGGTAAATACAAACTTTCTATCCCCGGGTGACCATCGTCATTTAAAAAATGGAGTTGCCGGGGTTACAATCCCTTATCATGAATCGGGAACTGTTTTTAATAAAAAAGCTGGATATCGGCAGAGGAAAGTGGCTCATGGCAGTGGCTCTGGGGGGTATGATGATTCTGGGCGTTAACTTCGGGGTCAAGGAGGCTCCGAGGCCGCCGCTCAGCAGCCCACCTGCCTCCTCAGAACCTGCTGGAGACAATCTAAAAGGGATCTATCTGACCTCTCTATCCATCTCCAACCGAAAACCAGCGGATATCATCTCAGAGATGAAGGAGCAGGGTTTTAACGCCGTCGTAATCAACGTTAAAAATGCGGACGGGGTTATTACTTACCGCTCGGAGGTAGAACTGGCTAGCAAAATCGGGGCTGTCCGAGCTAGGTTAAACCTCGATGAACTACTGGACCAATTCCAGCGGGCTGGTATATATACCATCGCTCGACAGGTAATATTCAAGGATCCCCTCATGGCCAAACATTTGGGCTTAACTGGAAAATGGACCACCCCCGACCATCAGAAGGTAGTCCGTTACAACTTGGAGTTGGCCTCCGAGGTGTCTCAGAGGGGGTTTGACGAGATCCAGTTTGATTACGTCAGATTTCCTGATGACGGCAAAATCGGAGCGGATTATAGCCGGCGATCTGAATTGATCACTAACTTTGTGGAACAGGCACGGGCGGAGCTCTCATCAGATTTGCCTTTCTCGATTGATGTTTACGGCCGAACTCTCTGGAAATGGAATAGCAAGAACAACGACCCTACGGGCCAGAATCTGGAGCAACTCCAAGATCACGTGGACTACATCTCCCCTATGATTTACCCTTCTCACTACACGAGCCCGAAATTGCGGGATGATCCAGGATATTGCGTCGGCGAGGCTCTTCGGGCAGGATCGGAGCGGCTTTCTGCAAAATTGAGACCCTATATTCAGGGCTTTCACCGCCACGTACCATCACATTTAACTACAGCTTCCTATATTGCGGAACAAATAAAGGCGGTTGACGAAGCAAAAGTCAATGGCTTTTTGGTCTGGAACCCCAAGTCAAACTACGACGCGTTGTGGAAGGCCGCTGGGTAAGACTTTTGACTGAGTACCTTGAGCACTTGTGTACCCGGTAGATTATTCCTCGTTTTCGTCCTCTTCACCCTTCAGGGCCTCCCGAATCTCCCTCAGGCGTTTGTCGGCTTTACCGAAGACGGTTTCCTCCCCATATCCTTCGGTGTCAAGTTCTCCAGCGGGCACGCCAGTCAATATTTCTACGCCCTCGGAAATAGTCTGGACCGGATAGATATGAAAACTTCCTTCGTCCACGGCCTGAATCACTTCGTCGGGAAGCATGAGGTTATCTACATTTCGCTCAGGGATGACCACCCCTTGCTCTCCCGTCAACCCTTTTTGCTTACAGACCTCGAAGAAACCCTTAATCTTTTCATTTACCCCGCCGATGGGTTGAATATCACCCTTTTGGTTGACGGAGCCAGTGACGGCAATCCCCTGCTTAATTGGAATCCCGGATAGGCTGGAGAGAATGGCATACAACTCGGTGCTGGAGGCGCTATCGCCATCGACCTTCGCGTAAGTCTGCTCAAAAGTTAGATTGGCGGTCAATGAAAGTGGTTTATCGTAGGCAAATTTTTCACCCAAAAACCCTTTGAGGATCATGACCCCTTTGGTATGGCTGCTTCCGGAGAGATCGGCTTCTCGGTCGATGTTCACTACGCCTTCTTTTCCGGCGTACACATTGGCGGTAATCCGAGACGGGCGGCCAAAGGCAAAGTCACCGGAATCGAGGACTGACAAGCCACTTATTTGCCCCACCTTCTGCCCTTCGAGGTCAGCTAAGATTTTGTCCCGCTCGATCAATTCCTGAACTTTGTCTCGAATCAGGCTTTTGCGTTCAATTCTCCCCTGGACCGCATCCTGCACATGCTGCTCGGTAACCAGTTCGGATTCGGCCTCAGTAGCCCAGTAACTGGCTTCTTTGATAATTCCCGCTATCTCGCTAAACTTTGTGGACAACTTTTCCTTGTCTGACACCATCTCAGAGGCATAGTCCACCACCTGAGCCACTCCAGAGCGGTGAAAATGTTTGATGCTTCCGTTCTCATCGGCCTGAGATCGAATAAAGCCCGCAATCTTTGTTTCATATTCTTCCATCCGGTCCATTTCGGGGCCAAAATCTGACTTTACTGTGAACAATTTCCGGAAATCCTCTTCGTATTGATTTAAGATATGATATATTCTTCGATTGCCAATCAAAATAACTTTGACGTTTAAAGGCATCGGTTCTGGTTCTAATCCTTTTGTGGAAGCATATCCCAGCATTTGAGCCGGGTCTTCAATCCGCACCTCACTGCAATTCAGAGCCACCTTGAGTCCTTCCCAACTCATTGCATAGCGGAAGAGATTGCTAGCTTTTAGCACCAGATAACCGCCATTTGCTTGATGCAGGGCCCCGGGGCGGATCATGGTGAAATCGGTGGACATGGTACCAAATTGAGCCCTCTTTTCGACAGCGCCAAAGAGGTTAGGATACGTGGCATTTTCCTGAGTCACAACGGGTGCTCCCTCGGTTTCGCTGTTATCTACCAACAGATTGACCCGGTATTGTTTAAACCTGTCCTGACCGTCGGCAAAGTTGGCCAACCAGGGAGGGACATTCTGCCCCCCACTGTCATTAGTAAAACTATCGATATTTTCCAGAATGTCGGACTCCACGTCCTGTAAATACTTAACCGCTTTTGAATTTCCCTCGTACTTTTTCCGCAACTTTCTCATCAAGGGTCCGAGGAAAAACGATATGGCCTCCTTGTTCAATTCCTGAATTGCCTCCTTGCGCTCTTCCTCTAACTCCATTACCTGCTGCATGATCTCTTTTACGTGGGATTGGAGTTCTTCCTGTTTGGCCTGGATCATCTCCCGCTGTTCCTCTGATAGAGAATCGAAATCCTCCTGATCCATGGGCTCCCCATCTTCGTCACGAGGAACAGTATTGATCCCGTAAGGAGTTCGCTGGAGGAGAAAGTTCCTCTCCTCGGCCTCGCGTTCCAGTTCTTCAAACAGTTGCTTTTTTTGACCGTTGAATCTTTGGTCAATCTGCTTCTTTCGCTGTTTGTATTCTCCTGATTCAAAGGTATCAGAGACTCCTTCGCCCAGGCGATCGATCAAATTGTCCATGTCCTCCCGAAACTTTTTCCCTGTTCCGGCAGGGAACTTGAGGTACTTGGGGCAGTAAGGATTATCGAAGTTATGAACATAGCAGAGATCTGGAGGAGGATCTTCCTCAATACTTACGCGCTTTAAAAAATGATCGACTGCTGACATTTTTCCGGTCCCTGGCTGGCCGGCGACGTAGATATTATAGCGATTTTGATCATCTTTGACCCCGAGGCCTAATCTAATGGCGTCAAGAGCTCTGTCCTGACCGATTATCTCTTCTAATGGTTCGATCTCCTCAGTAGTCTCAAAAGAAAAAGAATGGGGGTCACATCGGGTACGTAAATCAGTAGCCGCGAGTTCTTCTGTCATTATCAATCCACCTCGGAATATGTTACTAAACGACCCTCAAGAGATCAATTGAGGCACCGGTTGAGGCCCGAACAGGATTCCGCTTACTCATTTATCACGCTTACCCCGTCCACAGCAACCGGGGGGGTGTAAAGGATTCCTCCCACCCACTCAGGAATACGCCCCACTTCAATGAAGCTGTCCGAGAGAAGATCGTAGACGTTTCCCGCTATCATGGTATCCTTGACTTTACCCATGATAGTTCCGTCCTTAATTTTGTAACCCACGGAAACGTTGTTGGAAAACTCTCCTGATATCACGTTCCCCTGCCCTAAACCAAGAACCTGGTCGACCAGCAAACCTTGTTCGATATCCTTGATAATTTCCCCAAGCGTGGAACCCCCGGTTTCGAGAACCAAAGAGGAGGGCGCAACGGAGGGCGTAGAACGGAAGTCGCTGCCTCCCAACAGACCACCTTTGAAACCGTTGCCTGTGGTCTCGGCACTTGCCATGCCAGCAGTTTTTAAGTCGTACAGGAATTGGCTAACGACACCGTCTTCAATCAAGGCCTTCTCGGTAGTGGGGGCTCCCTCGTCGTCGAAGGTCCGAACACTGGGTGAATCGACCCGACGACCATCGTCAGTTAAGTTAACTGCTTCATCAAAAACTCTTTCCCCCAAGGTTCCTGCTAGTGGAGAGGATCCAAGGAAAACGTTTCTACCGTTCAGACCAGCAACTAGAGGAAGTATCAACACCAATACACCCCGCGGGGTAAAAATTACAGGCTGTTTGCCAGAGCTGACGGCGGAACTCCTTCGACCCCACTTGAGGTTGCGGATGATCTTATCCGCCAAGCTTCGGGGGGAAAAATTCTCTTTATCCCGCGATTGCGTAGTCGCATAGGTATTGAAGATGTCTCCTTCTTCAACTTTTTGAACGCTCACATTTAGGGCCAGGTGGGTCAGCGACTCTTCGGCGTCCAGACCCGCTGTGCTGGTTATTCTTACATTCGAGATCGATTTGGTCACAGAGAGGTCTATTTCCAAATCCTCTTCGAAGCGTTTCAGCTGTTCCACGAGATCTAACCCCATCCGGATCTGCTCTTCTAACTGAAAATCTCTGACCTCATCGTGAAAACAATCTAGGAAAGAAAAATTTTTCGAGTCGGAAAAGTCGAACTGGATCCGGTCACCGAACCTGGAAGAATTTACAGCTCTCGAAACAAGTTCTTCTTCATCCTCCAAATCCGTTGTAGAACTAAAACCGATCCGACCGTCTTTAATCACCCGAACTGCTTTACCTGTAGTGGACACAGATTTCACGGAGTCCAGGCGGCCCGACTTGAATTCTACGGGTCTGGAGTTTCGCTCGACGGTAAATACC
>JBKGZS010000052.1:0-10198 GCA_046543285.1 Candidatus Acetothermia bacterium | reverse complement strand
GTCCTATAGAGATCGGGGTCGTCGCCGTGAAACTTCTGATTGAGCTGTTTGACTATAGTTGCCAGGGAAAAGGTGTTGTTTACCTGTACTCCGTCCTTCGTTTTCAGCCACTCCTCAAATTCCTCCATCTCCTTCAGGACTTCGGGGTCCTGCAGTCCGTCATCTCTGCCTGTATCTACCTCCACCAGCAACTGCTGGGAGCCGGAAAAGTTTTGATCCAGGGAGTTCATCCCCTTGGTTACGGGGTTGTCCTCACCCAGAAATGATTCCTGGGATGTTTCTATGGTTACGGTAAATGTTCCGACGGAGAAGACTGCCAGGACTACCAGGAAGGCCAAAAGAACGGTCTTTTTTCTTTGAGATACGAGTTTTTCAAAGCTTACCAGGAAGGACTCTCTGGCATGAGCGAGCCGGGAGCCCAAACCCTGGGAGTTTTTTTCTCCAGAGCTTTTCTGGTCCAGAGGGAGGAGTGAGAGGATGGCGGGAAGCAGACTTAGAGATAGAGCCACGGAGATGAACACTCCGACCGCGGCGAAGATTCCAAACTGACGCTGGGGGATCAAGAAGGAGCTGATTAGAGCTAGAAATCCGGCGGCCGTAGTCATTCCGGCCATTGAAACTGGTGAAAACATGGCGGCCGTGGCTTTTTGAATTACCTCCCTTTTTCCCATGTCCAGGGCGGAAAGCTCGTAGTATTTGTTCAACACATGGATCGAATAGGCGGTTCCCACTGCCACCAGAATCACGGGCAGGATGAATGAGATCAGAGTAAATGGGACCTTCAGCAGGGCAAGCAACCCAATGGTCCAGGTTGCACTGAGTGCCACCACTAACAGAGGGAGGAGAACCCCGCGGGGGCTACGAAAGCTCAGATAAAGAACCAAAGTTATGGCCACGAAGACCAGGGGCAACAGGGTGATCAGGTCCTCCATAATGGATTCCGAAAGTACGGAATTCATGAAGGGGAGGCCTGCTATGTATATTTCCTCCGGTCCTTGATAGTCGTCGGTAATGGTTCGTATCCGATTTGCTACTTCTTCCTCGTTTACGTCTTTTTCCAGTTCTATAGAAAGTGCTGCCGCACTGCCAGATGAAGAGATTACCCGACCGACTAGCAGGTCGTTTCCCAACAATCTGGCTTTGAACTCCTCTAGCTTCTCGTCGTTTTCTGGAGCCCTGCCTTCCGGAGCAACCTGTTCTACGCTCAGCGAATCTTCCTTCCCGATGATTATTTCCGAGTTGAGAGGGCCTTCGACCGCCTTGACTCCGTCCAGGTCTGAGATGTCCTCTCGAAGCTGTTCGATTCTGCGCAGCGCATCGATGTCTAAGACGGCCCCCTCGGACTCCACGGTAACTCTGAGAAAGGCTTGTGAACCGTATCGTTCCTCGGCATCATTCATGGCCTTGACGGCAGGATTGGAGGGCGAAAGGTATTTCTCGAAGTTGGTTACCAGTTCGATTTGAGGTATAAACAGCCCCAGGCCGATGGTTACAATGACCGCCACGCTTATGATGATCCACGGCCTGTCCACGGCCCAGGCGCCGAGAAACTTCATCTGAGTACCCCCTCCAATAGGAACAGATTGGAAAAGTAAGCCGGGATCAGATCGTCGTGGACTCCGACGGCTTCCACGGTACCCTGAAAGGCTTCTTCAATGCCGATTTTAAGTCGTTCCAGCTGGCGTCGCGTCTCCCGTCGTTGTTCCAGGGGAATCATGGATAGGGGGACCGTTACCACCCATACCTGCTTCATTGCCCCCGTTTCGATGGTATAGGGTACAATGATCACTACGTCCACGGGGGAAACGTCATCCCCGGTTAGTGGATTCTGGGTTGGAGTATCCACCTCTACGGCTTGAGCCTGGACTTCTAACATTGATTGTTCTCTGAGGGTGCTGACCAGGCCCTGAACCTGCATAGAAACCTCAAAAGTCCTGGACTCGTCTACTACCACCACTCTCAGTTGTTGTTCACTTTCTGCCCCCCTAGGGCTCAATCCAGTCAAAAAAACGGCTAGGGCAAGTACCAACACAACTAGACACGTCTTTTTCACTTTTACCACCTCTAATCTCCTCGTTTTTTGATGCCTTCCCAAAAAAATGTGGCCAGTTGATCCGGAGCGCGGTCGAAAAACCGCTCTGTATTACTTTGGTCCTGGAGCATTCCATATGCTACTACCGACTCCACGGCTCCGAACATGGCAGAGGCCACCACGCCCGTGTCACAGTCGCGGATTTGATCGTCCTTTTGGGCTTGATCGGCAAGCCGTTCCACGTACCGAACGACCTCCTCGTAATGTTGATTCAGCTGCCGGCCAAGTTCAGATCCCGGTTTAAATCGTTCCTGGATAATCACGCTCATAAGTTCCTGGTGCTCGGCCATTTGGGAAAAGTGGCGATCCAGAATCTTTCTGATTTGTTCGAACAGAGGGAGGTCGCTCCGGGAGAGCTCTCTGTAGAACTTTCGCCGGTCCTCGAACTCTTGGGCAAAGATATCCAGCAGGATTTCCTCTTTGCTGCCGAAGTAGTTGTAGATGGTTCCCACCGAAACTCCAGCTTTGTCCGCGATTTCCTGAGCACTAGTTTGAAAGTAGCCCTGTTCTGCAATGACTTTTGTGGCCGCTTCGCGGATTAGCTCTTCTTTATCCTTGGTTCTTTTCTCAGCCATAAAATCCCCCTCAAGTCTTCTGAATGAACGTTCATTCAGATTCTAAGTCTTTTTTTCGAAATTTCAACCATCTCCGCGGCCAGCTTTTACCAAAAGTAGCTGAGAAAGCCCCTTACCTTGGTGCGGGGTAATTGACTTCTTCAGGCACGCTCATTTCAACGGCTCGTGAAGCTCTGCAATCCGCGTGGACATCGAGCGTTACCAGTGGACGCTGAGCCACGAGGACCGAGAGATCCAGCGCGAAGGAGGAGAAATAGCAGTGGAGCTGGACCAGCCCGGAACCTGGGAGGTAACTCTCACGGTAGTGGATGAAAATGGGTTGAAGAATACACGAGTAAAGGCCTTCGAGGTGCGCGAGGGCTAATTTTTTCATTCTCCCTGCACCGTTTCTGTAAGCCCTTCGAAGCCCCCTCCCTTTCGGTAAACGGATTAACGATTTTGGTTCTTCTGTCTTTGCACCAGATCGCTGTATAATGGGCTGATATCCAGAAGTTCCTGGTGGTTCCCGACTGCTAGCAGCTGGCCCTCTCGCATCACGCCGATCCGGTCCGCATTTTGGAGAGTGGAGAAACGATGGGCAATGGTGAGGGCGGTCTTTCCGGAAAGAAGTTTTTGCATGGCTTTTTTGACCAGCATCTCCGTGTGGGCGTCCATGCTGGACGTGGCTTCGTCCAGGATCAAAATCTGAGGGTCCACCAGAGCTGCCCTGGTCAGGGAGATCAGCTGTTTTTGCCCTCCGGAAAGTTTTACTCCTTCTTCACCCACACGGGTTTGGTAACTCTGGGGAAGACGGGATATGAATTCGTGGACTCCGATCTGTTTAGCTACCTCCTTGATCTCCGCTTCTCCCGCTGCAAGATTTCCGAGTTGCAGATTGTCTTTGATTGAAGCGTCGAAGAGAAATACGTCCTGCGGGGCTACCCCCACAAGTTGCCGAAGCAGAGGATCGGGGATATCCTCGAGGGCAATCCCGTCGATCATTACCCGACCCCGGTCTGGTTCGTACAACCCGGCCAGCAAATTTGCGACGGTGGTCTTCCCCGCTCCGGTTGGTCCTACCAGGGAAAAGTGTTCTCCCGCTTCTACAGTGAGTTTGAAATCTTCTAATACAGGCCCTTCCTGTTCGTCTGGAGTCTCTTTCCCGGGAGAGTTATGCTCTCCTGCCCGATCTCGATAGCTAAAGGTAACGTTTTCGAAGGTAAAAGTTCCTCGGTAGTCTTTCTTCTTGCTCTTCGCTGCTCCAGCCCGTTTCGGGTCAGTTTTCGCTCGGGAATGGGGTGAAAAGGCAAAGTATTCCGTAATTCGATCCAGGGCGGCACCTGCTTCCTGGTAGGTGTTGTAAACCTGGCTTAAATCCGCCAGGGGGGCGAAGAAGCGTCGGACATAGCTCAAGAAAGCAAGCAGAACACCCACGCTGATATTGCCGTTTAGGACGCTCCATCCTCCGTAAGAAAGCACCAGACCTTCTCCTAGCACTCGGCCGAAGGTCATGGTGGGAAACAGCAGAGAGAAAAAGGCCGCCGCCTTCAGGTTTGCTTTTAGATTCTGCCAGCTCAGACGACTGAACTCCTCTTTGTTTCTGGCCTCTCGGTTTAAAGCCTGAACAACTCTGATGCCGGAGATATTCTGTTCGACTTCGACGTTAATCTCGGCCAATTTTTCTCGGACCTCCCTCTGAGCGGTTCTTATCTTTTTTCCCAGCCAGGAGACAGAAAAGAAAATCACGGGGATGGCCGCAAAACTTACCAAGGCCAGTTTGAGGTCCATGACCGCCATGATGGAGGCAATACCACAGAGGGTGAACAGGTCATTTAAGAGGTTGACAAACCCCGTAGTGACGAGATCGGAGAGAGTGTCTACGTCGTGGGTTACTCGAGCCATAACGTCGCCGGTTTTTCTACTTTCGAAAAAACTTACGGGCAGATCGTGCAGATGATTGTAGAGATCATCTCTTATCTCTCCTACTATTCGGTGTCCTACCCAGTTCGCAAGAAAAGTCTGCCAGTAGGAGGAAAACCAGAATAACCCGTAACTTGCTACCATCAGGATCAAGACAAGATTCAACCCTGCCAGGTTCCCTTGCTCGATGTACCGATCCACGGCCAGTTTAGTTAAATAGGGTCCGGCCAAAGTGGCAAGGGTAACGACCATCATGGCCAGCAGAGCCAAAACTAGCTTGTTCCTGTGTCGGCGGAGGTAGCCAAACAGAAAGGATGCCGCCTCCCGATCGAGCTGTGAAAGGTCGAAATCTTCCTCTCCTCCGGAGCTTATCCGACGTCCGAATCCGCCTCTCATCGTTTGTCTCCCTCTGTTTCAGAATTTGAGTCAGCTTCTCCTGTTTCCGGGCCCGGATGGGGGCTGAGCACCTGTTCATATATAGTATTGTAGAAGCCGCCTGAACGGGACAGTTGTTGATGCGTGCCTCTTTCCACGATCTTGCCGTCACGGAGCACAACTATGCGATCAGCATGGCGCACGGTCCACAGCCGGTGGGCGATTATGAACGTGGTTCTGGCTTCCAGGACCTCGTCCAGTGCATTTTGAATACGTTCTTCGGTCTCCACGTCTACACTGGAGGTGGGTTCGTCGAGGATCAAAATATCCGGGTCTGTTAGCAGAACCCTTGCCAGTGCCAGGCGCTGCCTCTGACCTCCGGAAAGATTGACGCCCCGTTCTCCCACAGGAGTTTCATATCCCAGGGGCAAAGATTCCACAAACTGGTGTATCTGTGCCCTTTGGGCCACCTCGACCACTTCCTCGATGGAGGCTTCTGGTGCTCCGTAAGAGATGTTTTCGCGGATCGAGCTGGCAAAGAGAAAAGTGTCCTGCAGTACTATTCCAATTCGTTTTCGAAGACTATCCACGGTAACGTCTTCGGTATCGTGGCCGTCGACGGTGATTCGTCCTTCGTCTATTTCGTAAAAACGAGGCAACAAGTGCACGAGAGTGCTTTTGCCCGCTCCGCTGGGTCCCACAAGAGCGATAGTCTCTCCCGGTTCTGCGACCAGGTTGACCTCTTTCAGGACTTCTTCTTTCCCGTAGGAGAAGCTGACCCCCTCGTAAACCACCCGGCCCTCACCCGGGGGCAGGACGTAGGCGTCCGGAGAGTCTTTTACCTCCGGCTCTATCTCCAGAACCTCGAAGATCCGGTCTGCGGAGGCGGCAGCCTGGGAACTGAAGTTGATCATCATTCCCGTCTGCCTGATGGGGCGGGTTAACATACCGATGTAACTGATGAAGCCCCCCAGCATTCCCAGCGAAACTGCACCAGTGATGGCGAGCCTTCCTCCATACCAGACTACCAGCGCGGTGAAGATTCCCAGCAGGAAATTTACGTAGGGCATCCAGCGGGCAGAAAGCCGTCCAGCTTCGATGTTGGTCTGCACGTAGTTCTTATTCTGCTCCTGAAAACGGTTAAGCGCCCAGCCCTTGCGGCCGAAGAGTTTGATCGTTTTAATTCCCGAAAGCGCTTCCTGGACCTTGGTGGTCAGGTTGCCAAACTGTCTCCGGGCCCGACCAAATACGGGACGCACTTTGGTGGCGTAGGTTTTCATGGCGTGGGCCATAAGGGGAACCATCAACAGGTACACCAGGGCCAGTCGTGGCTCCCAGAGGAAGATAACCACAAATATCCCCACCAAGGTGAGTAGATTGCTCAAAATATTCAAGCTGATGAAAGAGAAGAAGCGGCGGAGGCGGTCCGCGTCGTGGGTTACCCTGGACATCATGTCTCCGGTTCGCGCTCGATCGTAAAAGGAGAAAGAGAGCCTGTTGAAGTGTCCGTACAATTCTTCTCTGAGGTCGTGAATGACTCCCTGGGCCACGTATTCTGCCAGGAATCTATTGAGGAAATCCAGTCCTCCCTTTAGCAGGGATGCCCCTACCATGGCTCCGGCCAGAATCAACAGCAGGCCTGGTTGCGTTCCGGTGAGGGCTTTTTCTATTCCCACTCGGATCAACCAGGGGGGGAGCAATCCCAGGCCTGTGGAGAGGAGTGCTCCCAGGGCCACGGCGCTTGTCTTCAGCCAGTGAGGTCGAAGGTAACCTGAGAGCCGGAGGAGGGTTGCCAGAGAGGACGTAGTTCGGTTCTTTCTGGCGGGTTGGGCTCTGCTGGAGCCGGTATTTTCTGCTTTGGAGTCTCTACTTGAGTTTTGGTTTTTGCTCATCGGGTTTACGCCTTTCCATTTTTTTCATCGACCCAGTTTACCAAATTGTAGCGTTTTTATACAGCTTTTCGATCCAGTTATCTGGGCCACGAGGGGCGGCTCCACTGGAGTGCTGGGAAGAGATTTCCGTTACTGAGCCGGGAGCTGGGGTCAATCTATCTGTTTCAATGTCAAGAGGTCTTGCGCTATAATCCTTTCGAGGAAGACTACCAAGATGGTTACTGAAGAGGGGAGAGGAGTTGGGCATAATTTTGCGGAAAGCAAGGGGTAAAATGATTTTTGTTATTGTCGTTGTCGTTTTAGTTACCCTGGCCGGTTTCTTTGGATGGATCCGACTTTCTAGCTTCCGGCCCGACCAAATCCAAACTGAGACGGTAACCTGCAAGGAGGAGGCTCCTATACTCTCTTCGACAGAGGAGATCAAGCTGTTGAGTTGGAACATTCAGTACCTGGCCGGGAAAAATTATTACTTTTATTACGAATCCGGCAACGACAGGCAACCCTCCTCGGAAGATGTGGCCAGAACGACGAAAGAGGTTGTTCGAGTGGTAAAGGATGAGGATCCGGACGTGATTCTTTTCCAGGAATTGGACGAAGGCCTCAAGCGAACTGATAGAGAAGATCAACTGGAGAGCCTACTTGAGCTTTTGCCCGACGAGTATGCCTGCCACGTCTCCGCCTTTTACTGGAAGACTTTCTTTCCCCTCCGTTTTGCAAGAAACGATTTTGCCGGTATAAAGCTGTCAATCGTTTCCAAGTATGAAATAACGGAGGCTCTGCGGCATCAACTATCCCTGAGAAGGCGAAACTGGGTCGCGCGGCAGACCGGTCTCAAAAGAGCCGTTCTGGAGGCCAGGCTCCCCCGAACCCACGGTCCGGATTTTCTAATCTTCAACACTCATCTCTCCGCCTTTGCCTCCGGCGCCGAAGCGCGAACTCGACAGATCGAGGAAATTCAGTATCTGCTTCAAAGACGGACAGCCGAGGGTTACTCCTGGATTTTAGGAGGGGATTTCAATTTGCTTCCACCTGAAAAGGGGGTGGACGAGAAACGTGATATCAAACTGTTGTTCGAGGATTATCAAGCTGTGCCCAGCTTTGAAGAATTAAACGGTCCGAACCAGGCCGAGTGGTATACCCACTTTCCCAATGACCCTCAGATTGATAAACCGGACAGAATTCTGGACTATTTCTTCCTATCTGATCAGGTTTCGCTAGGGGAGCACTACGTGCGTAGAGAAGATACCCTGGAGATTTCCGATCATCTACCGCTAATTACGAAAATTCAACTTTCGGGTGAAGGGTGGGGCAACTGAGTTGTTTTCGAATAGTATTTTTGCCCGCACCCTTTCCCGGCTGTCTGGCAGAAATGCCAGCAAAAAGACGCAGAAATCTTCGGACCCTTTCCTGTGAGTTACTTGCTTCCTGTTTTGACGTAGGAAATTAGCTCTTCTTTGTCCATTTCTTCAAGGCCCAGATCTTCCAGAGACAAACCTTCCTCCAGGAAGTCCTTGTTGCAGGCAGCTGAACCCACGGTCAACATTGACTTGATCATCGGGGTGTCGATCCCTAGGGCTTTGGCCAGGCGATAGCGAACAGCAGTTCCCACCGGAATATCTTCGCTGAAATAGCGGTGATCGGTTGAGGTGGGGCCGCTAATGGGAGGAATGGTTACGTCAGCGAAGGGGGCCCAGAACTCGACTCCCATGACTCCGCCTTTCCAGAAGAACTGATCTTCCCTGTATTCCACCATTTCTATTCCCAACTCCCGGGCGATTTTCTTTTCTTCTTCGTAGAACGTTTTTTGAACCCGGGCTACGGCGGGGCTCATCCCGTATTTATACATAGAGTATTCTCCTTCCGGAATCCCAAAGGCACCTTCCATCTCCGAAACCTCCATTGCCCCGACGTTAAGAATTGATCCGGGTACGTGTACCAGAGGGTTGGGGTTGGAAAGGTCAACTCCGAGAATTGTGTCTCCCTGTTTGACTTTTTGAGTTCCGTCGAAGGCTGGAATTTCCCTCATAATTTCCAGGAATTCGTCGCCCCGATTGCTGGGAAGGGCATCGCCGATAATCTCCCGGATACGAATGATACAATCCACTTTCCCGGGCTCCACCACTCTCACGCCGTAGGGCATAGAGGACCATCCACCGATGAGGACGTCCAGGTTAGCGTTCTGCTGGTCGAGCATCTTTTTGAGCATCAGAGAACCAAAATTGTCCGGGAAAATGCTAACGACCTGACCGTCTTCAAGATGTGGAATCATGGTTTCAAAGAAGCTGGTATGACCTTTGGCGGGAATTGCCACGATTATCAAACCCGCCCCTTGAAGGGCCTCGGCCATGTCGGTCGTTACCACGTCGATGTTTGCAGTTCCTTCCCTTGTGAACCAGTTAAAATTGATCTGCCTGCCGGTCAGTTCGATCTTATGATTTTCCAGGACTTTTCCCAGACTGTCGGGGGCAAATTCTGGCATGTCGTACAATCTTACTTGATGGCCGGCCAGCGAAAATTCGGCGGCGAAGGTTTGCCCGCAGGCTCCCCCTCCGAGCACCGCGACCGGTTTTTGAAGCAAATCTCTTTTGGTCATAAATGACCTCCTGTATATGGTTTGCGTTACAGAATAGATTAAAGTAATGACTCCATTTTTGCCAGCGCTTTCTGGGGTGCGATTACAAATCGACCCCCAGGAAATGCCGTATTACGAAGCCGATCCCGAAGGAGAGAGCGGCAACACCAAGACTTATGACCGCCATTTCCAGGAACCTGTGCCGGAAAGAGACGCCCTGGGCGACTGCTACGTAGAGGTTAAAGACAAAAATTACAAAAACTGCAATGGCGAGGGTCACACCCAGAGGGAGATAATATCGGGTAAAAAACAGGTAAGGCAAAATTAGTAACAGAACCGTGAGTATGTAGGCCATCCCGGTATAAATGGAAGCTTTGAGTGGGTTCTGTTTGCCTCCTTCCGATTTCGTGGACAGGTATTCCGAGGCGGCCATGGACAGGGAGGCGGATATCCCCGTGATCAATCCTGCCATGGCTATCAACCTCGTGTTTTGCATTGCCAGAGTGAAGCCGGCGAGAGCCCCGGTGAGCTCGACGAGTGCGTCATTTAGGCCCAGGATAATGGAGCCCACGTAATTTAGCCTCTCCTCGTCAATCAGTTCGATCAGCTGTTCCTCGTGCTCATCTTCTTCCTCGACGATTTCCTTTGCTTGGGGAAGGCTACGGGAAATACTGGAGTAGGTCTCCTGAGCGGATTCTTCTCCTTGTTCCATCAGTTTTATCCCAAATGTGACTCCGAGAATTATGGAAATTAGGAAGTAGAACCAGATCTTCAATCGGTTAGGCTGTACCTC
>JBKGZS010000051.1:0-10217 GCA_046543285.1 Candidatus Acetothermia bacterium | reverse complement strand
TTACCTGGTGTCGTTTACCAATTTTCACTGTTGGCATTGGCCTCACCTCTTCTTGGTGGGATAATTTTATCATATTTTCAGTATATCTGAAAGTATGAAATTTGGAGAGGAGTGAAGATCAAACCGAACATCCCGGTCGGGCGCGGGGACTTGACCTGCTGAAGAGATTCACCCCCATTCTCTCTTTCCCCCACGACGTTCAGCCGAAGGCTGAAAGGGAAAGGAACACCTATGTTGCTATAATTTTCCTCTCCCCTGGTGGGAGAGGATTATGGTGAGGGGGGCACGTCACCCTCATTCTCACTTTCTCCCATCAAGGGAGAGATGAGCAGGGGGGCATCCCTGAGGGGTGAAGCCTTTAGTAGCCCTCGGTCCCCGTTCCGGGCCAATATTCGATTTCCAAGTTCTGGCGTAAAATATTTTCGAGTCCACAGGGCATCACTGGAGATGAACCGGCTAATTTTGGCAAGAAACCTCCGGTTCCCTCGAAACTTTATAGACGTAATGGCTAAGTTGGCAGGGAAATAGTTCCTTTATCACAATGAAGAATGGGGGGTATTTTGCAGGACCGCAGTTGATAAGTTATTCTTATAGATAAGAACACGAGGTGATTCGATGACTAAAGTGGATACCACGAAGATTTCTTCGAGAGGTCAGGTCGTCATTCCGAAACGATTACGGGAGGATCTCGGGTTGGGTACCGGAGACAGCTTGATCATTGTTAAGAAGGGTGATTCCCTGATACTGCGCAAGTTGACCCTGGAGGATATCGCACGAGAGACTGACAGGCAGCTTGAAGAAGGAGAAACCATGTCCATTGATGAGGCTTTCGAGGGTCTGGTGTGAGCGACGAGTGGCAACTTCAGCTAAACAAGGATTGTCGGAAGCGGCTCTCCAAGCTGGGCAAGGGCGTAAATAGACGATTAAAAGCTGCGCTGGAAAAAATAGAAAAACATCCCGAGCTAGGCAAAGGACTGTCGGGATACAAGGGGTTCTACTCGTATCGGACGGGGACTCCAGGTGGTGAATACAGGATAATCTACAGGCTGAAGCGAGAAAAGAAATTGATCCTGGTTGACCTCATTGCGCCCCGAGAAGAGGTGTACGAAATACTAGAACGGAAAAGAGATTGAGGGTTCGGAAGGATTACTTCCAGATCTGCCTCGTTGAGTTGATCGATTATATCCTTAACCTGCTCTTTCATTTCCTTGACGGCCATTTTTATCACCTCTTCATTCCGACAAATATTATCGTAGTTGTTTCACTGAAGACAAGTGCTGAGACCGGATTGTCGACATGCAACCTTCTTCTGCTCAAAAATAGTTTGGATCCGGCGCAGGGTTTTAGCCTAGTGTTTCCTCGGAACTGGCAACTGCCTTGTACTCTGGTCGTTCCATCTCCACTCTGAATTTGGGGAATTTTAGTCCTTCCTCGCGGAAGTGTTTTATCAACTTTTCCCGTACTTCACATCTGAGGTTCCACGCAGAAGGGGGGTCGTCCGCCCAGGCCAGGGCCCTGACTTTGATTGTTTTTTCCGTAAAATCCATGACCTGGACGCCCGGCTCCCCTTCCCCGTTCCAGTAGTCGCTCTCTCTGACGGCTTCTTTTATCCACTCCCGAATTTTCTCCAGGTCCACCCCGTAATCGAGGTACACTATGGTGGCGGCAAGAAGCTTGGGGTCCTTGATTGACCAGTTCTGGACGATCCTGTTGCTAAGGACGTCGTTGGGAACGATTATCCTTCTATTATCCCAGGTGCGGATGAAAGTTTGCATCAAAGTTATCTCCTCCACGTAACCGAAGTCATCTTCCATTATCACTGCATCGCCAAGTCTCAAGGGTTGTGAAAAGGAGAGTACCACCCCGGCAATCATGTTTGACAGGGTATTTTGAGCGGCTAAACCAAGCACCAGCCCTACTACCCCGGCGGAGGCAAATAAGCCCACTCCCAGGTTTCGGGCCACGGGGAACTGGGAGAGGAGGACAATTACCCCTGCTAGCCATACTAGGAACCCCCCAGCTCTGCGGAATACTTCCATTCGCGTGGTTACTGCGGTGGTCTTTTCCTTGTCTTTGAGCTGGGTCAATCTGTGCTGGGACCATCGGCTGATCAGGTATTTGGTTAGCTTCGCCGTCAGATAGGTCCCCAGGATAATAATTGCCGTAATCGCTAGAGGTCTCAGGTTTTCGGGGATGAACTTGATGAAATCGAACTTCATTGATCTTCACCTCTAGTCGTGTCCTGCAAGCCTTTGGCAATATTATAATCTCAGGACAGGGGTCGGTTACAATTTTTCACTGGTATTCTGATCTGCAGTTCTTTAGTAATCGCGGGACCGAAGTAGCGGCCCCGAAGAGAGTTGGTCCGGAGTGAGGAAAAGGTTAATTCCACCCGGCAGCCACCACTCTTTCCCCCCGGGGTTCCGGGGATCATAAGAGAGGAAGCCAGTATACCATAACGACGAAAACGAGCACTGTGACGCACAAGATGGTGGACAGCAATCCTGCCTTTGTCATTTCGTAGGTTTTGAAATAACCTGTCCGATAGACAATGGCGTTGGGCGGAGTGTTGGCCGGTAGCAAAAATGCCAGACATGCCGACATGCCGGCGGCGCAAGCTAAAACTACCGGGTTTACGCCGAGCTGGAAGGCCAAAGCGATGGCCACGGGCACGAAGGTGCTGGAAGTGGCGGTGAGGCTGGAAAATAAGGTGATGCTGAAAGCGGTCACAAGTGCTACGACTGAAACAATGATGAACAGGCTGGTTCCGACCAGCAGCCCTTCCAGGTTGGTTGCAATAAGGTCTATGATGCCGGTTTTTTCCAACCCCGAACCCAGGGCAAGCCCCCCTCCAACGAGAATTAATACGCTCCAGCCGATTTCATTGCGGGCCTCTTCCCACTCGATAACCCCCAGACCGGGAAATATAAACATCATCGATATAATCAGCGATGCCAGATAAATCCAGCCGTCTGGCAATACCACCACTCCCCCAAAGGCGTCCAGCAGCCACAGAAATATCGCAACACCGAATAAAATCCAGACGTGTATTTGATCGCGAGAAAGGTTTCCCATTTCCTGGAGTTCCTTTCTTACCCCTTCCACGCCCCCGGCGATCTTCTTTATTTCAGGCTCGTAAACCGTCATCATCAACTTCCAGACCAGAGGCAGAGAAATCATTACCACCGGAACTGCCCTGATTATCCAGCCCAGAAAAGAAATATGGATATCCGCAAGCTCCTCTAAGAAAGCAATGGTGATGGGGACCGGCGGGGTGCCAACCGGCGTACCCATACCTCCGATGTTGGCTGTGAAGGCCAGGCCAATGACCATGGCTTTTCCCATGTTCGTTCCTCTGGGGTTTTGGTCTGCTTTTCTCAAGATTCCTAAACCGATAGGCAGCATGATGGCCGTCGCTGCTGTATTGGAGATCCACATAGAGAGAAAAGCAGTACCCACCATCAATCCAAATATGAGATTTTCAGTTTTCTCGCCCATGAGGGAAATGAAACGGAGCCCCACTCTCCTGTCCAGACCGTATTTTTTGAGGGCAGCGGCGATTATAAATCCGGCGACAAGTAAGGTATTCACGGGGTGAGCTACGTAGGCCAGAGCTTCGGGTAAAGGCTGCACTCCCAAGAGACCCTGGAGGAAGATTACCAGCAAAGCGGTGATGGAAATGGGCAGGCACTCCGTTACCCAGAATACGGCGGCGAGAAAGGTAATGGCGATCATCGTCCTGGCGTCTGGCTCTAGGCTGGATAGGAAGGGGCTCAGAGTCAGCAGATAAGCAAATAAAGAAGTTACTAGGATAGTGATTAACCGTTTATTCAATCTGGGCCTCTACAGGGGATTTGCCTTCTAAGAACTGGAGGTTTGAGGTAAACTGCTTCCTGCTAACCAGGTCAGCCCCGAACCAGCAAAAAACCGGAGTAAGATGCTGGAAGTAATCGTAGCGTTTTCGGTTATCGATTGGAATCGATCCAGTGCTGGACTTCTTCTATCTCGGGCGGGATCTCCACGGGTTTTCCGGCCTGATCGGCTACAGTGTCCATGTCTTTGAAACCGCTGCCGCTGATCACGGCCACCACCTTTTCGTCCTCATCGAGCATTCCCCTTTGCCTGGCTTTCAGCACCCCGGAAAGGCCTACCGCTCCGGAAAGTTCGGCGAATACTCCTTCTTCCCTGGTCAGGGTGGGGAGTAAATTCTTGACCTGGTTTTCCTCCACTGCAATCGCTGCTCCATTGGTTTCTCTTATGCTTCTCAGGACCTCGTCTCCGTTGATCCCGGGGTCTTCTAAGGCCAGAGCAGTGGCGATAGTGTCGGCCCGGTCGATGGGTTGAACTTCTTCTTCTCCCCTCTCGTAGGCCCGCACTATGGGGTTACATCCCTGTGGTTGAACGGCCACCAGTCGGGGAAGGTCGTCGATCAACCCCGCGGCCGACAGCTCCCGGAAACCCTTCCAGATACCAAGCAGCATGGTACCCGATCCCACGGGGGCGAAGACGGAATCCGGCACTCCCCCCTGTTCGTAGATCTCGTAGGCTATGGTCTTGTAGCCTTCGATTACGAAAGGGTTTGCTGCGGCGGTGGTGGTCAACATGTTCCAGTCGAACTCTTCTGCGGCCTCGTCGGTCAGGTGGTGGACGACTTCTTCCTTCTCGGTATCCACGGTGAACACGGTCGCCCCGTAACTCAGGGTGTGATAGAGTTTCTCCCGGGAAGGTTTAAACATGAATACGAAACAGTCTATCTCCGATAGCGCGGAATAAAGGGCCAGAGCCCCCGCGGCATTGCCGCTGGAGGCGGTAGTGCATTGCTCATGCCCCATCTCCAGTTCCATGGAAAGCATTACCGCAGCTGCTCGGTCCTTGAAGGCCCCTGTGGGATTTCTCCCCTCGTCCTTCAAAAACAGATCGAGGCCCAGATCCTCTCCCAAGAAGCTGCTGGGCACCAGCGGGGTGCCGCCCTCGTAGAAAGTTATCTTGGTTTCCGGGGAAGGAAGCACCGGGCTGTACTTCCAGATGCCGGGTTCCTCGGTCGTTTTCATATCTTCCAGCGAGCTAAATTGGGAATAGTCTCTGATTACCTCCAGGATCCCATCTCCACGTTCGCAGCTGTACTGGCCCAGCGGATACTTCCTGCCGCATCGGGAACATTTCAGAAGTTTATCACTCATGTTATACCTCCACACAAGCATTTTACTAAAAGAGGGACTAATTTTCGGGGAGGGTAGTATTTTTCTACCGCCGGGGGAAACGAGGACTTACGGAAAGTTGGAGCTTTTACCGTCAAAAGAGAATTATCAGACCTGAATTATCGGCGACAGTCGACTATCATGCTGAGGAGAAGAAATCCAGGTAACTCCGAGGTTTAAATAAGAACTGGAGAGTTTCTGGCCGTGGACCGCAGCCGGGTTTTACCCGGAACTTGCAATTTTGAATAGTCGGAAGTCTTTCTAGTGCCGAAGGAGGATCAAGCTCGATGCTTTTAGGAATTGATATAGGCTCTATCACCGTCAAGGTGGCCCTGCTTGCTCCTGAGGGGCGACTGCTGAGAAGTTTTTACCGCCGCTCCAGAGGGAAGCCGATAAGTACCGTGGTCCAAATACTGGAGGAACTGTTTGCGGAAGTGAATCCGGGCCAGGTAGATGCTTTAGGGACCTCCGGCTCCGGGGGCAGGCCTGTTGCGGACCTCATGGAGGGTCAGCACTTCAACGAGTTGATTGCCCAGGCAGAGGTTGTCTCCCGGAAATATCCTCAAGTCCGATCGGTCATAGAGATAGGTGGACAAGATTCCAAGTTCCTGAGTCTCAAACCGCGGGAGAAGCGGCTGGAAATCGCCGACTTCGCCCTCAACAGCCAATGCTCGGCGGGGACGGGCTCCTTTCTCGATCGGCAGGCTCAAAGGCTCGGTTTGTCGATAGAAAAGCTTTCTCGGCTGGCCCTGAAGTCGAATGACCCCCCTCGTATTGCCGGCCGCTGTTCGGTCTTCGCCGAGTCGGACATCATCCACCTTCAGCAGGTGGGAACTTCGCCAGCGGATATCGTGAACGGCCTCTGCTACGCCGTGGCTCGCAACTTCGTGGCCGACGTGGCCCAGGGTAAAGAGATCCGCCCTCCGGTGCTATTTCAGGGCGGGGTCTCCCGGAATCGGGGTATGGTTCGTGCTTTCAAGGACCTTCTCCAGCTGGAAGAAGAGAAACTGCTAGTTCCAGAACACGAGGTGCTGATGAGTGCGATTGGGTCTGCTATTCTGGCCCGAGAGGGCAGCACAAACTCCGGTATTCCGTGGGATTCCCGACGGAAAGCGCTGAAACAACAGGCTCAAAGCAGGGAAGAGATGGGCAGGAGACCTCCGCTAAAAGAGTCCACCCCGGAACGCTGGAGCGGTACCGGCCTGGACTCCGACGGCGGTTTTCCCCGAGAGTCCGCTGGGCCGCGGAGTGGAGTTTATCTGGGGGTCGACGTGGGGTCGATCAGCACCAATCTGGTGGCCGTAGACCCCTCCGGAAATCCGCTGGCCCAAGCGTACTTGAAAACTGAAGGGGAGCCCATTTCTTCTCTCCAGCAAGGCCTGACCCAAATACGTGAAGATGTTGGAGATGATTGCTCCGTGAAAGGGGTTGGCGTTACAGGTTCCGGAAGAGAGATGATTTCCAGCCTAATCGGGGCGGATCTGGTGAAGAACGAAATCACTGCCCAGGCCACGGCGGCGAAGAGTTTGGATCCGGAAGTGGATACCATCTTCGAGATCGGGGGTCAGGATTCCAAATACATAAGACTCAAGCGGGGAACGGTCACTGACTTTTCCATGAACAAAGCCTGTGCAGCGGGCACTGGTTCCTTTTTGGAAGAGCAGGCCCGAAGGCTGGAAGTGGATATCTCCCAATTCGGGGAGATTGGGCTTACTTCGAATGCTGCAGCTGACCTCGGGGAAAGGTGCACCGTTTTTATGGAATCCGACCTGATCCATTATCAACAGCAGGGAGCCCAGAAGCCGGAGTTAATCGCGGGGCTGGCTTACTCTATCGCTCTAAACTACTTGAACAGGGTCGTGGGGGACAAACAAGTCGGAGAGAAGGTCTATTTTCAGGGGGGAGTGGCCGGCAACGAAGCAGTTGTGGCCGCCTTTCGTCAGCTGCTCGAAGGAAGCGAGGTGATAGTCCCCGAAGGCCACCAGGTAACCGGCGCTTACGGGGCCGCACTCCTGATCAAGCAGCGAGGGGAGCGGAAGGGGTTTGAACAAAGCAATTTCTACGGCTTCCATTTCAGTGATAGGGATTACGAAACCTCCACCTTCACCTGTCAGGATTGCTCCAACCGCTGCGAAATCAAACAGGTGAGTTTGCAGGGTGCAAAGCCCTCCTACTACGGCAGTCGATGCGGCAAGTACGATTCCTCGGGGCCGCAGAAGGAAGTTGGTGGCGCGGGGGCTCAGAAGTCCCAGCCGCTGCCCGACCTCTTTTCCTACCGCAATAACAGGTTCTGGGGAGAGGAGTTTCAGAATCTAAGCCCCCGTTCCGTAAAGCTTTTTCCCTCTTTTACCGATCAGTCTCAAGGCAGGATAGGCATACCCAGGGCTCTTGGTTTCTGGGACAAGTTTCCGTTCTGGTCCTGGTTCTTTCGCACTCTGGGCTACGAGGTAATCCTTTCCAGAGAGACGGATCGAGAACTGATCAGGAGGTCCTCCCGCAATGCCACCTCGGAAACTTGTTTGCCCTCCAAGGTGGCCTACGGTCATATCCGAAACCTGCTGGCCTACGCGAAAGATGGCGAAGACCTCGACTACTTATTTCTTCCGGCCCTGGTCAGCAACGATCATCCCCGAAGTGACACCAGAACTAATTATAATTGCCCCCTGGTTCAGGGGATGCCCTACGTGGCGAACGGGGAGTTCGATTTCGACCAATCTCCCTATCCTCTCGAGGTCATCACCCGGGCCTTTCACTTCTACTCCCCGGACCGCCTCCGGGGGGAACTGAAAGAGCTGGGGGCCAAATTGGGGGCCAGCGGCAAAAGAATTGAGGAAGCCTGCCGTGCCGCAAGAAAACGTCAACAGCAGGTTCGCCGGGACTGCAGGAAGCGAGGGCGGGAAGTACTGGAGGAGCTGGGTCCGGATCAGCGGGGAATAGTGATTATGAGCAGGTCCTACAACGGCTGTGATCCGGAGTTGAATATGGCAGTTCCGCAGAAGCTCCGGGAGCTTGGGGTAGTTCCTTTTCCCATGCAGTGTCTGCCCCTGGAGGAGATAGACCCGGGGGAGCTTCACCCGAAAATGCAGTGGGACCAGGGAAAACGAATACTGGGTGCCGCTAGCTTCATAAACCGTAGATCTCACCTGTACGGGGTTTACCTCTCCCACTTTCGTTGTGGCCCGGACTCATTTATAATCCGTTACGTAAAGGAGATTCTGGAGGAAAAACCTTTCCTGCACCTGCAGCTAGACGAACACAGTGCCGATGCGGGAATAGTGACCCGCTGTGAGGCGTTTCTGGACTCTTTGCGGAGTTGGGTTGGGTCGGACTCCCGCCGGAAGGAAGATCCCCTGCCGGTAACTTGATTGAACGGGTGTTCGAGGTGGTCGTGCTTGACCTCTAGTCTGGAATTTCGGTGATTCAAGATGGGTGAGGAAACCCTGCGGCATCTCGCTTCGGGGATCGGCAGAGAACTCGTTAAGGATCAGACCGTCTACGTACCTTACATGTCCGACCATTGCCACGCCCTGGTAGGGGCCTTCAGGAATCAAGGATATTCAGCTAAACTGCTCCCCAGGCCGGGCCCCGAATGCCTCGATTATGGTCGCCGCTATTCAGAGGGTGGGGAGTGCCTGCCTTTTGTGGTAACTACCGGGCAATTGATCAGACTCATCGAGGAGGAGCCGGAATTCGAACCCCGGCGGGCCGCCTTCTTTATGCCTACATCCTCGGGGCCATGCAGGTTCGGGCAGTACCACGCCGCACAGAAGCTGATCCTGGACAAGTTAAATAAGCCAGTTCAGTTAATCTCCCTCGAAGCCTCCGACTCCTATGGGTCCCAGAATCTGGGGCTTGGCTTTCGTAACCTGGCCTGGCAGGGGATCGTGGGGGTAGACTACCTTCAGAAGCTGCTCTGGCAAACCAGGCCCTACGAGAGCGAAACCGGCGAAACGGATTCCGTCTACGAGGACTGTCTGGAGAACCTGAAGGACGGCATGACCAGGGGCGGAACCGGGGGTCTGCTGGAGGCCCTGGACCGCGCGGGGAAAAAGTTTGATTCCCTAAGCACCGTGTCAGGGTCCAAACCCCTGGTCGGAATAGTGGGGGAGATTTACGTAAGAGCCAATGATCTCTGCAATTGTGATCTGGTCCGGCTGATCGAGGAAATGGGTGGTGAGGTTCGCGTCGCTCCCCTTGCGGAATGGCTCTACTATACGAACAGGAACAAAAAGCAGGACGGTTTTCGGGAGCGGAGATTCCGCAAATTCCTCAAAGGGTGGGCCAAGGACCTGGTTCAGCACTACGGCGAAAGTAGGGTCAAGCACAGGTTTGAGAATCAATTGACGGAGGAAGATCTCTCCGAGCCTCCAGTAGGTCAATTGATCGAGAACAGCCACCCGTACATTCCCGAGGACTACCGGGGGGAACCGGTGCTGGAAATAGGTAAGGCCGTCGATTACGCCAAAAAGGGCGCCGACGGGATAATCACCGTCACCCCGTTCAGCTGCATGCCCGGGGCGATGATCATCTCCGTCTCGGAGTTGGTCAAACGAGACAACCAGGACATCCCCTGGCTCAATTTGACTTTTGATGCCCAGCAATCCACCAACATTCGAACCAGGCTGGAGCCTTTTCTCTACCAAGCTCGCAAATACAGGGAGAACCGGGACCGAGAAAATTAGCCCATCCAGCAAGAGGTCTCCGGTTGGGATCGACTACCGACAAAGCCCAGAGCCTCGTAAACTAAATTTGTTGAAAGCCTGGGTGTCAATAGATTATTATGTTGTAGTATCCTCGAGTCCAAAAAGTAAACGGGGATAGAAAACACTTCCAAGATTGCCAGGGGGTGATGAAACGAACTCAGGAGCATGCTTTCATCCGTTAGTCCTTTGTACATATCTCGATCAGACCTAATCGAATTTCCTAAGGAGGTTGGGCTAAGATGAATATCAAATTGCGCTTTTCCCTTGTCGTTCTGTTAAGTTTATTTCTGGTTTCTTCAATTGCCCTTGCCCAAGC
>JBKGZS010000050.1:0-10242 GCA_046543285.1 Candidatus Acetothermia bacterium | reverse complement strand
GCGGAACCGTCACCCAGGAAATACTGAGTCATTCCAATCTTTTCTCCAATAGTTCCGACAGTCATCTTCTCCCTCCTGAATCAACCACAATTAAACGGCCAACAAGCAGGGTTACAGTTTAATTTCCACGTCAATGCCGGTCGGCAGTTCGATGTCCATCAGCGCATTGATCGTTTCCGAGGTCGGCTCTTTAATGTCGATCAAACGTTTGTGGATCCGGCGCTCAAAGTGCTCCATCGAGTTTTTATTCACGTGGGGTGAGCGGAGAACGGTATATAATTTCCGCTTCGTCGGCAGCGGCACGGGACCTGAGATCTTGGCTCTCGTTTCCTGAGCAGTATCTATAATCTTGTCCACTGACCTGTCGACCAGTTCGTGGTCATAACCCTTGAGCTTGATGCGAATTTTTTCTCTAGCCATTTCTAATAACCTCTGTTTTGGAGTACTTCTTCTTCTACACTTTTAGGGACCGCCTGGTACCTGTCAAAAGACAGGGAATATGTAGCTCTTCCCTGAGTCAACGATCTCAAACGGGTAGCGTACCCAAAAGATTCCGCCAGGGGAAGTTCAAATTCGACAACTTGGATCCCGTCGCGGCTCTCGATTCCCAGAACCTCACCCCGCCGTTTAGATATATCCTTCATTACGTCCCCAACGTACTCACCTGGAGAAATAACTTCTCCTTGCATTATAGGTTCTAGCAATTCGGTATTATTGGCCAGGCCCCGCCTGGTTGCCCTGGAAGCTGCGGCCTTAAACGCGATATCCGAGGAATCAACAGGATGATGGGCACCGTCGACTAGAACTGCCCGCAGATCGGTTACCTGGCAACCGGCGAGAGGACCGCTTCCCAGAGATTCTTCAATTCCCCTTTGAACTGAAGGAATAAACTCCTTGGGCACGTTACCGCCCCTTATCTCGTTTTCAAATTCGAAGCCTGATCCTCGTTCCAAGGGGAGAAACTGAACCTCCACCCGGGCGTACTGGCCTCTCCCTCCAGTTTGTTTGGCAAACTCTTCGTCGATTATGCTCTCCGAAACCAGGGCCTCTTTATAAGTGACGCTGGGAGTGCCGACGTCGGCGTGGACGCCAAACTCTTCTTTGAGCCTACGGGTCAGGATGGAAAGATGTAGTTCTCCCATTCCTGAAATTAAAGTCTGTTTGGTGTCTTCATCTACTTCTATTTCGAAGGTCGGGTCCTCCTGAGCCAGCTTCGTCAAGGCATCGTCCAGCTTTGCCTCTTCGGACTCAAACCGGGGCTCTATTGCAACCGAAACCACCGGTTCAGGAAAGTCGATTTTCTCCATCACTATGGGAGAGTCGAGAGCACATAGCGTATCGCCAGTGGTCGTTTCATCAGGACCAACAACGGCCACTATATCGCCCGCTTCGGCTCGCTCGATTCTTTCTCTGCGGTTGGCATGCATATGAAATATTCGGGAAACCCTCTCTCTGGTGTCGGCGGATGGATTGTATATATCGTCGCCCTGCTCCAGAACACCCGAATAAACCCTAATATAGACCAACTTGCCCGTGTAGCGATCGGTAACCACTTTAAAGGCAAGGCTGGCAAAGGGCTCCTCTACAGAGGCCTCCCGGACCTGCCGGTCTCCCTCTTCACCTTTCAACGCATAACCCTCTGGAGGCGGGACGTCAGAGGGGCTGGGAAGATAATTCACCACGGCGTCTAGAACGGGCTGGACTCCGATGTTCTTAAGCGCGGAGCCTCCGAGCACAGGGACGTAATCTTCCTCGATACACCCTTTGCGAATAGCCTGATTCAGCAGGTCAAGGGGAATTTCCTCTTCTTCAAGATATTTCTCCATCAGTTCGTAATCGGCGTGAGAGGCCTTTTCCAAAAGATCCTCACGCCAGTTTTCAGCCTTGTCACGGATTTCCTCGGGAATGGGCTGGCGTTCGTACTCCGCGCCTTTGGTCTCCTGATCCCAGGTTACCAGCTTCATTCTGAGGAGATCAATCATCCCTAATAGCTGACCATCCTCCCCGCGATAAGGAAATTGGAGGGGCAGAGTAGTAACGCCCAGGCGCTCCTCGATGGTTTCCAGAGTCTGTTGGTATCGGGACTCTACCCGATCCAGCTTGTTTACAAAAGCAATTCTGGGAGTTTCGTAGCGGTCAGCCTGCCTCCAGACCTTTTCCGATTGCGATTCCACCATTTCTACACCTGAAAACAGTGCAACGGCCCCATCCAGAACGCGCAAAGACCGCTCCACCTCCGCAGTGAAGTCCACGTGACCGGGAGTATCTATGATGTTGATCTGGTGATCCTGCCAATAACATGTGGTTGCGGCAGAGGTTATGGTTATGCCGCGCTCTTTCTCCTGGTCCATCCAGTCCATCTCGGTATCTCCATGATGGACTTCACCAATTTTATAGGTGCGACCAGTATAATAGAGCATCCGCTCGGTAGCGGTGGTCTTCCCGGCGTCGATATGGGCCATTATCCCAATATTTCTCAGCTTTTCCAGTCCTATGTTTGTTCGCATCGTATCTCTCGATTCATTCTTAGTCACTGTCATTTTAGCTTTCCTTTTTTTTTACGTTTCTAGTTAATCAGCCACAATCGGCAGTACATATTCCTAAAAAACGATCAAGGGGTCAGCAAAACCCCCCTTTCTGGACATAATGTGATGTTCAAAAATAAAGAAGTCCGCCGGAAGATTATTACCAGCGGTAATGAGCAAAAGCCTTGTTGGCCTCGGCTCGACGGTGGGAATCCAGCTTCTGCTGGAAAGCTTCCCCCTCTTTATGGCTTGCTGAGACTATTTCAGAAGCAAGCCTTTCTTCCATCCTGTTCTGACTCCTCTTCGAGGCAGCTTTTACCAACCATCGGAGGGCAAGAGCGGTACTGCGGTCGGGAGGAACCTCGTAAGGGACCTGATAATTTGCCCCTCCAACTCTCCTGCTTCTGGTTTCCAGTTTTGGTTTCACATTTTCAATTGCTTTCTCGAAAACTTCTTGCCCCGGGTCCCCCTCCCTTTCTTCTAACAATTCAAAGGCTTTATAGACTATCTTCATGGCACGATTTTTATTCCCATCCTGCATCACATAGTTTATCAGCTTGGACACAAGGGGGCTCTCGTGCATTATATCGGGATCGACTTGCCTGCCGGAAATTGTCATCTAGCCATCACTCCTAGGATTCTTTCTTGGTTCCGTATTTCGATCGACCTTGCTTTCGTCCCTCGACACCGGTTGAATCGTAGGCACCTCTAACTATATGGTACCTTACTCCCGGCAGGTCCTTAACCCTACCCCCTCGTACCAGAACCACCGAGTGTTCCTGGAGTTCGTGACCTTCGCCCGGGATGTAAGCAGTTACTTCCTTACCATTACTGAGGCGGACTCTGGCAACTTTCCGCAGGGCGGAATTAGGTTTTTTCGGCGTCCTGGTATAAACACGAGTACATACTCCACGCTTCTGAGGTGCACCCTCCAAAGCGCGAGATTTTACTTTCTTCGGTTTGCTAGATCTTCCTTTCCTAACTAGCTGATTGATAGTTGGCATATTCGAATCCACCACTCCTTTTAGTGCGTGCAATTATAAGTTAGGCCTACCCCGATGTCAAGAAGTCAGGGACTGGCAATCAATCCGCCTCCTCCGGAATATCCCCGGAGCTTTTTTGCCCGTTCTCCTCGAAGCCCGTGCCTACAGGAACTTTTTTCCCCACGATGATGTTGGGCTTTAATCCTGTTAGCTGGTCGGATTCTCCGCTCAAGGCAGCTTCGGTCAGCGTGCCGGTGGTCCGCTGGAAAGAGGCCGCGGATAGCCAGCCCTTAGTCTTTAGCGCAGACTTGGAAATGCGCAGAAGCTCCCTCTCTCCTTCTGGCAATTGGTACTCCTTGATTCGCCTCTCTTCCAGCTGGCCATCCTGAACCACTTTCAGGCTCTCCACTCCACCTTCAAGGGCACGATTTATCAAGTGCCGGGTAACCTCGTCTCCCTCTTCTGCAAGCAGTCTCCCATTTTTCACTAGATCGTCACCGAGGGAAAGCCCGATGGTTTCTCGCCGAATTTGACGAATCTCCTCATTTCGGGACCTCATCAGGGCAACTACTTTATTAAATTGCTCCAAGGTCATGAGGTCATTCTGAGCGAATTCGGAGTCCCCGGGGTCATTTATAATGACGTTGTTCAACATCTGAGCTATGATGACTTCGATGTGGGTATCCTTGATGTCCACTCCCTGACTGCGGTAAACCTTCTGAATTTCGGTCAACAGATACTCATAAGTTCGATTGGCTCCCGCGGTATTCAGGAGAAGGTGAGGAGGAATGACTCCTTTGGACAGCTGGTCGCCGGAGCGAACCTTGTCTCCGTGTCCCACGGCGAGAGAATGAGTTACCTCAACTTCCTCCCGCAGTCGGTAGGATATTTCAGTCAATCCTTCGTCTTTTTCGTTTACGCTTTCGACGAAGACGTCTCGATCCGACAGCAAATCCAACTCAAACAGAGCCTTCCCTTTCTTGACCCTCTCTCCATCCACGACGGCCGGTATCATATCCTGGGAGACGGGGATCCGTTTTCTACCCTCTTCGGGCTGGTAAACCACAATAGCTTCCTCGCCTACCGCTACCATACCCGGCTTATCCGCTTCCAGAGCCATGGAATCCACATCTTCGGTCAGGAGTTCTCCCTCTTCCACCTGATCCTCTTCCTCGACGAGAATCTGATCCGGATAAATTGGGGGCAGAAGATGTTCGATTTCGTTTCCCTCTTCATCAACGATGAGTAAGAAGTCTTCGTCAACGTTGATCTCCACCACGCGCCCGCTCCGCTTGGCCTTAACCGCATCCACGGAAAAGGTTTCAGTAAGCTCATCGCCGACCTCCACGCCTTCCCCGGCTTCCACGACCGGATCGACGCCTTCCGGCAGATCGTAATATCGATCGGTTCTGGTCATTAATAGATACATGACGCGCCGAGTTCCTTCTTCCAAGAATCTGACGGTGCCCGTATGGGGACTGGTAAAATCAACCAAATCCCGGGCATCGGTGCTTTCGCCGGGATCAGGATGACTCAGTGCAGTAGGGACCGTCAGGACCTGAGGATCCCCCTCCATCTCAACTCGTTTGCCCCTTTCCGTTTCCTGAATTCCTTTCACCACTCCATCGATATCGGCAATTGTGGCCTGGGCGCTCTTGGTAGTTTTACGGGCTTCGAACAGCTCTTCGGCCCGCGGAAGACCCTGAGTGATGTCTTCGCCGGCCACTCCACCGGAGTGAAACGTTCTCATAGTCAGCTGAGTACCAGGCTCTCCAACCGATTGAGCCGCAATGATACCGGCGGCGACACCCTTTTCTATCAGGGAATGTTTGCTCATATCCATTCCGTAGCAGAGCTGACAGACCCCTTCTTCCGTGTCACAGGCCACTGGAGAACGGACCACAATCCTGGGTCGAACCGTGGTTTCGTTGACACCCGCCGCAGCAATTCTACCGGCATCGAAGGGGCTAATTGTTTCGTCACGGCGGACAATAGTTTCTCCAGTTTCCGGATCCCTGATGGCCTCGACGGCTTTGGTCCCGACCAGCAGTTTTTCGAAGTCCTCTTCGTCAGAGTCGATTCGATGTTCCATCTCGCTCAAACGCCGGGCAAGCTCTCGCCCCACCATTTCGCCTTCCTCGGCTATCAATTCCTCAGTCAGAGGATGGTAGACGGGCTCAGCCAGCACCTTGCCGTAGACTCGTTCCTGAACACCTTCCATCAATTCCCCGCCGCCGTAACGTAAGGGATAAATTTCTATTCCCTGCCTGGTGCCACAATCTTCCTCACGGATTACAATATTGGATACGGCTTCCACCAGTCTCCTGGTTAGGTATCCCGAGTCGGCAGTTTTCAACGCCGTATCGGCGGTCCCCTTTCTTCCACCGTGAGTGGAAATGAAGTATTCCATCATATCCAGTCCCTCGCGGAAATTGGAAATAACGGGAAGCTCGATGATGTCACCGGAAGGATCGGCCATCAATCCCCGCATTCCTGAGAGCTGCTTTACCTGATCAGCACTGCCACGAGCTCCGGAACCTACCATCATCTGGAGAGGGTTAAATGGGTTGCTTTTGAAGTTTTCCATGGTCACTTCCTCCACCTCGTCCACGGTCTCCCGCCAGATGTCGATAACGGTTTCGGTCCTCTCTTTCTCAGAAGCCAGTCCCTGTTGAAACATATCATTAACTCTGTTTACGCGCTCCAGGGCCTGATCGATGATTACTCCTTTTTCTGGGGGTTCCAGACAGTCCTTCATAGAAATGGTCAGAGCGGACTGTGTGGCAACTGAAAAACCAAGCTCCTTCAGGTCGTCAAGCAACTGCACCACCCGATCGTTGCCATACCGGTAGTAGGTTTCCATAATTTTGTCCTCCATGACGGAGGTGTTAAACCGCTGGGAATAGTCCCGGAGATCCTGCGGGAACAGCTGGTTGAGCTTGGCCCGGCCCAGAGTGGTGTCAAAGATCTCACCGTTTAGTCGAATTTTGATGGGAGCGTGAATGTCTATTACGTCCCGTTCGTGAGCCCGTTCCGCTTCTCGCAAGGAAGAGAAGTACTTGCCTTTCCCCTTGCCGTCTTCATCGACCTCCGTCAAAAAATAATACGCGTAGATCTGATCTTGGGTGGGCTTGCTCAAGGGATCCCCGTGTGCCGGAGATAGGAGGTTCTTCGAGGCAATCATTATCTCACGGGATTCTTGAACCGCTTCTTCAGTCAAAGGCAAGTGGATGGCCATTTGATCCCCGTCGAAATCGGCATTATAAGGGGGGCATACGTGAGGATGAATCTGAATGGCATCGCCGTCAACCAGCTGGGGTTCAAACGCTTCGATACCCAACCGGTGGAGAGTAGGTGCTCTGTTGAGTAGTACTGGACGATCCTTAATTAGATCTTCCAGTATATCCCACACCTCGGGCATCTCGCCGCTTAAGGCTTTGTTTTTAACCTCGTTGTAATTGGAGTAGGCAGTGTCGTCGAGACGCTGGGTAACGAAAGGCTTGTAAAGCTCCAAGGCAATCTTCTTGGGAACACCGCATTCCCATAATTTCAGCTGAGGATTGACCACGATTACCGCACGGCCCGAATAATCTACCCGCCGGCCCAACAAATTTCTCCTCAGACGGCCGTGCTTCCCCGAAATCCGATCCGAGAGCGATTTGAGAGGGCGGTCGTCTTTGCCCTGAATGGGACTGTTCTTCTTCTCGTTATGAATCAGTGCATCCACCGACTCCTGAAGCATTCTTCTCTCGTTCCTCAGAATCACCTCTGGAGCACCCATTTCTTCCAAACGCTTCAGGCGGTTATTTCTATTGATAATTCGCCGGTACAGATCGTTTAGATCTGTGGTAGCAAACTTCCCCCCTTCTAGGTGGACGATGGGTCTCAGGTCCGGGGGTAAAACGGGAATGGCTTCCAGGGCGATGTAGGAAGGTTTATTGCCTGACTTGCGCAGCTGTTCGACAACTTTCAAGCGTCTAGAGACCTTCCTCTTCGCTGTAACACTGGTTTCCTGATCCAGCCTCTGGGACAATGACTCGCTTAGCTGGTCCAGATCCAGGCCTTCCAGTAGACCCTTGATCCCTTTAGCTCCGGTGTGGGCCGAGAACTTGCCGGGATAGAGACGTTCGTAGGCCTCCTTTTCCAGTTGTGAAATCTTCTGGCCCACGTCCAGATCTATTTCCTCGTCCTTGACTGAAGTAACCAGAAAGATCAAGCTATCGATATCCTCGACAGCCTTCTCTCCCTCGATAGCATCTCCATAACGGGCCTTGAGCATTTCGAAGAAAGTCTGGGAACAGATTTCGCCTACAGGAGAAGAAGCAATTAGATCCCCGCCTTCAACCTCATCACCGTCCTGAACTTCCAGAAAGACTCCAGAAGCTACGGGGTATTCGTCTTCGCCCACTTCGATTACCGTAACGCCTTCGCCATTCTGTAATTTCTTCTGTTCCAGAGAAATCGTTCCCGAAGAATCAGCCACTATTTCGGGGGCCTCGTTGATGGCCACCCCGTTTTCTACCTCAAAATCAAAGTGATCAGCCAGAATGTTAAACTCAGATTCGTGAAGATGCTCCTCTTCCCGAATTCGATCGGATTCGGAAGAGACGACCACGTAAATTTGCTGGGAGATGGGTTCCGCTTCGTAGTAAGCGATCTTCCGGAGGGTCTTCTTTTTTATGTTCAGTAATTTGCTTAAGGGGCTGGAAATACCTTTTAAAAACCAAAAATGGATGACAGGGCTGGCCAGCTCGATGTGACCCATATTTTCTCTGCGAACCGAAGAATCAGTGATCAACACCCCGCACTTTTCACAGGTTATGCCTTCGTACTTCTTTCCTTCGTACTTACCGCAAGCACATTTATAATCCTCTTCAGGCCCGAAGATCTCCTCCGCGTAGAGGCCGCCTTTTTCGGGCTTGTGAGTTCTGTAATTAATTGTCTCAGATTCAGTTACTTCTCCTTTAGACCACTCCAGAATTTCTTCCGGCGAAGCAAGCATGAGCTTTACTTCCTTGATATCATCGCCTGAAAGCACCGTCAATCACCTCATTTAAAATCCCTTGATTCTCAGATTTCACCAGATAAAATATTTTTCCGTCATTTCCAATAGAAACATCCGAATTTGGGTTCCGGTAATCTGAAAGGTATTCGAATAAGAAAGCGGACATCCCCTAGCAACTGGTCGGGCCAGGCCTCTTTTTACAGCCGGGAAATCGACTCATCAAATCTCCCCCCACCAATCATCCAAGCAGGGGCGGAAGTGTAATCTCCGATCTAAAGGGGCTATCCAGTATTCACCGACAAAATACTTCAATCAAGGAACCCCTGTGTGTAAGCGGATAATAGATTTCGGACACCAAACTATCGGATCCAGGATGTGTCAACATAGGATGGTTATGTAGAATAGCGAAAAACATTAAAGTTAGAACTGAAAGGGAGAAATATAAATACTCCAATCTACACTCGCTACTCCTTGCCGCTTTCTTCGCTCGTTTGATTCTCCTTTTCGGAGGAATTGGAATTGGCCACACCGCCATTGTCCTTGTAGTCAGTCCGGTAAAAACCGTCCCCCTTGAACCGGATTCCAACACTTGAAATGACGCGCTTTACAGATGACGATTCACATTCAGGGCAGGTGGGTTTGTGCCCGTCCTTGTCATGGGTATACAGGATCTTGAAAGAGTGTCCACACTGTTCACATACATATCTATATAAAGGCATTTTCCCCCTCCTAAATCGAAACTTCAGCTCTAGAGCCCCAGCTTACAAGCTATCCAGACCCCTGAAACCATGGCAACTGGATACTAACTTTAGTATTTAACATGAAATAAAGAAGGGATGAAGCCACGCTATTCCACACCCAAAAATTGCGAAATAATTATAACTCAGGAACAGATTATTTCAACTCACTTGTCCAAAAAATCTCGCCAACCGATCCCCGGGGTGTCGGTTTCGGCATCCTTTTTGGTTGATGAGCTGGTAAAGGTATTGGCTGTGGAGCTCGAGTCCCGATAGATACATTCGCCGTCCTCGATCTCGTCCAAAAAACGGGAGGGTCGGTTGTGGAAGTTCTGCCCATAGAGAAACCTTTTCCTGGAATAAGAAATGTAGAGGGCATCCTTGGCCCGCGTCATGCCCACGTAACAGAGCCTGCGCTCCTCTTCCAATCTTCCCTCCTGCAGGGCCTGCCGGTGGGGAAGCAAACCGTCTTCAAAACCGATCAGAAATACGTTGGAAAACTCCAACCCCTTCGCGGAGTGAAGGGTCATAAGGGACACCTTGCTTTGTTCTCCTTCAAACCGCCCGACGGTTGTTTCCAGAGCAACGGTTTCCAAAAACTCGGACAAGCTAGTTTCATCTCCCAGGGCCCGAATCTGTCCCACTAGTTCCTGGAGGTTGTTTAACCTATCGCTGGCAGAATCGGATCCGAAACTCTTCCTCAAATAATCCGGATAACCGACCTGCTGAATCACGTAATCCACCCACTCCGAAAGCGACAAATCCGCTCTACATTCTTCAAAATCTGCCATCAAATCCAGGAATTGCTGTAGCGATTTTTGCTGTCTGGAGCCCAGCAAATCAGGGTTTTCCTCGGAGATCATTTCCATCAATCCCTCCCACAGAGAGAAGCCATTACGATCCGCGTATTCCTGGACAGCCGCCTGGGTCTGAGGCCCTATTCCTCTTCGGGGTCGGTTGATAATCCTCAACAAGCTGACATCGTCTTCGAG
>JBKGZS010000049.1:0-11032 GCA_046543285.1 Candidatus Acetothermia bacterium | reverse complement strand
GCCGCTACCTCCTCAGTTCGTTTCTTCTATCGAGGAGTCTTCCGGAAAACTGGTAGAGGCAACGCCCGGTACCAGAGTATTTTGGGTAACCATGAACACCCAGGAGGAGCCCTTTGACAAGACCGCCGTACGGCAAGCCATGAGTTACGCCATTGATTACGAAGCCTTGATCGATGAAGTCCAGTATGGTTACGCTTCCAAGGCTAACTCGCCCCTTCCACCAGGTGTAATCGGGCATTCCGAGCATACCCGGGGATACGAGTACAATCCGGAAATGGCGGAGAAACTGCTGGACGAAGCCGGTTATCCAGACGGTTTTGAGTTTACCCTGTGGATTGCGGACGAAGGCTGGTATCCTAGACTGGCAGAATCACTGGCCGGCTTCTGGGAAGAGATAGGCGTGGAAACCAATATCGACTCCTATGAATCTGGAGTCTACTTCGATCTGTTGGGTGAGCCCTTTGAGGAAAACGAGGTTCAGATGACCATCAACAACTGGGCTCAAACCGACCCTTACTATATGATTGAGCCCCTGCTGCATAGTCGCAACTGGCCGGACGAAGGGCTCAACTGGGCCTTCTACCACAATCCACTTATGGAAGAGCTAATCGAAGAAGGTGCACGGGTGGCCGAGCCTGAACAGAGGACCCCCTACTATCGAAACGCTGCTCAGATCATCATGTCCGACGCTCCCTGGATCATACCCTACGTAATCCAGAACGTAGTTGGTTACAAAGAAGGGCTTGAGGGGTTTTGGATGGAGCCCGGTGGCGTGCTGAGGCTCGAGGAAGCTTACTGGGACTAGGGCCAATTCGATCTTGATCGTCAGTTAATTTTCGTAGTTCTATAGTTCGCAAGCGGGGCCCTCTCCGTACGTGCCCCGCTTGCTTTTGACTGAATTGAAAGGACAGAAGTGATGTTGCGATGATAGGTTATCTGGTAAGACGCTTTGCCCAGGTAGTTGTCGTTGCCTTTCTGGTTTCTATCATGGTGTTCTTCGTAATCAGGATGATGCCCGGGGATCCCGCTCGGTTGCTAGCCGGGATGGAGGCCACCCAGGAGCAGCTGGAATTGGTCAGGGAGAAATATGGCCTTAACGAACCCTTATTTGTGCAATATCAAATCTTTTTGACCAAATCCCTGCAGAGTGATCTGGGGCAATCGCTTAACTATCGTGAGCCAGTAATCCAGCTTCTCTGGCGTAGATTTAAAAACAGTCTGCAGTTGATAGTGTTTGGTCTGGGGTTGGCCTTTGCGACTGGAATTACTTTCGGGGTTATAGCGGGAGTGAAAGATCGGACTGTTTTCGATTATTTCACCATGGGAGCGGCCGTGGTGGGAGTTTCTCTACCCCAGTTCTGGCTGGGTTTGATGTTGATGTTGCTTTTTTCGGTGCAGCTGGGCTGGTTACCTACCTCTGGGTCAGGTTCTTTTCGTCACCTTGTATTGCCCTCTTTGACCATTGCCATTACTTATATTGCTATAAATGCCCGGGTGACCCGTTCAAGTATGCTCGACGTGTTGAGTGAAGACTACGTAACCACTGCCCGGTCAAAGGGACTGCGGGAATGGAAGGTATTGATAAAACATGCTCTGCGCAATGCCCTTATCCCCATTGTCACCATAATGGGGCTGCAGATTGGTGGAATGCTTATGGGGCTGGTAGTAGTGGAAACCGTCTTCTCCTGGCCGGGGGTGGGCAGATTGTTGATTGACAGCATCGGGTACCGCGATTACCCAGTGATGCAGGCAGTAATGATTTACGGAACGGTAGGAGTGTTGATGGTCAATTTCCTGGTGGACGTAGCTTATGCGTTTATAGATCCCAGAATTCAATATAGATAGGAGTTCTTAGGAAAATGGAAGGATTCAGGCGAATACTCTCCAACAAAGGATCGGCTTTAGGGTTGTTTTTATTGGTTTTTCTGCTTTTCTTAGTGGTTTTCGGCCCGTTGATTGCTCCCCATAGTCCCTACAAACAGAGCCTGCGTAACTCTTTACAGCCCCCCTCGTCTAAATACTGGCTGGGAACTGATGAGGTGGGTCGAGATATCTTTAGCAGGATTATCTACGGAAGCAGGATCAGTTTGGGTATCTCTGCCGGTGGAGTAACTTTTGGCGGTTTGGCCGGGCTGATTTTAGGAGTAATTGCCGGAATCTATGAAGGCAAGCTGGGAGGATTGATCATGCGGTTGATGGACGTACTGTATTCCTTTCCCAGCATAATTCTGGCTATCATTCTGATGAGCCTGGTGGGCCAGGGTGCTGTAATGGTGGCTTTGACCGTGGGCATATATACCATACCCATCATTGGAAGGACTGCTCGGGGTCAGGTTTTGACGGTGAAAAACAAGGAATACGTGGAAGCTGCTGTGGCTTCGGGGAGTGCGACCTATGGAATCGTCAGAAGACACATCCTGGGCAACATCATGCTTCCTATACTGGTTTTAGCTACCCTTCGTCTGGGAACAGCGTTATTGATCGCCTCGTCTCTGGGATTTTTGGGATTGGGTGTACAGCCCCCAGCTCCCGAGTGGGGTGCGATGTTGAGTAGGGGAAGAGATTTTCTCTGGCTGGCTCCCCACGTAACCACGTTTCCCGGTCTGGCTATAGCCATCTCCGTTTTAAGCTTTAATTTAATTGGTGACGGAGTGCGAGATGTGGTAGACCCCAAAACCAGATACCAGACCCAGTAACCTTATTTCACACGGGATAGGCCATCTCCCTATAAAAAATTATTCAGCCTCTCCGGAGGATATGGCCTTGCGGAGAGGCTGACAAGGTTTGGGAGCTCAGGAAGAACTTTCGAATCCTCTTACCTTTTCGACCAGCTTTCTCAATTCATCTTTGTCCACCGAAGTAATCCGACTCTCATCTCGATCCGAGGGTCCCATATGTACGTCCTCTCTGGTCCACTTCATGCAATCCTGAATTTTGGTTGTGGGCCTGACATGAACCTCCCGTATACCGGCCTCCAGGAATTTCACCACGTTGTCAGCGGTAACTGCTACGGCCGGCATGATTCCAATCTGCTGCTTGTACTTTTCCACTAAATCTGTTAACAACTCCAACCCCAGTTCCGCTGTGCGGGCTTGTCCCGAAGTTAGTACCCTGTCTACTCCCAAATCGGCCAGGCTTTCTAGGGCTCGATAGGGATCCGGAACCAGGTCAAATGCCCTATGGAAAGTAATCTCCATTTGGTAACTTTTTGCAAGATCGACCAACTCTGCGGTGTTTTTCTGGTCTACAGTAGCATTCTCGTTCAACATGCCGATAACCGCACAATCAGCACCTATTTCACCTATCGTTCGGACGTCCTGTTTGATGATCTCAAGTTCTCTCTTGGAGTATGTGAATCCACCTTCTCTGGGCCTGATTAGAACGGCAACATCGATCGAAAGCTGCTTTACGCAATGTTCGATAATGCCAAAACTTGGTGTAACTCCTCCTACATTAGCATCTGCACAAAGCTCGACTCTGTCAGCTTTACAGCTTTCCGAACGCTTGACGTCTTCTAGGGTGTAAGAATTCACTTCGACTGTATAACTCATCATGTACCTCCGCTTGCTATGGTAATTTGGCTAACATTGTGTTCCATTCTACCATGTCATGTCGGGATCCAGGGGATATATAGGCCTTGAAAGATGGCGGTAAGACATTTGTTCTATCTTTTGGTAGGTAGCTCCCGGGGTGAGTGCAAGCCCCCATTCCGGGCCGAGGCTCCGGTATTCGTCGTTGAGATATCCGTTTTTGATGATGATGAGGTTCTGGGACTCCAAATCGACGTTCAAGCTTCTCGGTATATTGACCTCAGTATTGTTTAATCTGTGCTTGGTTAGCACCAACTTGAGCGCTCTATCGGGGACCTCCACTAATACCAATGGGCCTCGATTGATAGCTGCGCTTCCTGAGGGCATCTTGCCCTCGTAGTCGAATTTTTGCAGAACCGTCCTAATTTTAACATCTTTGAGCTCCACTTTATGTTCCGCCCCGCTCCCCAACTTGCCGCCCAGGGTGATTGTGGTTTCTTGCCCTTCTCCCAGCTCTGCGCAATGCTGGGTTGCCTGAGGGTCTACTATGCTTACAAATAAAGCCTCGGACAGGTTCGAATCCAGCACCTCTCTGAGGAGGTAAGTCGTATCGCCCGGAGCGCCTGCCGTGGTATTGTCTCCAGTGTCGCTTACCACGAAGGGGGTTCGGTTTTCCCGGCTCAATTTGCGGGCAAAATTAACTGCTTCGTCAGGCTCAAAGGCATTTACGTACGAAGGATAATCAAATCTGGTTCTATCTTCCCAGATTCTTTGGCCATAATCGTCGGATAGCTGCTTTGCTTCCTTTTCGTCAGTGGTAACTGCAGTGACAGTCATCCCGTTTTCTGGCAGATCTACCCAGCAATCGCTGACGAATATTGAAATGTCCTTTATCACTGCTCCTTCGGATTGTTGACTTGCCTGATCCATGTATTTTTTTAGGGGGTCCGAACCACTCTCGGCCTTTTCGCCTGGTACAAGGAGAGGGATTTTTTTATGCTTTAAAACCACATCGTATTTTTCCTCTGCTAGATCGACTAATATAGATGCAGCCCTCTGTCCGGTTTTCCTCATATCCACGTGTGGTGCTGTTCGGTAGCCTACCAGAGCGGAGCTATTACTCACCATCTTCTCTGTAACTACTGCATGTAGATCCAGAGAAGACACCACCGGAATGTCAGGTCCGACCATTGACCGTATCTTCTCCAGCAGATAACCTTCCCCGTCTCCGATCCCCTCTACTACCATCGCCCCGTGAAGGCTGAGCAACACGCCGTCTAAGTCGACTTCGTCCTCGATGGCAGTCAGTATTTCGTCTGAAACTTGGTTATAGGTTTCCCTCGATACCACACCGTCGGGCAAAGATTTTGCGGCGACCGAAGGGATCGGATGCAAGTCATCTCTATCCCCTAACACGTCCAGAAAACCGGATAATTCCGAATTAACGGGAGGGTTGTAATGGTGGTCAATTATATCTGAACCTCTAGTCACGTGGAAAGAATCCAGATTGGCAATTTGGGGGGCGAAACTACAAGCTTCTTCTGAGAACTGCCCAATTAATATTTTCAAAAACTTTCCTCCTCATTAGTATTAAAATCAAAAAGCCCTTTGCGGGAGTCTTTGACCATTTCCGAGTTTGCAGCCAGATATTGTGCGACCCCCTCTCGACTCAGATTCTCGGCGGCTTTTTGAGCATCCGAGAGAACATGATCGGCGTCGAGAGCAATGATCTCGTGGTCTCTCTTAACGATATTTCCGTCGATTATGACTGTTTCTACTTCGTTTCCACGGGCGGCATAGACGATATTATGGGCTACGTTTAGGACGGGATTCTCCAGTTTGGGCACCAGGGTGGGTTGAGATAGGTCAAATAATACCAGGTCGGCCTTCTTACCCCGTTCGATGCTGCTTACCAGGCCGTCGATACCCAGGACTTCTGCACCTTCTATGGTAGCTAGTCTCAAAATCTGCCAGGCTTTTAACGCGGTGGGGTCCTGATGTTTAACTTTGTTTAACAGGGCCGCTGTCTTGAGCTCTGCAAGGATGCTCTGATTGTTATTACCCGCTGCCTGGTCAGTTCCCAGGGCGGCTTTTCCTCCCAGCGATAAATACTCGGCGAGGGGAGGTACGACGCCGTCGATCATGGCGATTGAAGTCGGACAGGAAACCATTCTGGTTTCGGATTCTGCCAGCGTTCTCAATTCTGCTTTGGTAGTATCGTGGCAGTGAGCAGCCAGCAGCCGGCCGGAGAGGAAATTTTTCTCCTTGAGGAAGGGCACTGTAGATTGCCCGTATCGCTTCTCCATCTGTCCCCGTTCGCGCTCGCCTTGAGCTACGTGCATATGGACCAGGAGGTCTTTCTGTTCTGCATAGTTGAAAACCCTTTCCAGGAGAGGGAGAAGCACCATATCGGCACACTGGGGTCCGACCATGCAGTGGATCCTACCCCCTTCAATTCCGTGAAAGTTCTCGACCAACAGGCGGGCGTCTTTGAAAAGTTGCTCCCCTCGACGTAGACGGCCCCATCTTTCTGTACACCCAACCCCTCACCTTGCATGGTCAACAGCAAGCAGTGCTTGAGCAGGATATTGTCTGGCATCTTTTCTCCTTTGCTGGAAAGGTTTTCGCTGGATGTAAATTTAGAGGTCCAGGTTACCTAAGACATCTTTCAGTGTGGGTTTCCCCAGTTCCTGAAGTTCGTAAGTTACTCTGGTGGTCGGTACGTCGAAGTCAATGAGTCGTCTGAGGTCTATCGGGGTTCCGATTACCACCGCTTCTGGATCGCAATTCCGGACGGTCTGTTCCAAATCTTCAATCTGTTTGGCTCCGTAGCCCATGGCCGGCAGAAGTTCGGGAATATGGGAATAAGTTGCGAACGTTTCCTTGAGGCTACCAGCTGCATGCGGTTTGGGATCTATCAGTTCCAAGGCTCCGTATTTTTTGGCGGCTAGAGTGCCTGCTCCCAGGTCCATTTCTCCATGGGTTACCGTAGGTCCGTCTTCGATGACCAGAACCCTTCGATTCTCGATTACCGAGGGGTCTTCCACCATCAAAGGCGAGGCAGCTTCCATGATTTTTGGGTTTTCGGTCAGCTTTCTGACGTTATTTCGGACTTCGTTTACCTGGTCCGGGGTGGCGGTTTCGACCTTATTGATCACTATCAGGTCAGCCATTCTAATGCTCACATTTCCGGGGTAGTAGGTCAATTCGTGACCGGCTCGGAGGGGGTCGGTCATCACGATGCTGAAGTCCGATTTGTAGAAGGAGAAGTCGTTGTTCCCTCCGTCCCAAACGATCACGTCGGCCTCTTCTTCGGCCCGTTTTAGAATCTCGCCGTAGTCCACTCCTGCAAAGACCAGATTACCCCTATCTATGTGCGGCTCGTACTCTTCTCTTTCCTCGATGGTGCAGTCGTGTCTGTCCATGTCCTCGTAGGTCTCATACCGTTGGGTCTTCTGGGCCACGAGATCGCCGTAGGGCATGGGGTGTCGGAGGACCGCGACGCGTTTGCCCATGTCTCGCAAGATATCCGTAACCCTGCGGGTGGTCTGGCTTTTGCCGGAACCGGTCCTGACTGCGGTAATTGAGATGAGAGGCTTTGACGATTCCAGAGTGGTGCTCTCGGGGCTGAGTAATTTGAAATTTGCCCCCGCGGCGTTTACCATGGAGGCTCTTTCCATTACGTATTGATGAGGCACGTCGCTGTAGGAAAAAACCACTTCGTCCACATTGTACTTTTGAATTAATTCGGGCAGGTCCCGTTCGGCTTCAATAGGAATTCCATCTGGGTACAGTGCTCCGGCCAGTTCCGCCGGATATTTTCTACCTGCGATGTCGGGAATCTGGGCCGCCGTAAAAGCTACCACTTCGTAATTGTCGTTACCCCGAAAAAAAGTGTTGAAATTGTGGAAATCCCTACCGGCAGCGCCCATGATGATTACTCTCTTTTTCATCTCTCTTATCCCCCTAAATGCGGTGAAATTTTCTACTCAAATTAAGGTATAAGTGGCATTTCAGATTATTCTAACCAACCTAGAAGGTAAAGAATCAGGAACCCCGGGGAAGAACCCCCGGGCTCCTGATGTCGGAGGTCAATTCTAAACTATTCGAAGCTCCAGTAGTTGATGTAGTAAATGGGCTGCATGAAGACGTTCCACAGATTCTCGGGAACGTTTAGTTCGGCGTTGTAGCCATCGCCAATTAAGGGCCAATAGAGAGGGTAACAAGCTACGTCGTCCATGGCGACTCGCTGAAGTTCACGATAGAGCTCCCATCTCTTTTCCTGATCTACAGTCTTCTCTATCTGCTCTAGTAGTTCGGTCACTTCTTCGTTTTCGTAGGTACCGAAGACCTCGTTCCAGCCAGAATCGGGGTGCCAGTGCTCTACGAAGCTGTAGGGCGAAGGCGTACTTCCGCTCCAGCGTTCTCTAAACATCGGAGCTTCCCCGTCGGCTGTGGCGTCCAAATAAGTTCCCCACTCGAGCGTTTTTACGTCCACCGCTATTCCCACGCGGGAGAGCTGTCGGGCGATCTGCTGTGCTTCGGTAACCCTTTCCTTATAGCCGGAGGGTGCGTAAATGGTAGTTTTGAAACCGTCCGGATAACCTGCTTCTTCCAGTAATTTCTTGGCCTTCTCCAGATCCTGCTGGTAGTCCCTGGCGTCCGTCGCGGAAGCTGGATGGAATCCAGGCACTCGCCCCACCGCGGGTGTGGCCATTTCTTCACGGGTCAGGGCTATCAGTTCTTCCCGGTTTACGGCGTAAGCTACGGCCTGGCGGAGCCTCTTGTCGCTAAAGATCGAATCTTCGCGCTTGTTGAAGCAGATCCGATGGTCTTCCATCTTCTCATAAGTGCCAAAATTCAGCCCGGTGTTTTGTTGCTTCTTCAGGTTTAGGAACTTGTCCGCGGGCATTTCCGGAATGTAGTCTACCTCGTGGGTTTGGAGGGCCATAATCAGCGAGGACAGTTCCGGGTAAAATCTGAAGGAGACTTCCTCAATCTCGGCTTCCTTGCCCCAGTAATCCTCGTTTTTGGACAACGAAATTTTCTCCCCGGACTTGTGATCCTCGAACTTGTAAGGTCCTGACCCGATGGGATGTTTTTCGTATTCGTCCCAGCCTACCTCCTCGATGTAGTCTTTGGGGAATACGTGGTCCCTCAGGCGGGCACTGGTTAGAAAGGCCACGTTGACGTCCTCCAGGATAACCTTGAGCGTATACTCGTCTACCAGTTCCAGTTCCTCTATCTCCGTGTAGTAACTACGGTGAGGCGAGGCAAGGTCTTCGTCCAGGAAGGATTCGTAGTTAAATTTGACGTCCTCGGCGGTCAACTCTTCTCCGTTGTGAAATTTTATTCCTTCCCTGACGTGAAATACGTAAACCTTGCCGCCCTCCTGGATTTCGTAGTCCTCGATTACCGCTCCTTCGGTGGAATACTCTCCATTCTCGTTGACTTCGATGAGTGGATCACAGATTGCACTAAGCACGAAGCCCGTTTCGGTGTCCTGGTAGGTTACAGGATTCAGTTTCGAGGGTTCCACCTGCACGCCGATGGTTGCCTCGTCTTCGGCAGCGAAGGCCGTGATGGAGAAGCTTAAGAGAAGCGCTAGGGTCAAAATAACTGATCCGGCCAAAAAGGATTTGGATTTTACCATTTTTACCTCCTTGGGGTTAGTTGGTTAAAAACGTGATTTGTCATTGGCTTAATTAACATCGGTTGCCACCCAGCAGGCTACCTCCCTATTCTCTCTGGTCGTATTGAGAACGGGCTCTTCCTTCTCACACCGCTCGATTTTTTGAGGGCAGCGCGGTGCGAAATTACAACCTGCCGGAGGGTCAATAGGGCTGGGCACTTCGCCCGGCAGGGGTGGTTTCCGGATCTTTTGACCGGGATCGGGACGCGGAACCGATTTGAATAGGCCCTGGGTATAGGGATGGAGGGGATCGGAGAAGACCCGATCAATTTCACCTATTTCCACGATCTTGCCCAGGTACATAACCGCGATTCTGTCGGAAATGGTACGTATAAGATTGATGTCGTGAGATATGAAGACGTAGGTCAGGTCCAATCTTTTCATCGTATCCCGCAACAGTTTGAGTATTTTGGTCTGAACGCTGACGTCCAGTGCCGAAGTGGGTTCATCCAGGAATAAGATCTCCGGCTCCACTGCCAGGGCCCGTGCCACCCCGACGCGTTGCTTTTGCCCCCCGCTCAGTTCGTGGGGGTAGCGGATCATGTGTTCCGCACTCAAGCCCATGGTCTCCAGCAATTCTACCGTCCGATCGTAGATTTCGCCGTCTCCTTTGACCAAATTATGGATCTTTAAGGGGCGTCTAAGTATTTCTGCAACCGTCATTCTGGGGTTGAGCGAAGAGTGGGGATCCTGAAATACCATCCCCATTTGGCCTCGAATTTCTACCAGCCTTTCCTTGCTGAACTCGAGTACATTCTCCCCGCGGAAGAAAACTTTTCCGCCTGTGGGTTCGATCAACCGCAAAATAGCTCGCACCAGAGTAGACTTGCCACAGCCCGACTCTCCTACTAAACCCAGCGTCTCGCCTTCCACAACATCTAGATCTACCCCGTCGACCGCCTTTACCTTCCCCTCTGGAGAGTTGAAGTACTTTTTGAAGTTGACTGTCTCCAGCAGCGGATGATCTCTCATTGTTCTGTTCCCCGCTCGTTGAGCTGATGACAGGCCACGTAATGATCGGATGCGACTTCTATCAGATCTGGTATCTCTTGGCTACAGATGGTTTTTTCTCTGTCACAGCGGGGATGAAAACGGCAACCACGGGGAGGGTCGATCAACCGCGGAACCGACCCCGGGATTTCTTCCAGGTCCTCCAGTTTCGTTTTAACCCCGGGAACAGAGTAAACCAGTTTTCTGGTATAAGGGTGTAGGGGGTTGTTGAACAGGGTCTCTACCGGCAAATCTTCCACTATCCTGCCCGCATACATCACGGAGACCGAATTACAGATTTCGCTGATAACGGCCAGGTCGTGCGTTATGTACAAAATTGAAGTACCAAGCTCTCTCTGCAGTTCCCGGAGCACGTTAATGAACTGGGCCTGAATGGAAACGTCCAAGGCGGTAGTCGGTTCGTCGGCTATCAGCAGGGATGGACTACAGGCCAGCATCATGGCGATCATTACCCGCTGCTTCATCCCGCCGCTCAATTCATGTGGATAGCGCTTGAGCAGGTTGACTGCATCGGGGAGCTTGACTCGCTTCAATTGTTCGATTGCTATTTTTTTGTTTCTTTGGGGCCCGGCATTCCGATACATTTTCATCGATTCTGTTATCTGATTCTCTACGGTAAAGACTGGATTGAGCGAGGATCCAGGATCCTGAAAAATCATTGCGATTTCCCTGCCCCGGATTTGCCGCTCCAGTTCCTCTTCCTTCTTGCTCAATAGGTCCTCGCCCTTATACACTATCTCCCCACTCTTGATCCGCGCGTTTTGGTCCAGAAGGCCCACAATTGCCAGTCCTGTAACGC
>JBKGZS010000048.1:0-11347 GCA_046543285.1 Candidatus Acetothermia bacterium | reverse complement strand
GTATAGGGTAACTGGGATCAACTCACTCCCCACACGATGGCGGAACTTGATTGAGCGATTGTATTTCTGTAGTATCTTCTGCTCGCCGGTGTTAAACATAATATCCTAGAGGTGTAATCAATGGAGGAGTCCGAGCAATATTTGGATCTGAAGGAAAAGTGGTTTCAGATTTCAGAAAGCTTTAAAGAGGAACTTGATGAGGTATGGGGCAAAGATTGGGGCGTTTCCTCGGAAGTCGGCAAGTTGGAATCGGTACTTTTGAGGAGACCGGGCAAGGAAGTGGATGCAGTTCGCGATCCGGAGAAATGGAGATGGGCCGATACGGTGGACCCGGAGAAAATGAGAAATCAGCACGACAGATTGGCCCAGTGCTACCGGGATCACGGAGCCACTGTTCATTACGTAGAAGATCAACGAGAGGATAGACCCAACGGCCTGTACATGCGCGATCTGGTGTTCATGACCCCGGAAGGGGCCATCGTCTGTCGGCCCGCCATCGAGGCCCGCATGGGCGAACAGGAGGCCGTTGCCCGAGCTCTGGCAGATTTGGGCGTACCGATCTTACGTACCATTCATGGAAACGGGGTCTTTGAAGGAGCCTGTGCAATGTGGGTCGACGAAGATACGGTTATGCTGGGCTGGGGTAATAGAGCTAACGAGGAGGGAATTAATCAGGTGAAAGACACTCTGGAGTATTTAGGGGTGGAGGACTTCATCGATTATCACATTCCTTTCGGCCATGCCCATATAGACGGGATTATCAATTTGGTTGATCGACGAACGGCGGTCATGTTCCCCTGGCAGACCTCTCATCACGTGTGGGAGGAACTGAAATCCCGGGGCTTCGATTTACTTGCTGCGCCCTCCATACCGGAGGTTAAACATAATTTTGCCATCAACGCCGTGGCTCTGGAGCCCGGTAAGGTGGTTTTGCCCAGCGGCTCTCCGGAAATGGAAGAGATGCTTGACGGGAAAGGCATCGAGGTCATTTCCCTGCAGATGGACGAGATAATGAAAGGGAGGGGTGGCCCTCATTGTATGACCGTTCCACTGAAGAGGCAGACGGCCTGAAGCCGGATTTCCATCCTTGTCAAAGCGTTTAATTGGTGACTGCCCCTGCAGGAAAACTGATGGACAGAGCCGCGTCCCCTCAGACATGTCGAGCGTTAGCCGTAGCCTTTCGGAGCAAAAAGACCATGATCAGCAAGGCCGCCATTAATAAAACCAGTGTTTGCATGCCCAGACCTATGGTGTATTTGTCCGCGATTATTCCTATCAGGGCGGGGAAAACTGAAATTCCCAGGGGATCGAAAGTCATCACTATCCCATTGACGGGGCCGCTGTGCTGGGGAAAAGAGTGGATTCCCAGGGCAAAAAGGTTGGGCCAGATTGTGGATAGGAAAAAGCCGGTTGCCACCACGGCCAAAATTGTCAGATACCCGGAAGAAAGAACGAATGCAACTACCAGGCAGAGGATGACGCAGATGGAATTGACCATGATCAAGGTGGTGTAGGTGAACTTCTCCACCAACCATCCATTGAAAAGCCTTCCCGGTATATACGCGGCAAGGTAACCTGAAAACGTCAGGTTGGCAGCATTTTTGGAAAAGGACGCTTCGGTCAGATAGTAAGGCAGCCAGGTAAAGAACCCGCCTTCCACCCCCACGGAAAGGAACATCCCCGCGGCCATGACGATTATTCGAGGATCCTTGATAATCCGCCTTAGTTTAGCGAAGGATAGGGACTCCTCCTGCATCTTATCCAGAGGCAGGTCGGTTTTGATCATCAACAACAGCGCGGGTATGAACAAAAAACCCATTATCAGATAGGCGTTGCGCCAGTCCGTAAAGCTGACCACCAGAGTGGCGAATAGAGGACCCAGGGCAGCTCCTCCAGCCCAGATCGCGGTGTCGATGTTGAAGATCCGACCTCGCTGTTCGGGGTGGAGGTGGCCCAGGAGCGGTCGGGCGATTCCTCCCGGAATCCCCGCCGTGATCCCCCGAAGGGCCATGGTACCCAGAAAGAGAAGATAGAAGGGGGAAAAGCCTATAAGCATGGTACTTAAAGCTGTTAGACCCACCCCGATCAACATCGCTTTTTTCAGGGGAATTTTTCCTGCGATCATGCCCGTGGTGAGGGCCGCTATGGTAAAACCGACTGTTCCAGCCGGAGTTACCAGACCCAGAACGCTTTCGGAGACCGAAAAAGTTTCCTTAATGTCCACCAGCAGAGCCCCTCTCATCTGGAATACCATTGCGCCCATCCCGGCATATAGGAAAAGGGCCAGTGTCCAGCGGTGCTTGCGGTTGCTGAAATCAACTGTCTTCATTGAATGCTTGCTCCTCGTACATCTCGAGATTAAATAGCTTAGTTATCCACTTACTTTGTCCTTGACCTTAGCGGGACTCCATGTGCTGTAAACCATACCTCATTCAGGTAGGTAAGGAAAGAGGGATTCACGTTCTAGCGGAAGGAAAGTTGCTTAATCTATAAAGCCCCCTCTAGATCCGACACGGTAATTTAAGATTGTATTTTCTGTATTGTTGTAGCCTGGTTTTGCTTCTTCATTTTAATATATGAGACGTTTTGTTAGAATATCGTACATTTGTCACTGGAAGGACAAGTTTAAGATTCTTGATGTTGGCTAACTTAAATTAGTGGTTTTTCGACGTGCCTAAAAGGGGATATTTTCCATGTTTCAGGGGGTCTGGAAAAATCTCTTGAGAGTAAACCTCTCCAGCGGAGAAACTTCGGCGGAAGAGATCGATGAAGAGCTCTTTCAGAACTACATTGGTGGATCCGGTCTGGCTACGAAATATCTACATGAAGAAGTGCCTGCGAATACTGACCCGTTAAGTGACAGCAACAAACTCATCTTCGCTACCGGTCCTTTTCAGGGCGCTTCTATTCCCGGCAGTGCAAAATGGTCCGTGGTTTCCCGCTCTCCTCTCACCAACACTTTTTCCGTGAGTACAGCCGGGGCCAGCTGGGGAGTACAATTCAAACAGACCGGTTTTGACCTTCTGGTCATTGAAGGTTCAGCGGACAGGCCCGTTTTCCTGTGGATCACTGACGATACTGCAGAGGTCAGGCCGGCGGAAGACCTCTGGGGGGAAGACGCCATTGATACGGTGGGAGAGGTTCACGAGAAGGTGGGAGAATCCAATGCCAGCGTGGTCACCATTGGCCCGGCAGGAGAAAACCGGGTAGCCAGCGCCTGCATTACCGCCGACGAACACAGCTTCGCGGGAAGAACCGGGCTGGGGGCAGTCATGGGGGCGAAGAATCTCAAAGCCATCGCCGCCCAGGGGAACAAGTCCGTCCCTATAGCTGAATCCGATGAACTAAAGCAACTCAACAAAAAACTGTTCAAGCTTATCAATGATAATACCGAGGATACCTACGGGGCTCACGGAACACCGAATGATCTGGCAGTCTGTGAGGAAATCGGCGATCTGCCTATCAAAAACTGGGATCAGGCTAGCTGGCCGGAAGGGGCGGAGAAAATTTCGGCCCCCCGATATACTGAGAAATTAAATGCTCAGCCCTGGCCCTGTAGATCCTGTCCGATCGGCTGCCACAGGAAAATTGAGACCGAATACCAGGGAGAAAAGATTCGAGGAGCCGGAGCGGAATACGAGACCCTGGGCATGATCGGTTCCAATTGCCTGATAGACGATCTCGATGCCATTTCCAAGGCCAACGATCTCTGCAACAGGCTGGGGCTGGACACCATTTCTGTAGGCTCCTACGCCGCTTTCACTATGGAGGCTTACGAAAAAGGGCTGCTTTCTTCAAAAAAGCTAGGGACCTTGAAACCGGAGTGGGGTAGCGGTCAATTTGCCCTGGAGTTCATCGAGCAGGTGGGGCGAAAAGAAGGTTACGGAACGATTTTCGAAAACGGGTTCGAATCCGCCGTAGAGGAACTGGGGAAGAAGGTAAGTGACCTGGCGGTGGAGGTAAAGAATCTAGCTCTTCCCGCTCATGATCCGCGCACGCACTTCAGTCTGGCCATAAACTACGCCACCAGCACCAGAGGAGCCTGTCACTTGAGGGGATATCCCCACGTCGGGGAGCTGGGGTCGGTACTGCTGCCCGAAATCGGCCTCGATAAACCTCCGGAAAAGTTCTCCATGGAAGGCCAAGCCGAGCTGGCCGCAATCTTCCAGGATCTAGCTACGCTACAGGATTCCCTCGTGGTATGTTTGTTCCAGTCCTTCGGGGGTATGTCTCTCGATTACACGACCAAATTGTTCAACTCCGTCACCGGATCTTCTTCCACGCCGGAAGATCTCATGGAAGCTGGAGCGAGGGCCTTCAACCTTCAGCGTGAGATAAATGTAGGCGACGGACTGGATAGGGCTGACGACCGACTCCCTCCCCGCATGTTTCAACCCGGCCAGAGCGGCACCAGAGAGGGAAAGGTGCCCGAACCTTTTGAGCAAACGCTTCTCCAATATTACGACCGTCGCGGCTGGAACAATCAGGGGATTCCCGTGGAGGAGGAAGGTCGGTACAAATAGCTCGACCTTAAGAGTTCAATAAACCCTGTAGGATCTGATACTACAAGTGAGGGGGCGAACTGATGGAGGACCAAATAATTGAACAAGAGTACGGTACGGCGTGCCTGGAACCGCAAAGGGCTGTAACCGCCGGTACGTTTGTCACCTGGAAAATTACTTACCAAGTGGGCAATCTGGGAATGGACGACGGAAGTTCTCTAAAAATTGCCACCAACCAGACCAGCGACTGGGGCCCGCCTCAGTTTCAAAAGCCCAATGAGGACAATTACTCCACCGTTTCCACGGACGGCTGTGCCGAAGTAGAAGCAGAATTTGACAGGGAAGGAGGTATCCGGCCCTGGAAACCTGCTATCAAGACTCGGGTCTATGATGGCTCTCTCGATAAAGGAGAGTCCATAACCCTAACTCTGGGGAAAACAGGAAAGGGGAATTTTGGGATCAGGGCTCAATCTTACGTGGAGGAGGGTTTTCAGTTTAGGGTTCTGGTTGATCCTTTCGGCACCGGAGAATACGTGCAATTGCCCGAGGTATTGACCGTGGACATTGTCCCGGGAAGCCCGAGCAGAATTAAAGCTTTTTTGCCCTCCCAGGGACGACCGGGGCAAGAATTGCGGCTGTCGGTCAGGTCTGAGGACTATTGGGGAAATGTAACCAGTGAGTCGTCGAAGGAAATAGTGGCCAAAGAACCGGGTTCAGCAGAGATCAAAGCAGAGGGTAAACTGGAGGATGGCACCGCAGTTCTTCCCCTGTCCTTCGAGCGGCAAGGAACTCATAGACTACAGGTTGAAAGCCCGGATCTCGAATTGACCACTACTACCAATCCCGTGGTAATCGACGATCACAGTTCAGATTCAATCTTTTGGGGAGACATCCACGGACAGTCTGTCGAAACAGTCGGAACGGGGACGGTGAGAGAGTACTTTGAGTTTGCCAAAGATAGGGCTTTTGTCGATTTTGCCTCCCATGCCGGAAACGACTTCCAAATTACCGAAGAGCTCTGGGGCGAGATAAGAGAACAGGTCCGGAAGTTCAATGAACCAGGCGAATTCGTCACTTTCCTCTGTTATGAGTGGTCTGCCAACACTTCCCGGGGAGGCGATCACAACGTTTACTTTCTTGAAGATGAAGCTGATATCCACAAAAGTTCCAGCTGGCAGACGAAAAGCGATTTTCACAAACACGAAGGCACCCACCCGGTCAGCAAATTGTACGAACGATATCGGGGTAGAGAGGACGTAATGATCATTCCTCATCAAGGGGGAAGACCGGCGGAGTTGGATAGCTTTGATGACCAGCTTTCCCCGCTGGTGGAAATCCTCTCCACCTGGGGAGTCTTCGAATGGTTTGGTCAGGAAGCCCTGGAAAAGGGCTACAGGATCGGTTTTGCAGGAGGCAGCGATGATCATACTGGTAGACCAGGGGCCACTTATCCGTCCAACGAAACAGGGTGGAACTTCAACATCAAAGGTGGACTGCTTGCCCTCCGAGCCGATGATCTGAATCGAGAATCCCTCTGGACTGCCCTAAAATCCAGAAATTGCTATGTTACAACCGGTGCCAGAATTATCCTGGATGTTTCAGTGGGGGGTCAGGAGATGGGAGGTCAGGTCGAATGTACAAACCCTCCAACTATTCAAGTCAATGTACACGGCACTGCTCCTGTTCAGCGAGTCGATTTGTTTCGCGCCAGTGACAGAATCTCAACGGTCGACGTTTCGGAAGGCGAGGAGCTCCTCGAATTCCTCTGGAAGGGCGCCCGGTCCCGAAACCGAAACAAGGTCCAGGATTGGAGCGGGGGATTAGCCCTGGATAGGGGCAGGATTAGGCAAGCGGAAGGGTTCGGGTTTGATCATCCCCAGCAAGGAATCACTCGCACGACCGATACCGCCCTGAAATGGACCAGTGCTTCATCTGGGAACTACCAGGGAGTCCGGCTTGCTCTGGATGCTCCACGAGAGGCCCATATCTCTTTTGTCACGGAAGCCTTAAACAGGCGATTTAAGATAAGGGAGCTCGATAGCCACAGGGTGGAATCAGAAGGTGACCCCGAGAAGAAATTAGAGGTTAGACGCACCGGGGAGGCTACTAAGAAGGACCTCCAGCTCGAACTGAAAGCTGATCAGATTCAAGCCGGAGTTAATCCATATTACGTCAGAGTGATGCAATCCGACGGGGAAATGGCCTGGAGTTCGCCAATATTTGTGCTCTTTGAGTAGCTCGAGGTTGATCACCGGTTAAGTTTCGGCAGTATCGGTTAATCGCGAGGCGGGGCGGTGAACCTCCTTTCCTTAGTAATAAACTGGCAAAAACACTGGTCCCCTACAAAAATGTTTGAGTCCGCAACTTGAGCTTTTTCGCCTAAAACAGGTGTGGTTGAGGTTTGACCGAGAAAATTCAGGAGGTAGAACCATGAAGGGTGTAAAAAACCAGTTTCTCGAGGTAGATTTATCCCAAGGCAAAATCTCCGACTACCAGATCCCAGAGGAGTGGTACAGGCTCCATCTCGGTGGCAGGGGAATCGCAGCTCGACTGCTGGCCGAAGATTTTGATCTCTCCGCCGATCCTCTCGGGCCTGAGAACACGCTAATCTTTTCCGTGGGGCCGTTGCAGGGCACTGGGCTTCCCGGTGCCGGGAGGCACTGCGTTACCGCCAAATCCCCAAAAACCGGTTCCATCTCGGATTCCTACGCCGGGGGGTTCTTTGGCCATCAGCTTGGACTTTCCGGCTATGACGGAATCATATTACACGGGAGGGCCCCAGAGCCGACCTACCTCAAGCTAATCGAGGGAGAAGCCTCTCTGGAGCCCGCTGAAGATCTGTGGGGCAAGACCACCTACGAGACCGAAGAGGAATTAAGAAACAGACATTCCGGCACCAGAGTGACTTCCATCGGTCCGGCGGGGGAAAACCAGGTCCTCTTTGCCTGCATCAACAACGATTTCGGCCGAGCGGCGGGCCGACCGGGCTTTGGGGCGGTAATGGGGGCTAAGAAGCTCAAAGCAATCGCCGTCAAAGGTGCTGGCCAAAAGGACTACGCCGACCAGGAGAGTTTCAAAGAAGTCCGCAAGGCCTTTTCTCAGGAACTTTTAGACGAGACAGGTCGTCAGTTTGGTAAGTACGGGACCCCCGGGGTCATCGGCGGTCTAAACGAACTCGGAATCCTGCCCACCGAAAACTTCCGCCGAGGAGAGTTCGAAGGAGCGGATAGGATTGATGGAGAAACACTTTACGAGGAATACCTCACAGACAGGGACACCTGTGCAGGTTGTCCGATCCGCTGCAAGAGAGTGCTCAAAACGGAGTTCGGTGGAGAAGAGGTGGAGGGGCCAGGTCCGGAGTACGAAACGATTGCCGCCCTCGGTTCACTCTGCCTGAACGATGACCTCTCCGCGATATCTCTGGCCAATGAGAAGTGCAACGAGTACGGTCTGGACACAATCTCCGCCGGAGTGTCGATTGCCTATGTGATGGAGGCTCACGAAAAGGGTTACCTGGAGGCCCCGGAAGGGCTGGATCTATCCTGGGGTAACTCGGAAGCTATAATAGATCTGGTGGAGCTAATCGCCCACCGTGAAGGAATAGGTGACCGGTTGGCCGAAGGCATCGAGAAGATGGAGGAGGAACTCGGCACAGACTTCGCCCAGCTGCTTAAGGGACAGGAGATTCCCATGCACGATCCTCGGGGCAAGAAGGGCCTGAGCCTGAGCTACGCAACCAGCCCCCGGGGGGCGACCCACGTGGAAGGGATGCATGATACCGTTTTTGAATCCAACGAAGCGGCCCGGGAGCTGGGAGTCGAGGGCACCTACGACCGACTGGAAGTTGAAGGAAAGGCCAACCTGGCCAAAACCTACGAGGACCTGATGTCTTTCACAAATAGTGCCATAAACTGTCGCTTCACCACCTTCAATCGGGCCGGTGACAGTTACAACTACCCCCGGCTTCGGGAGGCCATCAACGCCCTTACCGGCCTGAATTTAGACGCCGAACAATCTCTGGCCATCGGGGAGCGGAACCTGCTGTTGCTCAAGCACCTCTCCTTCCAGGCTGGTTACGGTCTGAAGGACGACGATTTGACGGACCGACTTAAAAGTAAATTGCCTTCCGGGGGAAGCAAAGGTGAAGGTTTGCCTCAACCCGTGCTGGAACGGATGAAGGAGGAATACTACGATTTGAGAGGGTTAGAAGAGCAAGGAATTCGGGAGGAAAAAATCGCCGAGCTGGGACTTGAGGATCTGATCTCTTGATTTCCTTCCCCTTTGGGTATAAGGTGACTGTTAAGCTCCGTGAGTTTGGTGTGGAGCCCCGCCAGGGACCGTAATAGGTGGTTGAAATTAAAGGTTGTACTTTCTTCAGGGGCAACCACGGTTTGACGGGGCATCTTTATATAGGGAGGTGTGGAGGTGTTTTCGGCCTTGAAAACAGGATTAAAAAAGATCGCCAGGAACTTTGATCTGAAAGAGTGGCTTCCCGTGTTTCTGGGATTGATCGTTCTTTTCCTCGTGCTGGCCGGTTGGTATATTCCGTGGTAACTTTCCCAGGTGAGCGATCTTAGTTATGTCGAAAAAACTGTGGTATTTGGCACAATTGGTACCGGGTATTATTTTTCTATTCGCAGTGGGCCTTCTAGCCAAGTATATCGGCCAATTTATTCCCTATGTCAGTTACCTGATCGTGGCCATTTTTTTCGGAATAATAGGCTCTAATCTCTTCCACCTCCCCGAAACACTGGAGCGGGGAATCGTTGACACCCACAAGATCTGGTTGAAGACGGGCATTGTGGTGCTGGGAGCCCGCGTTTTGCTGGCTGACCTGGTTCAGGTAGGGCCAAATTTGCTGGGCATGATCTTCCTGTTCATCGTCCTGGCCCTTTTTGGGGTCGAGTTTTTGGGCAAAAGGATGGGTTTGGACGATCGCATGTCCAGCTGTCTTGCCTCTGGAACATCAGTATGTGGGGTTTCGGCGGTCATTGCAACTGGGGGAGCCATCGACGCCAGAAAGAGCCATCTGGCCACTGCCATTGCCACCATACTGATTTTCGACGTGGTGACTGTTTTCCTTTATCCACTGATTGGTGAACTTTTCTCTATCGCTCCCGCCGTCTTTGGGCCCTGGGCTGGGGTGAGCATGTTTAGTACCGGTACGACCGTCGCTGCAGGATTTGCTCACTCCGACCTTTCCGGGCAGTTGGCTACCGTGACCAAGATGGGGCGCAACGTGTTTATCGGAATCTGGGCCCTTGCCTATAGCTTGTACTACGTTAGATCCACTGCTTCAGAGGGACAGATGGAAAGCAAGGTAGGCTATCTGTGGGATAAGTTTCCCAAAGAAGTTCTGGGTTTTATCCTCTTCATGTTCGTTGCGAACGTAGGTTTGCTTAACTCCGGTCAGATTGACTGCTTGAAGAATGCCTACAACTGGTTGTTTATGATGGCTTTCGTGGGGTTGGGTTACGGGATCGATTTGAATGAGCTGAAAAAAGTCGGAGGCAAGGCTTTCCTGGTCGTCTGCACTGTTTTTATCTTTATCAGCCTGGCTTCGCTGGGAGTTTCTTTTCTGCTCTTCGGCTGAAAGTTGGGGAGGATGGTTAAGACTTGATCCCGGCAGTCCTCGAAAAAAGGAGTTAAAATAGTCATGATTCCTAGAGATAGGCTGCTGACTGTTCTCAATCACTAGGAGCCGGACCGGGTTCCCCAACATGGTCTGCCTTTTGGTACTCTAGAAGTGGTTAGAAAAGATGTAAAGGACAAGATCGAAGCCTTTGCTCCCGGCGGAGGATACGTCTTTTCCACTATTCACAACATTCAGCCTGAGGTTCCCCCGGAAAATGTTATGGCCATGCTGGAGACTCTGCGGGAATTCGGTGCATACTAACGCGCGCGACACGGCAGGTTTGCTTGCCTGGATTCTCGTTGGCTAGAGCTTTTGAAGGGCTAGAGGTCAACCAGACTGCCATAAACCTTGAACAGAAACGGCAACAAAGGAAATTGAACTGGTACGGGGGTAGTAAGAGAGGGAGTCTGATACTTGTCCCCCCACCAGGATCGTTGTTGCACTACTGGCTTTAAGCTAAGAACGCAGAGGCTATTCCGGGTCTTAATAAATTGAGATGACTTTCACTATTTTTTACGCCAATCTCTTTCACATCAACCCCGTCTATCTGAGCTGGTATGACTACGTCCGACCCTCCGGCAGTGTCATACCCTGTTATTGCCCCTGCTTCAGGGTCGAAATCAAAATTACCCGGATCGGTTACTCCATTTTTCTCAGCCAAAACGGGCTGTGTTGGATAAATGCAGGTGAAAATCAACACGGTCGCCAGGAGAATTGATAAGATTATGGGGCCACCTTTTTTCTGGATTTCTTTTGAAAATAATTACCTTCCCCTCCCCGCTTTATCAGAGAGTGTATGATGGGGTTTATAGAGCTGATCTTTGAAAGCAGGACCAAAAGTGAATTAGTTTCCACCGTCCTCTACTGTACTTTAATTAAGCCGTCTTTCCAAGATTCGGCTGAGGGTAATGGCAATCTTGGGACAAGATAGCATTACCATAACTTCTACTGCAACGCTCTTACCTGGTTCAATTTTTTGGAAACCCTCCACTTTCCCTATTGAAAACAGCCGAAAGAGAGTCTAATATTTCGTTGATTCGGGCTTCAAAACGGGACGTGCCAACACTGGCAAGTGTACACCCGGCCCAAATTTAAAAGCCGGAAATTTGATCTGCCCGGGTCATAGGATGTTTTCAGCGGGGGCGTAGCTCTAATGGAAGAGCGCCTGATTTGCACTCAGGAGGGTGTCGGTTCGAATCCGATCGCCTCC
>JBKGZS010000047.1:0-11893 GCA_046543285.1 Candidatus Acetothermia bacterium | reverse complement strand
TAAATCTAGAACTATTTCACCTTCCAAAGGAGTTGATAGCGATGGAAATTCAAAGCTCTAGTGGTGCTTTCCTGGTTGGAGCATTTGTACTCCTGACCAGCAGTCCGGTAGACGCCCAAACCAGATGGGGGATCGGGGGTAAGCTAACCGGTCAACTCCCGTTGATCACCGGCTCCGTAGAATGGAGCAACGTCAAACTTGAATTGGGAACCTTTTATACTAGAGCGGATGGAGTGGATGTGACGTTCGTGTCAGCAGAAGGGAAATATCTATTTTTCAGGAGGGGGAACGTTCTTAGACCTTATCTCGGCCTCAATGGTATGACCATCAACGCTACTTACGCTGGGAGCTTGACTACGATCAGCGGAGGTGGAGCAATCGGAGGTTTATCCTGGCTTCCTTTTCCCTATCTAAATTTCGAAGCTGGCCTGGGTTATATTACTTTTACGGGTTTAGAATATGATGGGTACGGCTTCCCTATCAATACCGGGGGAACCATTTTCAGCATGGGAGCCAATTGGAGATTTTAAGCATAGCGGGACTGTAATCGCTAAAACAGTTTGCAAAAATACCGGATTCTATTCGATACTGTGGCAGAGGTGAGAGTTATGGCCAAAAAATTTCTTCGAGTGGACATGAGCAATTTAAAGGCTGAATTCGAGGAGGTGCCTGAAAAGTATCAATCTCTGGGAGGGAGAGGTTTGACCTCTTCCATTGTTGCGGACGAAGTTCCACCCAGCTGCCACCCGCTGGGGCCCAATAATAAGCTGGTAATCGCCCCGGGGGTTGTGACCGGGACTTCGGCTCCCAGCTCGGGAAGGCTCTCGGTCGGGGCAAAATCTCCGCTAACTGGCGGCATAAAAGAATCCAATGCCGGGACCAGCTTTTCTCAGATGCTGGCCAGACTCAGGATCAAAGCCGTGATTATAGAAGGGCAACCTACTGATAACGGCTATTATGTTCTGACTATAGATTCCAGGGGAGCAAATTTCCAGGAAGCTTCTGGGTTGACCGATATCGGCCTTTACGAGGCCTATGAGAAAATTGTCGAGAATAAAGGCGAAGATATCGGAATCTGCGGAGTGGGGATAGCCGCCGAGCTGAAAGCGCACAATTCGGGTATTGCTTTCAACGACCCTGAAGGCCAACCAAGCAGGTACGCAGGAAGGGGCGGTCTGGGAGCGGTCATGGCTTCCCGAGGATTGAAATTTATCCTATGTGACGAAGAAGGCGCTCCGGGCGTAGAAATTTCCGACGAACAGACCTTCAAGAAAGGGAGAAAGAAACTTGCGGACGCCCTGACTACCCACGACGTAACCAAGCCGGGAGGTACCCTGAATACATACGGAACCGATGCCCTGATCAACGTAATTAACGAGGCCGGAGGGTTACCTCAAAGAAACTTCTCCGAGGGCCGAGACGACCTGTCATCCAAGGTGTCCGGCGAGGAAAAAGCAGAAAGTATAAAGGACCGCGGAGGCACCAGGCCTCATGGATGCCATCCGGGGTGCCTCATTCAATGCTCTGAAATTTGGACCGACGAAGAAGGTGAAAACCCTGTAGGAGTACTTGAATACGAGTCAGTCTGGGCCCTGGGACCGAACTGTGGAATCTATGATCTAGAAGCAATCGGAGAACTAAACAGAGCCTGTAACGACCTGGGCATGGACACCATTGAAACCGGTAATACCCTGGCAGTGGCAATGGAAGGAGGCCAGGCGGAATTCGGCGATGCCCAGGCGGCAAAAAAGCTATTGCAGGAAATACGGGAGAAAACCCCGACGGGCAGAATTCTGGCCAACGGAACGAAATTTACCGGCGAAGCTTTCGGTGTTACGAGGATTCCTGTAGTAAAAGGCCAGGCAATCCCGGCCTACGACCCAAGGGCAATCAAAGGAATGGGAACGACTTATGCCACAACACCTATGGGGGCCGATCATACCGCCGGTTATGCCGTAGCCACCGAAATCATGGGAGTGGGAGGCCAAGCCGATCCTCTGGACACCGATAAGTCAGAGCTTTCCCGGGCTCTCCAGCAGAGCACGGCCGTGATAGATACCGCAGGCTACTGCCTGTTTACCGCCTTTGCGGTCCTGGACATCCCTGAAGGCTTCGAGGGAATGGTCGAGTCTGTAAATGGTGTGCTCGGTACAGATTTGACCACCGACGACGTCCCGGAATTGGGCCAGCAGATTCTGGACGTAGAGCTTGAATTTAACCGGGCCGCAGGTCTTTCAGAGGCGGACGATCGGTTGCCAGAATTTATGAAAGAGGAAGAGTTACCACCAAAAGGAGCAGTATTTGACGTCCCCGACGAAGTTTTAGATAAAGTCTTCCCTAAATAGCATATTCCGTGAGATGGTAGAGGTAAAGCTCTTTGCTCAATTTCGTGATCTGGCAGGGGAGGATACGGTATCCGTGGAGCCCGAGAAGGCTCCGTTGACCATCGAGGACGCTATCTCTGATCTGACTTCAAAGTGCCCTCAACTCCGGGAGAAACTCATCGATTCCGAAACCGAAGAACTGCAGGGGGGCGTAATTGTAATGATAAATGGGAGGAATATTTCCTACCTTGACGGGCTGGAGACCCAGCTTCAAAGCTCTGATCGCGTTGCTATCTTTCCCCCGATCGCCGGAGGCTGAAAAGAATCCCGATGGCTTTGCAAATCCGTCTTTACGGTAAACTGAAGGATCTCGCCAACCAGGTCGATGAGGTCAGCGGTCATATAGGAGTAGTCAATTATCACCCAGGGGAGAAGGCCGATACAACTAAAATCGGTGAAGTGCTGCAGGAACTTGGCATAGGCGAAGACGAAGTCGCTCACATTTTCCTCAACGGTGAATATACCAGTACCCAAGGGAGGATAGCTGAAGGGGACAGGCTGGCTGTTTTTCCTCGTGAGCTGTCCTTGCTGTATAAGTGGTATTTCAATCCCGCTTCACAGAGGGATCAATAGCCCGCCTGAGAAATACAGTCACGGGTAAGACCTTCACCCACTACCCGGCTGGAGGCCGAAAAAGATCGAGCTTCAGCTACCAGGGGTAAAAGGGCAGGCAGCTATACAAGTCGAACAGTCACTGCCGTTTTCGACCCAGAATTGATAACACTCATCGTGATTCACGGCCCATCTAACGACCCCTTCGTTGTTGGAGGGACAGGCAGTGGAAGTATTCGGCTCTTTTCGGGAGGAAATGGCATCGACTTCACAGGCCTCACTACAAAGGCCGCAGTTGCGACAATAATTCATCAATGGGGGATCGAGAGGATCATCGGGGAGGAGTTCCATGTCCGTAAATACTTTGCAGATTTTGACGTAGGGCCCCCGATCCGGGGTCAAAAGCAGTCCATTCCTCCCCAGCTGCCCAAGACCTGCCTCAACCGCCAGGGGGATGCTTAGAACTCGATCATTTCCCATGGGCAGAGCCCGACAGCCAAGCCGGCGTATAAACTCGGCGAGACAGGCAATCAAAAAAGCCATTCTGGAATAGGATAGGGCCGACGCACGAGCAGCGGGAAAGGCCGGAGACTCCCTCGTCAATTCAGGATGGACCGGGGCGGTCATTACCACTGCATAATCATACTGAAGTGGCAATTCCACAGGATCTCCCCGACGATCATGAGAGTAGACCCACCGAGGATCGACCTCGGCTATTCCCACCGAACTGGCTCCATAAGCACGGGCGGCTTTTTTGGTTTCTGCAGTCAACTCTTCCGGGTCTTCCGTCGAGGACTTCAGGACCGGCTTGTCCATCATGTTGTTGGAATAATGGCCGGACTGAGGCTCAAAAGCTTCCGAAAAATAATCATAGACCGCCCATCCCCCAAGGGTTCTGGCCAGTTCAAACCTGGAATAACCATCTTCGTTCCCGAAGGCCTCACAGACCTGATCATACATCCCCTGGCGGTAAAAAGGGGCATTTTCATCTTTTGTAATTCGACCGAAAACGGTTCTCCGCTGGTCGAATCTCCGATAGGTTTCCGGGGTGAGCAAGCCTTCCGGAAAGTTAGTGGACACGTTCATTCCCCCAGGCTGTAATCCGCGAGAACGATCGTTAGCTATTTCAAGGTTTCCGCTGGTTACTGAAAAGGAGTGGTCCCGTCTGCTCCTGTGTAAAGTGTTCATCTCCTACTACAAGGAGGGGACCTCAGCCTACATCTACCTGGCTCAATTCTTCAGCTGCAGAACGCATCAGTAAAATTGAATCTGCGGCCAGAGCGATAAGCTGAAACCCCTGTTCGATAAACTCGTTTGCCGATTGTGAGTCAAAGGCGATCGTAGAAACCGGCATGTCGTTTTTCAACCCTGTTTCCAGAACTATGTCGATTTGTTCCTTCAACTTTGGATGGTCAAACTGACCCGTAATACCCAGGGCGTTGGAAAGGTCCACAGGCCCTACAAATAAGCTGTCGATCCCCTCCACCTGGATGATTTCCTCTACGTTATCGACGGCTGTCTTGGTTTCAATCTGGCAGATGACCATGGTTTCTTCATTTGATTCCCGGTAGAAATCTACCATGGACTGGATTCCGTTCACCCCGTAAGTTACGGCTCTGGGATTACATGCTCCTCGCTTACCAGTGGGCAAATATTTGGCCTCATCTACCACCCGTCGGGCTTCCTCCGGCGTATCCACGTGTGGGGCGATAATACCCATGGCCCCGCAGTCCAGGGCTCTGCTTATTAGGCTTGGATCCTCTTGCACCCTGACGAAAGGGGTAATTCCGGCTGCCTCACAGGTAGTTACCATGTGCTCGATGGTTTCCGGATTTTTCATGAAATGTTCTGTGTCGATTACTACAAACTCGTACCCGGCCGCAGCCAGGACCTCGATATTTGCTCGCGAATCGGAGACCACAAAGGAACCAATTACCTGTTGATCGTCTCTAAGCTTGCGCTTTACCTTGTTCTGTCTCATTGAATTGCACTCCTCTTACTTTCTTCCGTGAAAAAGATTTCTGTCCCGGTTTACACTCCTGCAACGGAACAATCCTCGTCTAAAAATTTCGTTTTAAACCCAGCCTCAATATCTCGTTACCTGGTCAAACTGGGTCGTATAACTTCGCCCGAATCTGAAGGAGTCTTACGAAACCTTGGTCCAATATACCTAATTGCAATCTAATTTTTCAAACTCAAACTCTGGGGGCACAGTTGCCGATTGCCCTGAATCAAAGACCATCTCCAGGTGCCCCTCAACACCAGCCACACCATGTCGGGTAGAGGTTCCTCATTCAAAATTTGCTTAACCTAACTTGAGTTTCTTGCCCTTGGTTGATAGAATTTAGTTGAATTTGGAGAAGTCGAAGTGAATTGTCTCCGAGGTAGAACAGTGACAAGCAAAATGGGCACGAATTTTTTTTTCGAACACTTGCTTCGACCTACAGAGACAGTAGATTGTCCCCTACTTCCTTCTCTTTCCCACGGCATTACACCTCTTGAAGCTCATGAGCATCACAACCCTGAAGATACCATAAGTTGCTCAGTCGGAGGTGGTTAAGGCTTAAGTGATTTGTCGCTAAGATGAACCTTTCAATCCATCAGCAAAGAGGAGGTTCCCTATGAAGTTGTTCGATCGTAGTTTGTTTTTAACCTGTTTTCTGCTATTACTGGTCGGTTTAGTAACCGCGCCCGTGATGGCTCAGAACTTGCCCGAGGAACCCAAGGTAATCAGCGAGGAGCTAAATTTCGGCGATAACCCTCAGCCAGGTGGGGATTTTGTCATCAGCACTACTGCGGGACCGGAGGGGTTTAATCCTGTAATCGCAACTAGTACTTCCACAATCGCAGTCACGAATATGCTTTTCAGCCGTCTTTTCGAAATAAACCCAATATCTCTTGAGCAGGAACCCGAACTGGCAAAAGATTGGGAAACAAGCGAGGACGGTCGTGTATACACCTTCACCCTGCGCAAAGGGGTCAAGTGGTCCGACGGAGAACCGCTGACTGCCGACGACGTGTTGTTTACTTTCCAGGATCTGCACTTTAACGATGACGTGGAAAGCGATACCAGATCACAGTTGCAGGTCGAGGTAGAGGGGGAGAAGAAACTTCCCGAAGTGGAGAAGGTCGACGAATATACAGTAAGGTTTACTTTCCCCAAAGTGTTTGCTCCGGCGCTGGAAGGCCTCACCACTCCCATTATGCCTAAACATGCTCTGGAAGATAAGGTGCATAAGCTCAATCCCGACGTCTCGGAAGGAAACTTCAACGAGGTATGGTCTCTGGACACAGACCCGGAAGACCTGGTCACCTGTGGGCCTTTCGTGGTAGAGGAGTTCGCTTCGGGCCGACACATAATTCTGGAAAAGAGTCCTTATTCTTTCTACGCCGACGAGCAGGGGCGGCAACTTCCCTATTTGGATCAGGTCACGATGCTGTTCGTTGAAGATGAAGAGACTGCAGTCTCGAAATTCTTAAACGGCGAAGTAGAGGCCCTAACTTTCTCTTCAGGAAACTATCCCACGCTCAAAAAACGCGAGCCAGACAATGATTTCACCGTCTACCGTGCCGGACCTGACTTCGGTACCAGTAACAACATTGGCTTTAACTATGACGTCGAAGACGAAGGCCTGAGAGAACTGTTCCGCAACGTCAAATTCCGCCGAGCCATGTCCTACGCCTTTGATGAGGAAACAGTAGTGGATAACGTCTTCAACGGGTTGGCCGAGCCCCAGTGGGGTCCGATCAGCAAGGCTAATACCCTGTACCACAACCCCGATCTCAAGGAATACAAATTCGATCTCGAAAAAGCCGAGGAACTGCTTGACGAAATCGGAGTCGTCGATGCGAATGGAGACGGAACCCGAGAAACCCCTGCCGGCGAAGAGCTCTCCTTTACCCTCATAACCGACTCCGGCGGAGTTCGAGAAGAAATGGCCACCATTTTTGCCAACGATCTGAAAGAGATCGGTGTAGAGCTAAACGTCCAGGGTCAGGAATTCGGTTCGGTAATCAATAGGATGCAGGACGGCGATTTCGAGGCAGTGTCCATGAGTTTGGTTGGCTCTCGAGATCCTCACGGCACCGCGGTCAACGTTTTCGGCTCCGAGGGTGGCTTCCACTACTGGCACTGGTCCGCAGAAGAAGATCCCACAGAGACCGAACAGGAAATCGATAAACTACTCAGCCAGGCCACCGGTACGGTGGATGTGGAAGAACGACAGAAACTCTATGGGGAATATCAAAGAATCATGTCCGAACAGTTACCTGTATTGTTTACCGTTCAGCCCGAATCCCTTTACGCGGTTTGGGATCAGGTGGGAAATATTGGCGAGACGCCCAGCCCTTATCTCTCCGAGCGAAGGGGAAGCCTCTTTACTCCTCTGGCCCACTTAGTCTACAAGCGAGAGTAACGAGTATCTGACTTCGAAGGCTGGAAGGGTTACCTTCCAGCCTTCTCAATACTATGTTAAGTTATATCATAAGGCGACTGTTGTATTTTGTGCCCTTGATGATAGTTATTTCTATCATCTCCTTCAGCATTCTCCAGCTGAGGCCGGGTGACTTTTTGACCAAATACCGGGGTACCCCCCGGATAAGCGAAGAGACGGTAGAAAAGATGGCTCAAAGGTACGGACTGGACGAGCCAGCTTACGTCCAGTACTGGAAATGGATCAAAGGGATCGTCACTAAACTGGATTTCGGCTACTCCTTTGAGACCCAGCAGCCGGTTTTCGACATGCTATTCAAGGGGCGGGTGACCTGGACTCTGGTCATCCTGTCCGCAACGCTTTTCTTCAGCTGGACCGGAGGAGTTTTGATCGGCATATATTCCGCCACCCATCAGTATTCCCTGGCCGATCACTTCTTTACTCTGTTCGGATTTCTGGGACTATCTATCCCCAACTTCTTTCTGGCTCTGTTGCTGCTTTATTTCCTGGTGGTAATAGTAAACGTACCTTCCTCCCTGGGTGTAGGAGGACTCTTTTCCAGTACATACGTCGGAAAGCCCTGGAGCTGGGGAAAGTTCGTCAATTTTCTCTGGCATTTATGGCCTGTCATTGTGGTTCTGGGGACCGCCCGAATGGCCACCGTAATCCGACAAATGCGAGGCAACCTACTAGACGTCCTGGGAGAACAGTACATTCAGACCTCACGTTCCAAAGGGTTGAGGGAATGGGAAGTGATTATCAAACATGCAGTGCGGAACGCCATCAATCCCCTGGTCACCATGCTGGGCTTTGAACTCCCTTACCTCATCGGGGGAGCCCTGATAACTTCCATCGTCTTGAATCTGCCCACCGTTTCACGAGCTTTCTATAATGCTCTGTTGAGTCAGGATATCTACGTGGCGGTGAGCGGTCTGATGTTTTTCGCTTTCTTGCTTTTGATTGGTAACTTGCTTGCGGACATCCTTCTGGCTCTTGTAGACCCCCGTATCCGCTATGACTGAAGAAAAAGATAGCGAAGTCAAGTCGACCACGTCGGAATCTCAGTGGGTCAAAATCAAACGCCGGTTTTTCCGACATCGTCTGGGCGTCCTGGGATTGGTAGTAGTTACCGTCTTATTCTTAGTAGCTCTCCTGGCCAATTTCATCAGTCCCTACGATATGACCCGCCAGCTCAAAGCCTACTCCTACGCCCCACCCTCCAGAATCAGATTCAGGACTCAAGACGGCAAGCTAACCAGGCCTTTCGTTTACCCTTTGAAAAAGGAAAGGGATGAAATAACGCTCGCAGTTACTTACGCAGAGGACAAGAGCGAACGGTATCCGATCAAGTTCTTTGTATCCGGGGATAGCTACAAGTTCTTGGGCCTATTTGAAACTGATCTGCATCTATTTGGTACGGGAACGGATCAGGCTCCGATATTTCTCTTCGGTTCCGACGGGCTGGGCCGCGATCTATTTTCCCGGGTGATATGGGGTTCTCGGGTTTCCATGACCATCGGGCCCCTGGGGATTATAATCAGTTTCACGCTAGGAATATTCTTTGGTGGAATATCAGGCTATTTCGGCGGAACCTTTGACATGTCTATTCAACGTTTTACGGAAGTCGTAATGTCCTTCCCTCAACTACCCCTCTGGCTAGCTCTACGGGCTTCCTTTCCCGACACCTGGAGTTCTGTGATTACCTACATGGTAATGGTGGTAATACTGGCCTTTGTCAACTGGGCCAAAGTGGCCAGAGTAATTAGAGGTCAGTTCCTTTCACTCAAGGAAAAAGAGTTTTCGACGGCAGCAAAGGCCGTGGGTTGTTCCAACGCTCGAATTATTTTCAGACACATTCTGCCCGGAACAACCAGCTATTTGATCGTGGCCGCCACAGTAGCTGTACCAGGCTATATCCTGGGCGAGAGTTCTCTGAGTTTTCTGGGCCTGGGAATCAGAGAACCTATGGCCAGCTGGGGCCTACTTCTCAGAGACGCTCAATCCATTACCAACCTGGAATCCCATCCCTGGCTCATGATCCCGGGTGTTTTCATCATCATTGCCGTCCTGGCCTTTAACTTCATGGGTGATGCGCTCCGAGATGCAGTAGATCCCTTCGCAGAAGTATGAGAAGTTCAGAGGTTCGCAAACATGACGGTCTCCTTTGACCTTGACGGACTGCTTGTAAGAAACTTCTTTATCGATCACGTATTTCCTCGTCTGCTCAACAGATACCAAGGCAAATTACAAAAAGTGGATTTGAATTCCCTGGATGACCTTCTGAACCAATTACAGAAACTCCACGAGCAAAAGCTAAAGGGGGACGACCCAGTCGCAGCGTTTAACTGGGACCGGCTAGTTGCAGATTTGTTTGATACTCACCCCACTACCCAAACCCCCTTTACAAATGCCCTACAATATATGCTGGAACGAGCACGACCCCGGCCCTATCCCGAAGTACCTTCCGTTCTGGATAAGCTAAGTTCCCTGGACGAGCTGAATATGGTGGTCCTGACCAATGGTTTCGTAAGATATCAGAAACCAATTCTGGCCTCGTGCAATCTGCTCAAGCACTTCTCCCGGGTTTACGGACCGGACAGAACAGGCGTGGTCAAGCCCTCTCCGCGCGCTTTCCGTTACGTCCAAAAAAGGGAACGGGATTACTGTCTGCACGTAGGAGATAGGCTGGAGACCGACATTAAGGGAGCTCAGGAGGCGGGACTGGATTCCTGGTTAGTCCAGAGACACTTTAACCTACCCAGGGGAAAGCACCTGGACTCCTCACAGGAAGAGGAAAGAGAACGGATCATGGAATTGATCGGGGAAATTACTCCCCGGTATCTGAGCTCTTCGCTCAAACCAGCAGTCAAAATCATTGGTAATCTTCGAAAGACTCTCAATCTTTGACCGATTCTCTAAATTGCGCTTCAATCGGCTCTCAAAAAGATCGAGATTCACTTAAGTATCCGGACCGAGTTCAACGGCAACCAGGCAAGAATTTTTAAAAGACAGTTTGACACTGAAAATGCATAGAGGAGGCACACGTGAAGGTTGGATTGGAGATTTTACTGGAGGAAGGAGAGCCGTCAGATGATTGTAACGTGGGTTTAGTCACCAATCAGACGGCGGTTGACGACAATCTGAAACACGCAATCCCCTTGTTGCTGGACAGGGGATACCAACTGCGCAAGGTATTTACCCCTGAACACGGTCTCTACGGCTATCATCCCGCGGGGGAAGAAGTCGAAAGCCATTCCGCAAAACCCGACCGTCGCTACGAGACGATCAGTTTATACGGAGAGCGACGAAAACCTGAGCCAGAAGATCTAGAGGAGATCGACTTATTATTTTACGACATCCAGGACGTTGGAGTCAGATTTTACACCTATATTTACACTCTGGCCAATACCCTCAGAGCGGCCGGTGAGCAAGAGTTGGAGGTACAAATCCTGGATCGACCCAATCCTCTGGGAGGTCAAAGGGTTCGCGGGCCCTCCCTTCCTCGAAGTCACCACAGTTTCGTTGGTGACTACGATCTACCGATCCAGTACGGTCTCACACCAGGCGAGTTCGCCCTTTACCTCCAGGAAAGGTTCGGCCTGGGGAAAGAGGTCTCCGTAATTGAGCTAGAAGGATGGTCCAGGGATACCACTTACCAGGATTTGGGCCGCCCCTGGGTCCCCCCCTCGCCCAATATACCGGATTTCCAAACCACTCAATTATATCCGGGAACCTGCTTGTTTGAAGGCACCAACTTATCAGAGGGTCGAGGAACTGCCCTTCCCTTCAAAATCTTCGGTGCCCCGTGGATGAATTCTGACCAACTCAAAACCAGAATCGAGAACATTCAATCCTCCACCATAGCCCTCAGAGAGACCCGCTTCAGGCCCTCCGACTCCAAATATGAGGGAGAAGTATGTCACGGTTTTCAGATGCATCCTACAGCAGAAGACCCTAGACCAATTGTGCTGGTCGGGAAAATCATCTGGACCGTAAACGAGATCTATCAGCAAAGGTTTCAGTGGAGAAAATCGGAGGGTAAATATTTTATCGACGAACTGCTGGGAGGGAGTGAATTCAGGAGAATGGTGGATGGGGGCGCTGACCGTGACACTGTCACCAGCTTCCTTTCGAGGTCCGCCGACGATTTCGAGGTCCGCAAAGAAAAATATCACCTCTACCCTTATGACGGAGAATAAAAAGTATTCATGCCCTTGGCCCTGCTTTGAACTTATTCCCTGTTCTATGAGTCCAGGAGGTTACCTATGTTGGTTTTCGGTTTGATGTCTGGAACATCCATGGACGGGATTACTGCAGCCGCCGTGGAAGTGGGAGGGGAAGCCGATAATTTTTCTTTCGATCTGCTGGACTGGAAAACCACCTCCTACTCACCTTGCCTGAAAGAAGAACTCCTTGAGGTAACCGATAATGGTTCGGTGAGAACTATATGCCGACTAAATATCGAGGTGGGCAAAGCCTTCGCGAAAGCAGCCCAAAATTTACAAGAAAGACTCGGAACTACAC
>JBKGZS010000009.1:0-38615 GCA_046543285.1 Candidatus Acetothermia bacterium | reverse complement strand
GAGCAGTACAGCTCCTTGCTGAAAGAGGACAACGTATTGATTGGTCAGGTAAAGATCGGGAAACGAAACGGGGACAAACAATTAATTGCCGGGGAATTTTTGAACGTAGACGAAGCCTGGGACGAAGTCAATCTTCGGTTGACAGTTGAGCTACCTGCGCCGGGGATAAGTGAGAGCCTGCTGGAGCGGATTGAAGATCTCTGTGATGACGATAAGGGAACCGCCACTTTGTTCTTTAAGCTAGTGGATACCAATTCCAACAGGTTCATGACCATGAAAGCTGGAAATGGGCATCGCCTGCCCGTGGAAGAAGAAACTCTCCGCCGACTGGAGTCCCTAGAAGGGGTGCGGCAAGTTCAAGTAGAACCCGAGGTGGATTGAAGTTCCCGTGAGATGGAAAAATCTATCCAAATGGCTTTATCCGGGAATGAAGGTCAAGCGGTGGTTGCTGGTTGCCGCCATCGCCGCACTGCTCCTTGGAATGGGCTTGCTTCTGGTAGCGGGAAAGGGCTTTGTCGGTCAGTTGTATGAAGTACTGGCCGTCAACCAGGTTTATTATTATCTTCTTGCCTCTGTAGCTATATTGACTGGGATCTTGGGAATAGTATGGGGATTGAATAGAGCCGCCTGGTCATTGTTGAGTGGGGTTACTGGAGAAGCCCGCTCCAGCCCGGAGATAATATGGCAGAAGCGTTTTCTCTCTAAAGGCCCGCGGGTAGCCGTAATCGGCGGAGGAACAGGTCTTTCGGTGTTGTTGCGGGGTTTAAAGCGGTATACTTCCAACATCTCGGCCGTAGTAACGGTAATGGACGATGGGGGCAGTTCGGGCAGATTGCGACAGGAGATGAATATGCTTCCCCCTGGTGATATTCGGAACTGCTTGATTGCTCTGGCGGACAACGAATCCCAAATGAGCCAGCTATTCGACCATCGATTCGGGGGTGGAGGGGAGCTGGCCGGTCATTCACTGGGCAACCTTTTCATTGCGGGGATGGAACGCTTGACTGGATCCTTCGATAGGGGGATCGAAGAGACCAGCAAATTGCTGAACGTCCGGGGTGAGGTGATACCTGCGACTTTGACCAATACCGATCTCGTTGCGGAGCTGTCCACTGGCGAACAGATCCGGGGTGAAAGTTCCATAGCGGACCACGCGGGGGATCTCGTCAGACTGAAACTTGCGGAAGAGGCCACACCGCATCCTAAAGCCCTGGAAGCTCTGAGAAATGCACAAATCATTATCCTGGGGCCCGGGAGTCTCTACACTTCTCTGATCCCCAATCTGCTGGTAAACGATCTGGCAGCTGCAATTGAGAATGCTCAGGCTACGAAGTTCTTTATTGTGAATTTGATGACTGAGCCCGGCGAGACGGACAGTTTCTCCGCCTCAGATCACCTGAGAGCCCTCGAGCCATACCTCGCTACCGATTGCCTAGACTGGATCGTGGTAAATACAGGTCAGATAAACAAAGACATTCTAGACCAGTACTCTCAGGAGGGGGCCGACCAGGTTGAACCCGATCTGTTGAGTGATCCCGAATGGCAGGACAGAGTTATTTCTGATGATTTAATCCAGGTGCTCCTGATGGAAGGTAAAAAGACTATCAAACATGACGACGAACGATTGACGAAGCTGATCCTCTCTCATTAACGACCTTCACAGCTTATGCCCCTTTGAGTCCTCTTAAATACAAACCGAGTCACTATGCTGCAGCGGATGTTTTCTATCTGAAGACAATCATCGGTTAAGCTTGCGAATGCCCCCGACGGTCCCGCAGGTTAGTAGAGTGGCGGGTCTCAGGCCCGAATTACTAAAAAGCCGCCTTTGACATTTGAGTTACCCCGCTAAGTGGGCTACATTTATATGTTAAGAGGGTGACCAAGTGGTGAATGAATATACTACCTACGTTCCGGACACCAGCATTTTGGTCGACGGCTGGCTGTCAGAGCAAGTTGACAATGGTTCTTTAGAAGATGCCGCTGTAGTCATTCCTGAGGCGGCAGTTGCCGAACTTGAAGCCCAGGCTTCCCGAGGGCAGGAAACTGGCTATACCGGCCTCGACGAGCTCAAACGGCTTCAATCCCACGCTCAGAAGGGCTTGATCGACTTGTCTTTCAAGGGCCGCCGGCCCACAAAAGACCAGGTGGAACTGGCCTCATCCGGCGAAATCGATGCCATGATACGCCGTCTGGCCGAAGAGGAAGGGGCTGCCCTGATAACCAGTGATCAAATTCAAGCTTCTGTCGCCGAGGGGAAAGGGATTCCCGTTCAATTCGTACAACTGGAAGGGGGCCGGGAAGAGCGTGACCTCGAACAGCTGGAAATGATGAAGTACTTCGACGAATGTACCATGTCTCTCCATTTGCGGGCCAACACTCTTCCCCGTGCGAAGAGGGGTATTCCAGGACAGATGGAGGTCGTTTCAGTAGATGATCGACCCTCTTCTTCCTCGGAGCTGGAGAGCTATATCCAGGAAATAATCGAAGTGGCCGGAATTCACCGCGACGGTTTCATCGAGATGGACTCCGGGGGCTCCACAGTGGTTCAGTTGGGCAACCTCAGGATAGCCATTGCAAAACCTCCTTTTTCCGATGCCGTAGAGATTACCGCAACTCGACCGGTGACCAAAACCGTTCTCCAGGATTATTCGTACTCTCATCTGCTCAAAGAACGGATGGACGAATCCCATCGCGGCGTATTGGTTTCAGGTTCTCCGGGTATGGGCAAGTCTACTCTGGTTCAAGCCATGGCAGAATTTCTAGAAGACTCGGGCTGGATAGTAAAAACCATGGAAAAGCCGCGGGATCTGGACGTTTCCCAGGAAATAAGTCAATATACCGCCCTGGAGGGCCATATGGCAAATACAGCCGATGTCTTGCTCCTCTCGCGCCCTGATTATACGGTTTTTGACGAGATGCGGCAGACTGAGGACTTCGAAGTGTTTGCCGATATGCGCATGGCGGGGATCGGTTTAGTGGGGGTGGTTCATGCCACCAAAGGCATTGATGCCTTGCAGAGATTGGTTGGCCGGGTTGAATTGGGTATGATCCCCCAGATAGTTGATACCGTGGTCTACGTGGACGAGGGTGATGTCAACGAAGTTTTCGAAGTGGAATTAACTGTCAAAGTCCCGACGGGGATGGAGGAGCGAGATCTATCTCGACCGGTGATCGAAGTGCGGGAGTTCGAGACAAGTGACCTGGAGTATGAGATCTACAGCTTTGGCGAAGAGGTAGTGGTAATGCCTGTGGCTGGTGAGGAAAGGAAGCCGGTCTGGAATCTTGCTCAGCGAGAAGTGGAGTACGAACTAAATCGGGAATTCGATTTTTCCTTCGAGGTTCAAATTCTGGCGGATAACAGGTTGCTGTTAGCAGTTGCCGATTCCAATGTTCCGGTAGTTTTGGGCAAGGGTGGAAGGCGCGTTGAAGAACTCGAACAACGGCTGGGCATGAATATCGATGTCAGGCCGTTTTCCGAAGCGGTTCCAGACGAGTCAGAAGAAGTTTCGGTTGAAGTTACTGACGAGTACGTCATCCTCCAGTTCGATCCCCTGTACCGGGGCAAAGAGGTGGAGCTTACTGTCAATGGACAGCGGGTTTTCAACGGTGCTGTTTCCAAAAACTGTGATATACGCTTGAGGAGAGGTAAGCAGCCTGCAGAAAAAATCAGAAAAGCCTACCGTGAAGGACAATCTATTCAATCCTCAATTGCCGGCTTCTGAATCTAAGCCGACCAGTTATCCTTATCCTTTTATGACGACCAGTGGTTTGAGCTGAGCGACCTGCGGTGTAATGCCGCTACCTTCGGCAGCCTGAATTACCCTTTCCACCTGCTTATAGGCCCCCGGTGCTTCCTCTGCCACTCCGGGCATAGAGTGGGCTTTTAGCACAATACCTTTTGCCTTCATCTCTTCGGCAACTGTTTCGCCCCAGAACTTGCGCTTGGCCTTTTTGCGAGACATGGACCTGCCCGCTCCGTGAATTCCGCTGCCGAAAGTCTCCTTCATACCCTTCTCCGACCCCTTTAAGATGAACGAAGAAGTTCCCATTGTTCCCCCGACTAAAACGGGCTGACCGACTTCTCTATAGTCTTTGGGAAGCCGCTCGTGGCCGGGGCCGAAGGCCCGGGTAGACCCCTTCCTGTGAACCAGGAGTTCCCGTTTTTCGCCGTCGACCTTGTGGGTTTCAAATTTTGCCGTGTTGTGACCGACTTCGTAGGTTGTTTTGATCCGGTGTGCAGGCAAATTCAAAGTTTTTTCCAGAGAACGGCGGACCAGACCGGCTAAGGTCTGTCGATTTGCAAAGGCACAGTTTATTCCCGCTTGCATGGCGCCGATGTAATTACGCCCTTCGGGACTGTCTATAGGTGCGCAGACCAGTTCTTTTTCGCGGATGGGAATACCGTACTTCTTGCTAGCCTCTCCCAGCTTTTGGAGGTAATCTTGGCCGATCTGGTGCCCCAGAGCTCGGGAACCTGTATGAATTGCAATTACTATCTGGTCGGGGAACAGCCCGAAAGCCTTTGCGGCTTCGCCATCGAAGATATCGGCGACCCGCTGTACTTCGAGGTAGTGATTTCCCGAACCGAGAGTTCCAATTTGTTTAAACTGCCTTTGCTTGGCCCTTCGGCTCACCTGGGTAGGATCCGCCCCTTTGAGCCTTCCCCCCTCTTCGATTTTCTCCAGGTCTTCTTCGAGCCCAAAACCCCGCTTGATGGCAAATTCGGCCCCTTCTACCAGCGCCTGGTCGATTTCCTCCAGTGAAAGCGAAAGCTGCCCCTCAGATCCGAGGCCGGCGGGAATGTCCTGAAAGAGGCTCCGGGCGACCCTCTCTTTTTTTCCCTCGAATTCATCCTCAGTCAGAGGAGTATTCAGCAGTCTCACTCCACAGTTTATGTCAAAGCCCACCCCGCCGGCGGCGACAACGCCTTCCTGTAAGTCAAAAGCACCAATTCCTCCGATGGGAAAGCCGTATCCCGGGTGCATGTCAGCCATTCCAATTACGGATTTGACGATTCCGGGTAGGGAGGCAACGTTGCGTAACTGATCTAGAGAGTTCCACTCTTCCCCACCCTTGGCAGCCTTCATGACGTCTTCAGCCGATTGGGGGTCCAAAAATAGCTTTCCGGGGACGTTCATGTCCCCGGTCCGGGGTAACTTCCACTCGTACTCCGAAACCTGACTCAAGTCGTATTGTTTTTTTTCAGTCATTATCTATCATACGTCAACGACACATCTCCCCACCCAGAGCTCCCCTTTCTGGACCAGTTTTAGTCCTTGATAGGTAATCGCTTTTACCTCGCCCCGAATCTCGTGTTTCCCGGGCTCCAGCTTTTCCCCACTTCCGGAACCTTTTAATACTACCGAATCTGCCTCCCGGGATAGGTACTCAACGCTAAACTCCGATAGTACCAGCTGATTCAAGCTGGCTACGGAGAGGAGTTCGGCCAACCATTCATAGTATAATTCGGTGTAATCGGAGGCCTCAAGGGCTATATTTTCCGACTTCCGAGCTTCGATCGAGTCCAGCTTCACCATCAACGAGAATAGCCCTTTGGCACCTTCTACAAACAGCTCAGGAAGGGTTCTTCCTCTGGCTTCGATCCCTATATCTGCTCCGTGATCGAGATACTTATAGCTCACAGTTTGGGTGTGTTGGAGTGATCCTCAGATCCTCATCAGAGAGGGGCTTTAAACAGAAGGTCATATATTGGGCCACTGCTTCTCAACCTGCTCTGCATAAGAGTTAGGTGAGATATTTCCACCTGCCATTTCCGGTCCAGTTTTTCGTTTTTCAACTCATTTCCTAGGGTTTTAACTTTGGAACTGTCTTTCTCTTTGGTTCGCCCCAGGGTAACGTGAGGAACGTAATCGCGATCTTCTCGCTCGAACCCCAATTCCTCCAGGGTCTCTTCCAGGTCCCGGTGAATACCGTGAATTTCCTCTGGGGGATCATCCGAACCCAGCCAAATGACCTTGGGATAGGAGAGGCGAGGAAAACCCCCGAGATGGTTAATCTCAATTGTAAACGGAGAGTGGCGCTTCAGCGGTTCTTCGATTGCCTCCTTAATTTCTTGGAGTTGGTCTTCGTTAATTTCTCCCAGGAATTTCACCGTTATGTGAATATTCTCCGTATTCACCCACTTGACTCGGGCCGGCGAGCTTACTCGACCCAGAGACTCCCGCATTTCTTGCCGGACTTGTGAAGGAAGCTCATAACAAAAGAAGGTTCTCACGACGACATCCCTCAAATGATACACCGCTACTCGGGCCTTTTTGTTATCCAGGCGTAACCGATTACCCCACCTACGGCGAGGGCTGTCACCAGGATAACCATTATGGTCGAGCTTACCGACAGGTCCGTTGTTTCGTTAGCCGTTTCCGAGGATGCTGCTTCTTCCTGTGCTACTGCCCAGATGGAACCGCCTAGAAGGGCCAGAATCAACGTGGCTGATACCAGAAGGAGCAAGGTCTTATTTTGCATGGGAATGACACCTCCATATCATTTTAGCATATTGTCGGCCGGGAGATAAACTATTTAATGTAAGCTGTGACGGGCTAACCGCCAGGAGCTGGCGAGAGATGAAATTTAATTTAGGGGCCTGTGCGGCCTGCATCGAAATCAGTTACCCGGCGCTGCTTGGACAGTTAGCTCGGGTCAAGCTACCCTCTGACACCCACAGAGGACTACTTACCGCTGCTCCCTTCCGGGCCTGACGGGGTTTGTAGCCTTGTGCCGCAGAGGACTCGACCGTCAACACCACTTACCCAAGACCGGTCCCGAATAACCAGTCCCTCGGCGAGGCCATCGACACCACTATAGCGGTTTGTGGTTACAGGGGACCGCTAGCCCCCCACCTAGCACAGGCCTTGGCGGAGGGGGTGGGATTTGAACCCACGGAACCTCGCGGTTCACCGGTACTCCAAACCGGCGGTTTCGGCCACTCACCCACCCCTCCTTTTAGTTCGTTTAAGGATACTGGTCGAATTTGGTGATGTCAACGTCGGCAGCGATTCGAACTGCTGGGGTAGTGGATTTGGTTGGACGGTCTCACTGGTAGTGATATGATAGCTCTGGCGCGAGGAGGTAGTGAAAGGTTAAAATTTTCGGTTAAGGTTTTTCTTCCGAATCCAATTCTTCCTGATGGTTACAGGACTTGGTTGTGCAAACCAGCTTATCACCGGATGAATCCTTGATCAGGACCCCCGATTTGCAGTCGGGACATTGCTTGTGTGGGCGGCGGCTCGTCGTGAATTTGCAGTCCGGATAGTTGCTGCAACCATAAAATTTCTGTTTACGTTTTCGGGAATACCTTTCTACCAGTTCACCCTCTCCGCAGCTCGGGCATTTGACTCCGGTGGGAATGGATTTAGTGTTGTCGCAGTCCTCGTTTGTACAGGACAAAAAGCGGCCGTACCGACCGTGTTTAACTTCCATGGCTGACCCACAGACTTCGCATTTCCCCCCTTCCAGTTCTTCAGCCTCTTTCTCGCGCTTTTGCAGTTCTTCGGCCACTAGAACCTGCCCCTCTTTGAAAGTAAAGGAAATGTCATCGGGGAGGTTCCGCGTCTCCTCACAGTCAGGCCAATCGGAGCAGGAGAGATAGGGAGATCCCTGCCAGTAGCGAATGTTCATAGGGGCCAGGCATTTCGGACAGGCAACGTCGGTCCGGACCTCGAAGACGTTTTTCTTGGAGTCCAGGATTCCCTCGACTTCTTCTAGTTGGCCTTTCAAAGGCTCATAGAATTTGGCAAGCACTTCCTCTTTCGTTTTATCGCCGTTTTTGATCTGGTCAAGGGATTCTTCCATCTGAGCGGTAAGTTCCGGCTGTACGGTTTCGGGGAAGAACTGTTTCAAGAAATTGACGGCGATGAAACCGAGCAGGGTGGGGACGAAAGACCCGTTGTCCTTGCGGACGTAGTTCCTGGATTGGATGGTATGAATGATGCTAGCGTAAGTGCTGGGGCGTCCTATTCCGCCTTTTTCGAGATCATTTATCAAACCTGCCTCGCTGAATCGATTGGGGGGATTGGTGAAGTGCTGGGAGGGATCGACCTGAAGGAGATCTAGCCCATCCCCTTCGCTCAAATTATCGGGAAGGTCGACATCTTCGTCACTCAGAGGTTTTAGCTCCAGGACCTTGAGGAAGCCGTCGAACAACCTCTCGCTGGCTGAGGTTTTGAATAAATAGCCATCTCCCTCTACTTCGAGCTTTCTCCTAAGGTAGCGGGCGTTACTCATTTGAGTGGCGACGAATCTGTCCCAGATCAGTTTATAGAGTTTGTACTGATCATTCTTCAAAAATTGTCGTATTGCTTCCGGGCTTCTGGAAACTTGGGTGGGTCGAATTGCTTCGTGGGCGTCCTGAGCTTCATCGGATTTGCGGAAGTACCTGGGGTTATCCACCACGTAGTTTTCCCCGAAGGTCTGCTCAACGTAGTTTCGGAGCTCCTCTCTCGCCTTCCCGGCCACGCGGGTGGAGTCCGTTCGCATGTAAGTAATTAAACCTTCGATGCCCTCCTCCAGTTCAATTCCCTCGTATAGTTGTTGGGCGATTCTCATAGTCTTGCTTGGCGAGAAATGGAGTACGGAAGAGGCCGCTCGCTGCAGGGAGGAGGTGATGAAAGGAGGCAGGGGGCTACGCTGTTTCGTTTTTTCTTTGAGGTCTGCTACGGTATATTCTGCTTGGTTCAGGTCCTCAACCACCGCTTCGGTCTCCTCCCGGCTCCCCAGGTCGGGTTTTTCGTCGTCGATGCGTTTTAGTTCGAGCTCGAAACCTTTCCCTTTTTCTCCCTTGCCCAGGGTGACGGCAATTTCCCAGTACTCTTCGGGCTCAAAAGCCTCTCGCTCTTCTTCCCTATCTACAATAAATCTGAGGGCAACCGATTGCACTCTTCCCGCACTCAAACCTTCGAATCGGCTTCCGGAGATGGATTTGGAAAGCAAGGGGCTGATCAGGTAGCCCACCAGACGGTCCAGGATTCTCCTGGCCCTCTGGGCGTCTACCTTGTTTAAGTCGATGCTTAAGGGTTGTGTTATGGCCTCACGGATGGTTTCTTTGGTTATCTCGTTAAAGATAATCCGCTGAAATTTTTCTCCGTCACCGTTTTGCTTACCGTTCAAGATCTGGCGCAGGTCATAGGCAATGGCTTCCCCTTCACGATCGTTGTCAGTAGCCAGCAGAACCTGGGTGGTGTCTTTGACCTTCCGCTGCAGGTCGTCTACTAACTTTTCGTTTTGGACCACGAACGTGGGCTCAAAACCGTCCTCGATGTTTACTCCAAGATCCTTCTCGGGCAGGTCGAGGACGTGCCCCTTGGAAGAGACAACCTGATAACCTCCCCCCAGGTATTTGTCGATAGTCTTGGCTTTTGTGGGAGACTCCACTATGACTAAATCTTTCACGATCATCCTCCTGCAAATTCCTGACAATTATATTTGTGCCGCCGGTGATTATCAACGACCATTACTGGGTTTCTCGGCTTTACCCCGTTATTTAGACTAGAAGGTAATCTGAGCATATAATCTAAACAAAAAAAGTAACAGTCAAGCTTGTAAATCCTATGCACATATATTACTATACATGGTAGCAAAAGATATGGGAGGTTAAAATATGCGTCACTACAGTAGGATTTGTGTGTTTTCTCTCCTGTTGGTGTTGGCTTTTTCGACCCTTGCCCGCGCTGAGCCCCCGGTTCAGATTAACGAGATTGCTTGGGCCGGAACTCGGGCCAGCTGGGCCGATGAGTGGATTGAATTAAAAAACGTCGGTGAGGAAACTGTCGATCTCCATGGTTGGTCTGTCCGCTGGGGGGACGTTCTAATTCCCTTCATAGAAGAGGATAATACCCTCGAAGTCAGAAATCTGGAACTGGAACCCGGCGAATACATGCTCCTAGAACGCTCGGACGATGAAACGGTTCCCAGTGTCGAGGCGGACCTAATTTTTACCGGGAGCCTTTCCAACTCCGGAGAAGTGATCCAGCTGGAGAACTCGAATGGAGAATTGGTGGACGAGATAGATGCTTCTTCAGGATGGCCTGCCGGTACAGGGAGAGACGGAGACCCTCCTTACGGAAGCATGACTAAAATCGATGGAAAGTGGAAAACTTCTCAATCTGAGGGTCCGCATGAAGATTCTGATGGTTTCCCGATCTTGGGTACTCCGGGAGAAGAAAATCGCGAGACGTAAATGCTATTTATCGGGCTGAACAATGGGGCGCAGCTCTCGAAAAGGGCTGCGCCTCACAATTCCTCTTATTTGGTTTGGGCCATTTCCTTATAGTGCTGGAGTTGTTTTTTGATTTTTGGACTCTGCAGTTTTTCTATAGCCTTTTTTTGGATCTGCCTTACCCGCTCCCTGCTAATGTCAAAAACCTTGCCCACTTCGTCAAGGGTCCGGGGGTGATAATCTTCCAGACCGTACCGTAATTGGAGAATTCTTTTCTCCCTGTCCGTCAGCTCCTTGTTTAGAATTCCTTTCAACCGATCCTTAAGCATGGCGTTGAAGGTTTCTCTTTCCGGTGCGGGTAGGCTTTCGTCTTCCAGAATATCGCAGAGAACCCCGCCATCTTCAGTGTCCTCGCCAAGCGGTTTGTCCAGAGAAGTTGTGGTTTGAGCGGATTTCTTGGCTTTGCGAACTTTTTCCTTTGAGACGTCTAGGTCCTCCGCGAGGTCCTCGATGAAGGGCTCCTCTCCGTGCTCCTGGATATGCTCTCGTTCAGCCTTGTTGATTTCTCGGATCAGCTCGTTCATATGAGCTGGAATTCGGATGGTTCGGGAACGGTTGGTGATTGCTCGTAGGATGGCCTGTCTGATCCACCAGGTTGCGTAGGTGCTGAACTTGTAACCTTTACGCCAGTCAAACTTTTCTATGGCCTTCATCAGGCCTACATTACCTTCCTGAATTAAATCTAGAAAGGGCAAACCATAATTGCGATACTTTTTTGCCACACTGACAACCAGCCTCAAGTTGGCGGAAGCAAGTTCCTTTTTGGCACTCTCATCTCCATTTTCTAGCCGCTTTGCCAGTTCTACTTCTTCTTCCCGGGACAGCAAAGGAACTTTACCAATTTCGTCAAAGTAAGTGCGAATCGGATTATTGTTGCTGCGGCGATTTCTGGCCATTTCCTCCTCCTTAAGACAGGAAGTAGGGATTGCAACACCTCGACCCTTAGATTGAGTCTAGTTAATGACGACTTTTCATTGGCACTGGAAAAATGTAGGTTAAATATGGAAGGATCCTCTGAAAAACGTGCCCGTTAACGTTATGGTGTAGGAACGACCCCCGCTGCAGAGTCATGACTAAAAAGATTATATGACGAAAAAGGCGAGCTGTCAACAAATCTGTCTGGCTCGGTGGAATAGACGAAGGAGGAGTGGTTGAGGAGTTGTCAGTACTCGACCAGTTTCGTGACCCGGGTTGAGCGTTTTTTCATGGCTTCAAATCCTCGTGTGGAGGCTTCCTCGATGTTATTCAGAGAAAGCCAGTTCAAATCCTGAACTCGGGGCCGGACGATTACCAGTTTGCCGTCAAGTCTTTTTCGTGCTATCTGGTTTTTTACGCGGACCAGTTCGCGAGAAGTTATGCTATCGGCTCGTATTGCTACCTCGATACTGGTCTTGGGAGTTGAGGTTAGTTTGCCACTTACATCCACCGCAAGCACTGATCGAGCCCCCATATCAATGGCCACGTTGATCGGGACTCTATCGACTACTCCTCCGTCGATTAGCAATCGACCGTTCCGGGCAACGGGGGGAATGAAGCCCGGGATCGCGGAACTGGCCGTGACGGCTTTGTAGAGTTTACCCTCTTTTAGAACTACTTCCTCCCCGTTTCCCATATCCGTGGCCACCGCAGCATAAGGCAGGGGTAATTCTTCGATGGTGTATCCTTTGGTAAATAATTGGAAGAAGCGATACATCCGTGATAGTTTTGTCGGATACTGATCAGGTTCTTCTCTCTTCCAGACAGGAGGTGTCAGTTGTTCAGCCAGAGATTTTCCAATAAGTTTTTCTACCTCTCGCCTGCTGGTGGGCGATATCTTCAAAAGCTTATTGATATCCAGGTGGATGAGGATTTTGGTCAGTTTTTCCAGATCTACGTCGGCTGCCAGGGCAGCTCCCATTACCGCCCCCATACTAGTTCCCACTACCATGTCGACTTGGATCTCGTTTTCCTCGAGAAATTGCAGCACGCCTATATGTGCGAAACCTCTGCCGCCACCTCCCCCGAGCACCAAGGCTAAATCTGAGCGACCCTTTCCCGCTTCTGTCAATTTGACTCCTCTGTGATTTAAGAAATTATACCACTCATAATATTAACTCAACGGCAGATGAGTTAAAATAAAAAACCCCGGCAGTTAGGTGCCGGGGTTTTGGACTGATACAACTTGATTTCAATTAGTTCCAGTTTTTATGCTCTGAGACTACATGCCTCCCATTGCGCCTGGCGGCATGCCGCCTCCGCCCGGTCCGGCGGGTGCTCCTCCGCCACCGGGAGCTCCACCTTCGTCTTCGTCCTCTTTCCTCTCTACTACCAGAGCGTCAGTTGATAACAGCATACTGGCGACGCTAGTAGCGTTTTGAATAGCAGATCGAGTTACCTTGGTGGGATCGATGATTCCGTCATCCATCATGTTCCTGTAATCTTCAGTAACTACGTTAAAGCCGACCTTCTCGCCTTTTTCCTGCACCCGTTCGGCGATGATGGTACCTTCAAATCCGGCGTTTTCTGCCAGCTGCCTGACGGGCATAACCACTGCTCGTTTCAACAGCTTGATCCCGATCTGTTTATCTCCTTCTAATTCCAAATCGTCCAGCACCTTAGCGGCGTTTAATAGGGCCACTCCGCCACCGGGCAGAATTCCTTCGTCGACCGCTGCCTGAGTTGCTTCCAGGGCGTCTTCCATCCTCGTCTTCCTCTCGTCGAGCTCGGTTTCGGTGGCAGCACCGACTTTGATTACCGCTATCCCACCGACCAATTTCGCCTTTCTTTCTTCTAGCTTCTCGCGGTCGTAGTCGGAATCGCTGCTTTCAATCTGTTTGTTGATTTGATCCACTCGTCCTTTGATGGCTTCTTTGGAGCCCTTGCCCCCGACAATCGTGGTGTCGTTGTCGTTTACGCGGACTCTTTCGGCCTGGCCGAGCATGTCTATGGTGGTTTCCTTGATATCCATACCCAAATCTTCTGCCACTACCTGCCCACCGGTCAAGGTTGCAATGTCTTCCAGCATAGCCTCCCTTCGGTCGCCAAATCCGGGAGCCTTGACGGCACAGCTATCCAGGGTTCCCTTGATCTTGTTGATGACCATGGTGGTCAAAGCTTCACCGTCCACGTCATCCGCAATGACCAGCAAGGGATTGCCGGTTTGAGCAATCCGTTCCAAAATGGGAACGAAGTCTTGAGCGTTTTTGATCTCTTGATCGGTTATCAGGATGTACGGTTCTTCCAGATTGACTTCCATGTTCTCGGAATCGGTTACGAAGTACGGTGAGAGGTATTCGCGATCGAATTGCATACCCTCGACGAGTTCAAAGTAGGTGTCGATGCCTTCGGACTCTTCAACCGTAATAACACCGTCTTCCCCCGCTTTTTCCATCGTATCGGCAATTATCTTACCGATTTCCTCGTCGTTGGCCGAGATAGTAGCTACTTGAGCGGTTTCTTCCTTGCTGGTAAGTTCTCGACTTGATTTTTGGAGTTCTTCTACTATCTTCTCGGTTCCGCGTTTTATGCCCTGTTTGAGGTCCTCGGGATTTGCCCCTGCTGCTACGTTCTTGAAACCTTCTTCGATAATGGCGTGAGCCAGAATGGTAGCGGTGGTAGTTCCGTCACCAGCTGCGTCGTTTGTTTCACTGGCCACTTCCTTGACCAATTGAGCGCCCAAATTCTCGAATTTGTCATCGTACTCCTGTTCCTCGGCGATGGTTACACCATCATTGGTAATATCCGGGGAACCGAAATCTTTTTCCATGATGACATTGCGTCCGCGTGGTCCTAGAGTGATCCGGACAGCATCTGCTAGCTTCGTAACGCCTTCCAGTAGAGCTCTCCTTGCTTCTTCATGAAACTTTACTTCTTTGGCCATAGTGTTAGTAAACCTCCTCGTGTTCAGTTATTCTATTAAATTATTCTACTATTGCGAGAATGTCTTTGTCTTTTACGATAGTCAGCTCTTCGTCGTCCAGTTCCACGTCCGTTCCGGAGAAACTGGAAAGAATTACCTGATCGCCTTCCTTGACTTCAATCTTTTCGTCCGTTCCAACCGCCTTAACCTCGGCAGTGACAAAGCGATCCTCTTCTTTTGCGCTTTCCGGTATAACGATGCCGCCTTCGGTTGTCTCTTCTTCGGTTTCCTGCTCCACTTCCTTGACCAGTACTCGTTTTCCTAATGGTTTTATCTTCATTAATACCTCCTTGATGAAATATGTTAGCACTCTTCGAGGGTATCTGCTAAATCGTGGGAAATTTTAACTCACTTTCCCCCCCTCGTCAACCCCTCCAGGGCCGTATTTAATCTTTATTTTACCCGTGATGGCTCATGGTCTGACCTATTATCGATTAAGAAGCGAGGGCTTTTTGTCATCAGTTGCAGGCGCTGAGAGTTGATCTTCAGAAGGGAAACTGACGAGTTTGCCGAAGTGCTGTCTGCAACATAAAATGAGTTGACCATGCCCAGCTACGGTGTACACCAAACCTTGGAGGCCAGCGTGTTTTTGCCCCTGTCCGGGGGGCTGTTTGTGCTGTTCGAGGGATTGGGTTTTGCGGTCGATCTCCCCTTGTGGGTGGCTTATGCTGGCGCGTATTTTTTTTCCAGTTTCTTCCTCTCCCCTGATTTGGACATGAAGGGAAGTGCCTGCAGAAGTCACTGGGGAGTCCTTTCGCCGCTTTGGGTTCCCTATTCCAAACTGTTCAAACATCGAAAAATCAGCCATAACCCGCTGTTTGGTCCTCTTACTAGAGTGGTCTACCTGGGGATCTGGATCTTCGTATTACTGCTGATTTGTTCTGGTTCCTTCCAAATCGTGGAGGATCTGTTTCGCCAGGATCCGAGGTGGTACGTTATGGTGGGGTTGGGGTTATATTTCCCCAATTTAATCCATATCGTGGCGGATTACGTCAGTTGAGAATTGTCGGTGGACGACTCGTCTTTGGCTTCGAGAAGCGGCAGGGAAAAGGAAAAGGTACTCCCCTTATCTACCTCGCTCTCCACCCAGATTTCACCGTCGTGGGCTTCCACGATTTCCCGGGCAATAGTTAATCCCAGTCCGGATCCCCCTGTAGAACGGTTTCTCGACTTGTCAATTCGGTAAAAACGTTCAAAGACGTGGGGTAGTTCCGAGCTGGGAATCCCTTCGCCATTATCTATTACATGTGTAACGGCCTCTTCTGCTCGACGCTCGATGGACACGGTCACGGTCTCGTTTTCCGGAGAATGCCTGACGGCATTGTTCAGAAGGTTGCGCAGCACTTCGCCGATTCTGTTGGGGTCAGCGCGGACCATGGTGGTTGAAGACAAATCGGAGCAGATTTCGATCTGATCGCGGGTGGTACGGGTTACCACCGAATTCACAGCATCACCAATTATGTCCTCAAGAACAACGGGTTGTTTTTCAAGCTGTAACTGGCCTGCTTCGGCCCGGGCGAGATCGTGCAAATCGTCAGTCAACCGACCCAGCAGGAGCGATTCTTGATAGAGCGAGTTGATGATCTCCGGTTCGGGTTCCAACAAACCCTCCTGAAGAGCCTCCAGGTAGCCCTGAATATTGGACAATGGACCACGAAGTTCGTGAGATACGTCGCTTACCATGTTTTTGCGAAGGCGTTCCTGTTTTTCTAGACTGGCTACCATGGAGTTGAAAGAGTCCGCTAGTTCTCCGATCTCGTCTTTGGAATTTACCTCCACCCTTTGCTGGAGATCCCCCTCTTTCATCTTCCGAGAGGCTGCGGTTATCGATTTTATGGGGCCGGCTATTTTCTTGGAATATAGGAATGCCAGGACTATGCTGGCTAGGCCCGCTACTAGAGCCCCGAGCAGCACTGATCTGTTCACCGAGGACAAAAAGGATTTTTCCACCGGAGTGGATTCCCGAGAACGGATGTAAAGTTTGCCAATCGCCTGGTTGTTGAGTTTCAGCGTTCCAATCTTTCCCGGCCAGTTGTCAGGTATGTCCTGCTTTCGTAACTCGTCCTGGGAGTCGCCGACCACCTGTCCCTCGGGAGTGGTCAGCACAATGCGTTCCCTGTAAGAATCTCCGATTTGATCTATCACGCGTTGAACGCCTTCCCAGCCCTCCGCAGTTCGAAAATACTGAGACAGTAGCAGGGAGAGCTTTTCGTAGCGTTCGGCCTGATCTCTGCTAATATAGCGCCCGAACTCGGCTTTGGTGGATTGGGTGGCGATATAACTTACGGTTCCCACGGCAATACCCACGATAAGGACAAACCCGACCAGTAGTCTGGTTCGGAGGGCACCAAACATAAATAACTACCTTTGTTGAAAGTATCGTTCAGGAGGGATCAAATTTGTACCCAACTCCGTAGACAGTTTTGATAAACTCGGGGTTTTCGTGGTCAGGTTCGATCTTTTTGCGCAGGTTTTTGATGTGGACGTCGATGGTCCGTTCGAAGCTTTCATAGCCGTAGCCCAGCGCAGCATGAATTAGCTGCGAGCGGGTGAACACTCGTCCGGGCTGTTTGACCATTGTGCTAAGCAAGTCAAATTCAGTGGGAGTGGTCTCTTGGGGTTCGCCTTCGATAAGCACTTCATGGCGGGGGAAATTCACCGTCAGAGGACCAAAGGAAATCTCCTCGGGTCCTTCCCTCTCCTCTGTTCGGCGTAGAGCTGCTCTAACCCTTGCTAGAAGCTCGCCAGGACTGAAGGGTTTGGTGACGTAGTCGTCGGCCCCTAAATCCAGTCCTTCGATTTTTTCTTCCTCCGAAGTCTTCGCGGTGAGCATGATGATCGGGACTCCTGATTGATTTCGTATCCTTTCGCAGACTTTTAGGCCATCCACCTCCGGTAGCATCAGGTCCAGTATGATCAGATCGACCTCTCGCCGCCTGTAGGTCTTGAGGGCCTCTTTTCCCGTATAGGCAGTCAGGACCTGATACCCGTCTTTTTCGAGATATCTCTCCACCAGCTCGACCAGCTTTTCGTCGTCGTCCACTACTAAAATCGTCTTGTTCATGTGTGATTTACGAGCCTTTTAGCAGGCATTCTCCAGTCTTCTCCTTCACCTTTCGGATTGTTGAACGTAGGAGTGGAGGCCAAGGGGGAGACCCCCACTCCTGGGTATGAAGGGGTTGCTTCGGGGCAAATAGCGAGATCTGTTATAACATCAAATATCGGTATCTTCCTCCACGGAGTACTCTCAACAAAACTCTTTCATCTTCGCCTACGGACTGGATGATTTCTTGCCAGTCCCCCACGGTACTTATTTTCTGATTTTCTACTTCGAGGATAACGTCTCCTCTCTGTAGTTCTCCGTAAGCTTTTCCGTCGGAATTCACTTTGATTACCACCAGGCCCTGATCGGTGACCAGGTCGAATTCCTCTGCCAGCTGATTTGAGTTCTCCTGAAGGGTTATTCCATACCTTTCAGAGGTTATCTGATTTTGGCGTTGGGGAGTTACCTCTTCTCCTTCTCTGGTTTCCAGCGTGGCAGAGACTGTTCTGGATTCTCCGTCCCTGATTAGTTTGATTTCAACGGTCTCTCCCGGTTGATGATACATGATTTGCTGCTGTAGATCCGAGACGTTTTCAACCAGGCTTCCTTCTACCGCTGTGATTACGTCTCCGGCTTCGATGTCTGCAGCTTCAGCAGGTGATTTTTCGGCAACTTCTGTAACCAGAGCGCCTGTTCCTGGTTTTACTCCAAGCTTTTCGCTCATTTCCGCGTCTAAGTTCTGGATCCAGACTCCCAGCCAGGCTCGAGTGACCTGGCCTTCCCCTATCAGCTGAGGGAGTACCTTCTTAACTGAATTAATGCCCACGGCAAAGTTAAGTCCTGTCAGGGGTACTCCTTGACTGCTTCGCCGCACGATGGCGGTGTTGATTCCGATCACTTCGCCATCGGTGTTGACCAGAGGCCCTCCTGAATTGCCGGGATTCACTGCCGCGTCTGTCTGAAGGAGGTCGTAGTAGGTCCCGTCTCCTTGTGGTTTCGGAATATCCCTGCCTTTAGCGCTCAATACACCGGTAGTTACGGTGTTTTGGAATCCTTCCGGGTTGCCAATGGCTACTACCCATTCTCCGACCATTGCCTGATCGGAATCTCCCAGTTCAACTTCCGGCAAATCCTCAATTTTGGCTCCATGCAGGCCCTCCTCTATCTGAAGGACGGCCACGTCGACGATCTCGTCACCTGCCAAAACGGAGGCTTTAAAGGTCTCCCCGTCGGGGAACACCAATCTTATCTCGTCCCCGTCTTCTATAACGTGCTGATTGGTCAATACGTATTTCTGGCCTTCCCAGTTGACCACGAAACCGGAACCCAGAGACTCCACTTCCCTTTCCCGTTCTTCTGGTGGCTCTCCGAAGAAATACCTGAAAAAGGGATCATCGAAAATGCTTGAGGTGCGTTGCTGTACGGTTTTTGTGACTTCCACCCGCGCTACTGCCGGCCCGACACTTTCAGCGACTCTAGTTATGGCCGTCTCACGCGAATCCGGCGAAGCCTCCGTCTCTGCCTGAGCAAGAGGTTGCGGAATACTTGCTGTGGCTAAGACGACGGCTAGTGCAATTACGAAATACTTTACAACGCTTTTTTGCATAACTATCCTCCTTCTTGAGACTGTTTGCTGTAATACCTTCTGGTTTGCCTTGCCTCAAATGGTTAACCCCACTTGGGACGTCTGTTACTTTACAATATAAAACCCGATCGTAAAGATAATATGAAGAAATGACAGGAAGTCTCAACTGCGGATGGAATTCCAGTTTTGAAATACAATTCCAATTCAGCTACCGAGCTGGCGTAATAGAAGTGAGTTCTAGACCAACTCAAGCAGCCGAGGGAGAAGAAATTATTACGGTTGAAGGGAGATAGTAGCGGGGGCAGAACCCCCGCTACCCACGCAGGTAGTAAAAAGCCGAAACTCAGCTCGCCTCTATCATTCTTCGTCGACTCCTCGCTGACCCAGGTCCCTGTCGATGGACAACAACACGTGCTTTTTGTCCCCTACCATCTTTAGCTTTTCCACTATCTCTTCCGCACTTGCCTCTTCCTCGACTTGTTCATCGATAAACCATTGCAGAAATACCTGAGCCGCGTAGTCTTCTTCTTCCAGAGCCAATTGATAGAGGTTCTCGATTTTCCCGGTGATTTTTCGTTCGTGATCCAAGGCTTTCTCAAATACGTCCAAAGGAGAGTTAAAATCTTTAGGCGGTTTATCAATGGGGAGAAGTTCAACCTGGCCGCCGCGCTCGAGGATGAAGTTGAAAAGTCTCATCGCGTGATCCACTTCTTCATCGGCTTGTAATTGCAGCCAGTGGGCAAAACCACCGAGATTCTCGTCTTCACAATAGGCCGCCATCGACAGGTAAATATAGGCTGAGTAAAGCTCGGCCGCTATCTGTTCGTTAAATGCAGTTTCAATTCGCTCATTAAGCATCTACCTTACCTCCTCAAAGGCCTGGATAAGCACATTGCTCAGTATCCAATCCGAGCTAGCACACCTTCCAGCCTACCAATAAGGTTGGAAAATCTCGCCCGCTTACTTTTCAGTGAACGGCGCGCATTTGGCTTGTCCTACCTTGTCTGGCCAGAAGCTTAAGCTTTTTTGACCTTTAATTCTCCGCCGCCGGAATCGACTGCTTCGAGGTTTTCCTTAACTCCTTGGCGGAGGTTCTTGCCCGCCTTGAACGCGGGAACGACTTTGCTCGGGACCTTGATTTTTTCCTGGGTCTGGGGATTAATTCGTTCAGTGGCCTTTCTGGGCCTGGTTTCGAATTTTCCAAATCCGGTCAACAGAACTTCTTCGTTGCTTTCCAGAGCTTCTGTGACTATGTCGATGACCCCGTCAAGTGCCTTGCGAGAGTCCTTCTTGGTAAAACCAGTCCTTTCAGCTAACTTGTCTACAAACTCGCCTTTGTTCATCTGAAATTACCCTCCTATTTTGGTTTGGTTGTGGGTGAGATTTTGCCTTAACGTCCTAGGATTATAGGATGAATCAGACTAAAAGTCCAATTTATTACTAGGGATGGAGGAAAGTCCCGAATTGGATTATGCTGATCCGAGGAGTTGGTGCTCTGGCTTGTTCCCTCCTGGGACTAATTCTGAGTCCGGAAACTCTACAGGAGCGCGGGTGACTGGTTGGTTTCGGGAATCGGAGGCGGGCAGACTTATCCCTATCATAACGTGTTTGGGACAGGATAACAGTAAAGATATAATCGTTCAGGCTGGCCCCGAAGGTGATAATGATCTATAAAGTCATAGCGAATACCGCTGCCGGCAGAGGAAAAGTCCTTGACCTCTTGCCGGAGATTGAGCGGACCTTTATTCGAGAAGGTCTCAATTATGATTTAGAGCGTACTAAATATCCCGGCGAAGCTATAGATCTGGCGGCTGGGGTTGCCGGGGGAGGTTATGAAGCCGTGGTCGCGGTGGGGGGCGATGGTACGATCAGGGAGGTAGCAAGTGGCTTGGTGGGAACTGGGGTCGCACTGGGAATCATCCCTTCAGGTATGGGAAACGACTTGGCCAGGAGTTTGTCCATCCCGGACGACGTCAGGGCTGCGATAAAGGTCCTCAGAAATCCCGGGAGGCGCAGGTTGGATCTAGGACGAGACAACGGCCGCTATTTTGCTGGTGTGCTGGGACTAGGCTTTCCCGTTGAAGTCATGCAGCGGATAAATTCGGTCCGTAACTGGTTCGTCCGGGGTTCTGGAGCTTTTCTACTGGCGGTTCTCGGGGTACTATACAAGCTGGATGCTCACCGGTTAAAACTGGAGATAGACGGCCAGGAACTGGAAAAAAATCTGGTAGCTCTGTTTATCATGAATACCCCCTATACTGGCGGAGGGATGCACATAATCCCCCGTGCAAGACCCGATGACGGGTATCTTGATCTGGCCTTGGTCGGGGATCTGGGAACGCTGGAGCTGGCAAGAGAGCTACCAAGGGTATACAGGGGAACCCATACCTCTCACCACAAAGTAAGTTTTTTCCGCGCTCGCTCAATTAAGGTCAGTGCCGACCCAGCCGATCACCTACTGAAAATGTACGATGGCGACGTGATGGGAAAAACGCCGGTCGATGCACACATCATACCGGGTGCTCTGGAAGTGCTAGTTCCGAGGGAAGGGATTGAATAAATGAGAGAGATACAGTCTGGACGGATTTTGAGTCTTGCAGGCTAGGACGCGAAGCTCTGCAGTAGTATGGATCTCGAACTGCAGAGCTTCGACATGTGAACTATTCGATCACGGTAGATCGTGTTGATAGGATAGGATAATGGTAAGCAGCAAAACTAACGCGATAAAAGGCCAAATTCCGATGTACCAGGAAATGGCGGCAATTCCATACAAGAACCCTCGTCGCCCTATCATGTACCGCAAACTGCCAGATAGGACAAGCTTTTCCAGGTAAATCGGGGCCGATTTGCCTTCGACGGCTTCCAGCTTTTCTGGTGAACTTTGAACCAGTACGGATAGGTGGCTGAAGTGGCGCAGAGCGAGCAAGAGGTTTAAGAACGAGTAGCCAAGCGTAAATAAGATAATCCAGGCTCCAAATTTGCTGCTTTTCAGGACATCAGGGAATTTGCTCATCTGTTCCCCTAGATCGCCGAAGTTCACGATAAAGCCCATAAAGAGGACGCTTGTGGTTGCCAGAAAGGTGATGGCCATGAGATTGTTCCGAATCTGATGGATTACCAACAGGTGATTGTTATTCTCGATCGCTGAGTTGAGCCCGGACGCCATGCAACGATTGATACGCCCTTTTTTCGTCCTCACCGGAAACCTGGACGTAACGTTAACGTAGATCCAGTGATAGCCGAAAAAACAGATGGCGTAAACGGAAAGCGCCAGGATTAACTTCGGTTCCATGAGCCCTCCTTAATACCGGTTGGATCGCTAGTCCTCTTCCCTCTCCAGCTCCCCTACGATTTTGTACATCTTGTGGAGGGAGTTTAGCCAGGATACAAGGGATTCTCCTCCTTCGTTTTGATTCAACCGCGAAGAGTGCAGCCCGTCCTTACATCCCCCGGTACTAAAATTGTATAGGGGAACGCCAAGGTCGTTTTGGCCGAGAAACCAGTTGAAGCCCCTGTCCACGTTCTGCAGGTAGCGATCCTGATCGGTCAATTTGTATGCTTCGTAGCAAGCGTCTACCAGGGCGGCGGCCTCTACGGGCTGTTGATCGAACTTAGCTCGTTTTCCGTCGCGAGTCAGCCAGCCTTCGCTACCGATCAGGGTAAGATGACCCTCCGATTCCTCAGTCTGAATCTCCAGTAACCAGTCCAGGGCTCTTTGCCCCCACTCGGACGCTTCCTCCCAGTCCAGCAAACGACCGAGGACCAGTAAGGCCTGAGGCAGCCTGGCGTTCTCATAGCTGACCACGTCTTCTCCCCAGGGCCAATTTTCTCCGGCGTTTTGCTTGAAAAGATTAAGCAGTTTGTCGCCTAAAGTCTTACAATTTAATCGGACATTTCGATCGCCGTCGAACTTTTCCAGGTAGCTTGCACCGCCAAGAATGGCGAAGGCCCAGGCACGCGGGGAGGAAAAGGACGTCGATACTTCGAATGACTGATGAAACAGTCGGGTGGCGTAGTCCGATAAACCGTCGTCGACGCCTGCGGAAACCGTACGCCCTGTGGCCCAGAGGAATCTCCCGTGGCTGTCCTCCGGAGGCTTTTCTTGCTGCCAGGTGCGGTCGTAGTTGAGAAAGTTGCGCACGCAAGTCTTTCGACGATCAAAGGCATAACCGAGGAAGGAAAGGTAGGTCTTTAGCAGAGGCAGAATAGATTTGTTTTTGAAGACTTCCCAGTTTTGAAGGGCTGCAATTGCGGCCCTGGCGTTGTCGTCGGTCGTGTAACCGTGATATCTGTTGGGTACTGTAAAGGTGGAATGCTGGAACAAGCCGGTGTCGTCGGTCAAGGTGTGCAGGTGTTGGAGATTTACCTCCGGCAAATCGGGAATTTTCGTCTCGGTTTTCCGTTCTAAATTGACCGGGAAACTGGGCCGCTCTTCAGCCTGTTGATTGACTTCCTCGAAGGTCTTTGCGTAGGAAGAAGCGACTTCTCTCCAGACCATCTCCCGCCCGAACTTGTAAGCGTTTTTCCGCATGCGCTGTCTCTTTGGCTCGTCCCGGAGAAGCTCGCAGATGGTTTCGGCAGTGGCACGAGGATCTTCAAAAGGAACCAGTTCTCCTCGACCGTCGGCTAGCATTTCCTCAGCGTACCAGTAAGGCGTAGAGACTATTGCTTTACCTGTTGCAATTGCGTAAGCCAAGGTACCGGAAGAGATCTGTTCCCGGGAAAGATAAGGAGTCAAATAGATATCTGCGCTCACCATGTATTTGATCAATTCTTCAAGGGGTACGAAGCGGTCGTGGAAGGCAACGTTGTATTCGAGGCCCTTCTCAGCAACCATGTTCTCGAGCGAAAGCCGATACCGCTCTCCCTGCTCTTGCTTTAATTGAGGGTGAGTCGCCCCCAGAATTATGTAGAGGGCCTCCGGAAATTCTTCTGCAACCTGCTCCATGGCCTCGATAGCAATTTCCAGGCCTTTGTTGGGGCCGAGTAGACCGAAAGTGAGGATTACGGGACGCCCCTCGATTTGAAAGTCTTCTTTGTAATAGGATGTGTCGAGAAAGGGCACGTCAGGGGTGCCATGATGGATGACTTCTATCTTGTCTTTTTGCACCCCGTAGATCTCGTTCAGCAGGCTAATCGCTTTGTTGGCCAGGACTGCTACCCTGGTAGAATGCTGGCAGACCTCCTGTAGAACCTTCAATTGACCCTTGGTGGGCTCCTTGACTACGGTATGGAGGGTGGTGACCACCGGTTTTCTGATCCTGTGTAAAAAAGGGATTAGGTAATTACCGTCTTCGCCGCCGTAGATTCCGTACTCGTGTTGGATGCTGACCGCTCTGGTTTGAGATAGATTTAAAAACTTCGCGGCTTTGCGGTAATCCAACTGGTTCTGGGCCCTTATCTCGAAGGCCACTTCCGGGCCATAAGCGTAGCCTTCGGGTTTGTCGTTCAAGGCCGCAATCTGGATCTTTTCGCTCCCTGAGAGGTCTTCCCCGTAAAGATCGGCCATGGCACTGGCCAGATCATGAGTAAATGTCCCGATACCACAGGCTCGAGGGGGATAAGTACCCAAAAAAGATATTGGCGTGTTCTTCAGAAATTTGGTCTCCATAAAGTCCTCCTACCTTTGTCCAGCGAGTTCTCGCAGTCAACTGTCCACGAATTCCATAATTGTTTATATTACATAAAGATAGACGGTATTCTTTTGGTTTCGATTCCTGTTATCAAAACTTCAACACCAGCAACAAACTCAAACTCCTCATCTAAGGTTCAGGGCAACAGGAAAGGAAGTCGAGAATGTCGTTCATTCGGGCGGTGGCCAGACAGATCGTGGTATCCGCCGCCCCATAATACATTTGCAACTGCCCGGTATCTCGGTCGTAGATTGTTCCAGTGGGAAAAACGACTCCCGGGACGTCGCCCATAAACTCGTACGGCTCTAGCGGCCCGAACACCCATTGTTCAGTTCGCCGCAATACTTTCCACGGCTGCTCCAGATCCAGCAGGGCCAACCCGACCCGATAGAGTTTACCGGAAGCCGTTGATCTTACTCCGTGATAAATGATTACCCATCCTTCGCTCGTTTCGATGGGGGGAGGTCCTAGACCGACTCGGTCACTGTCCCACCAACCTCCACGACGATGGAGTAGGATTTCGTGATCTCCCCAGTGCCGCAGATCTGGAGAGTGGGAAATCCAGATATGGGGCTCCCCTCGGACGATCGGCCGGTGGATTAGAATGTAGCGGCCATCTATCTTGCGGGGAAAGAGACAAGCATCTTTGTCTTCGGGTGGTAGTAGAGCACCTGTCCGGTCGAAATTTCGGAAATCATCTGTCATTGCCAGCGATACCTGTGGTCCTCCTGGTGAAAACGAGGTATAGGCTACCGAATATTGCTCCTGGTCTTCCAGCCAGATCACCCGGGGGTCTTCTAGTCCCCATTGTTCTTCGTGGTAATCTTCGGAACGGTGCAGAGTAGGTTCTTGGTCCACCTTCCAATCCGAGTCCCCGTTCTCGCTCCGGGCTACGGTAAGGTGGGAGAACCCTCTCAAGTCCTCCACCCTGCAAAGCAAAAGGGTTTTTCCCTGATATTTTATTGCGCCGGGGTTAAACACGGTATGTGCAGGGTAGGGCCAATCTTCCGAGGTTAATATGGGGTTGTCTTCGTGTCTGATGAACAGATTCTGTTGTCCTGTGGAGCATCGGTCAATCATCTTTCTCACCTCTGCTTGTTCTGTTGCCGGCTACCGTATTCCATTAATCTTAAACTTAAGCTTAGCTCTAAAAACCTAGCTTTCAACTGCTTTTGGGCCGCTAATAGCTTTCGCAGACGAGTTATCCCCAGTCCCTTGCTTTCTCTTTCGAACTTGAGTTACGAGCCACCACCCGTTGATATTTTACCTTTCTCGGATTATATTCTCACAATGGGGTGATTCTGCTGGTCGCGTTTACTCGCTTGGTCGAGTATCTCCACCGGATTGCACCGCCATACCTGAGCCACGATTGGGACAATTCGGGTTTGCAAATTAGCCCTACCGGCGACGAAATCAAGCGGGTCTTTTTGACACTTGACCACAGCTACGAAGCGCTAAACCGAGGAATCGAAGTCGAAGCTGATTTAATCATAAGCCACCATCCGCTTCTTTTTGATCCGCTGGAACAAGTTGACCGTAGCAGCACCAAAGGCCAGAAGCTCAAACTTCTACTCTGCAATGATATGGGCTTGTTGGCCCTTCATACAAATTTTGATCGCGCCCGTAGAGGCCTTTCCCATCGGTTGGCCGAAGAGCTAGGATTAAAAAATTCCATCACACTTCTGCCGGCCTCGGAAGCGAAGTATCGCAAGGTGGTAATTTTTCTACCTAGCGACTCCGAGCGAGAGGTTCTGGGGCGGGCCTTTGAGTTAGTTGACAATCGTTTGGAGCATTACGCCGATTGTAGTTTTCGCTGTGCTGGAACGAGTACTTTTCGACCTCTTGAGGGAGCGAATCCTCACGCCGGCCAGATCGGTGAGCTTAAGGAAGTCAAAGAGCTGCGTCTGGAATTGTTGGTTCCCCGGGAGCAAGTGGGTGAATTGTTGGAAGGAGTCCGGGAAGTGCACCCTTACGAAGAAATGGCTTATGACGTCTATCGGACTGAGAAAGCTGACCGAAGGGCTGGTTTGGGTAGATTTGGTTGCTGGGAGCAGGAAAGGACCCTGATTGAAGCTGCTGATTATTGTGCAAGTACTCTCCAGGGTCCTCTTGAACATCTCCGGGTGACTGGTGATAGGGATAGTCCCGTTCAGAAGGTTGCTGTCTGTCCCGGTGCCGGGGGGGTCTGCCTAGAGCCGGCTTTGAAAGCCGGTTGCGATTTGTTGATAGTTGGAGAAGTCGATCACCATCATCGGATTGAAGGGCATGACCAAGGCTTATCGTTAATCGAAGCCGGCCACTATCACACTGAAAAACTCTTCAAAGTCCAGCTCCGTGATTTGCTGCGCGAGGAATTTTCCCCTCGGGATTTAAGTGTTGAACTAATGGAGGAGAATAGTCCGTGAACGACGGAGTTCGACGTCTATTGAAACTGCAGCGCGTAGATGAGCAGTTGCGCGATTTAAAGGTTCACCTCCAGAGGGTTCAACGGCGGGAGTCCAATCATCATGAGGAAATACAGCAGCGGCAGCAAGAGTTACAGCAGCGGGAAGACGAACTGGAGGAATTGAAGAAGGAAAGCCGTCGAAAGAACAACGAGGTCGACGATCTGGATTACAAAATCCGGGAGTACAAGGACAAGCTGGACGAAGGTATAATGAGCTTCAAGGAAATGGAGGCTCTGGAGGAGAAAATAGAACATTCAACTTCCAGAATGGAGGACCTCGAGGAGGACGCAATTTCCTTGATGATGCAAATTGATCGCAGGGAAGATGAAGCTGAACAGAGGGAGCGCGAGCTCGAGCAATACGTTTCCAAAAAGCGGGCTGCGATCGATGAGTTGAAGGAAGAACAGGAAAATATCCAGTCGGAAATAGAGGAAGCAGAAAAGCGCCGAGATGAAATAATCGAAGCGCTACCCCAAAGACTGCTTCAGCACTATCAGAGACTCAAAAACGACTACGATAAACCGGTCGCTCAAATAAAAAAAGGGGTTTGTCAGGGTTGTAAAATGCAAGTAAGCAAGAACACCATCAAGAAAACTCGTGATGGGAAAGAGCTAGCGACCTGTGATAACTGCTCACGTCTTCTATACATTAGATGAGATTCGGGGAGTTAGTCTAACCCGCTCCCTTGCGATTTTGCTGTTACCGGCCCTCCTATTGTTCATCTCTCCTTCCCACTGTATATTAGCCGAATCTCTGCCCAAGCCCATAGGCTCTATCAGTGACTACGGGGCTGTGTTAAATGGAAATGATAGGAAACGGCTGGAGGAGCCCCTTCGTGAGCTGAACGATGAAGGGATCGATGTACGTATTCTGGCCTCCAGGCGCAACCCCTTTTCCACTTCCTCTCGTTATGTGGACCGCGTTCGCTCCGAATGGGAGATCGAAGAAAATAAGATCGACCTATTTCTGGTGCTTGTACGAGAGGAGGGTCACTGGGCTTTGCACTTCCAGCTTTCTTCGGAACTTCGTTCAGTTCTCCGCAAAACCGGAGAGCCACAACAGTACGAGCAGCTGCTGGTTGAAAAAGCCGAAAACGGAGATCCGACTGCTGTGATCTTCAACTCCGTGACCAAAATCCATCATGCAGTGGTAACAAACTTGGAACAACAGGAGGAGGGAGAAGAAGACCGCGACCCCTTCGATTGGGGGTTTTTTGGTATCGTAGGGGGATCGTTCTTGGGGTTTGGTCTGATGATTTTTTTGCTGTGGCGGGAGATTGCCAACCGTTGCCCTGAGTGCGGATACCGCCTGGTTTCCGGTGTCCGCTCCGCTCGCTACGAAGCAGGTGAAGCAGATACACGGAAGTATTGCGACAATTGTGGATATGCCGAAAAGAGATAAACAGGCTGCCCATTCCTGCAACCAGCAATATGGCAGGTTGTCTGGCTAGGGCGGGTGGATTCGAACCACCGGTCCAGGGACCAAAACCCTGTGCCTTACCCCTTGGCTACGCCCTAATCAGCGCCCTAATCTGATTTAATACTCGGAATTTTTAAAATTTGAGGGGTGCTTTTACCTACAGATCCTCAGTAAAGGACATGTCTTCCGTTTTCAATGGGTCTTCCATTTCTTCTTCTGGGGCTTCCAGATCTTCCTCGCCTTCAGTCTCCTCGATCTCCTCTTCCTCTTCAGATTCGGAAGGTTGAACGTCCTCGTGCTCATGGTATTTGTTGAGAACCTTTTCCTCGAGCAACAACCTGAAGTCATTGTTGATGGGATGGGCTGTGTCTCGGTATTCTCCATCTCCTACTTCCCTGCTGGGCATCGCGACGAACAATCCGTCACGACCCTCGATTACCTTGACGGAATGAACGATGAAGACGTCGTCAAAGACAACAGAACAAAATGCCTTTAAGTTTCCCTCGTCCTTCATCGGCCTGATTTCGACTCTAGTTATTTCCACTAGTAAGCACCTCTTTTCTTCAATTCTTATGTGACTAATAGATCATAGCACACGGTATTTCCTTTTTCAATAGCCTGGTCCGGAGGGACCCTTCCGGTGGGGCGGGGTTTAGGGAGTTCAAATCTCTAAGCTTAAAATTAAAACCTCCACCCTGCTAGCTTCTTCTTGGACTTGTCCGATGCCCGCAGTCCGAGGTCAGCGACAAATCAAGAGACGGTACGGTTTGCAGGAGGCCCGTCACGTGAAATTGCCAAAACCGTAAAAGCGCGAGCAAGTGAGTTTATTCACTTTCCCCCTTGCTGTTACCGTTAAACTTTAGAGCAAACTTGTGACCGCCGCTGTCTTGGTCTCTCGAATGAATCAAATCTTTCTATCTAAACCCACCGGTCAAGTCCGCATGTTTTCAGGTCCGTGTCTATCACCCCGCTCCACTTCTGTCTCCGGACAGCCTATTATTTGTTGCTTTGAACCCCGAACCGAATAGGCGGATCAAGCCCGACAACCCGACCTGTTTGCCCTTCATTCCGGTTTTGCCGAAGCTCTGGAACATTTGTGGTTGAAAGTTTTGAACCGTGAACTAGATATCCTGTGCTCCTCATGTCCTCTGGCATCAGGCAGATATGTGATCCTGCCCTCATTTTCCTCCCTACTCCTCGATTAACCAACTGCTTGATCTAGCCGCCAATTGGCTCCATAATTGGGGCAGTCATTTTCGAAATTGTTTCCCCTTCTACAAAGGAGGTTACTTATTATGATACTGTCCACCACCGGTTGCGTAGAGGGCCGGGAGATTGAAGAAACGCTGGGATTGGTTCGCGGCAATACAATTCGAGCCCGGGGAATTGGCCGGGACATTGTGGCGGGTATTAGAAACATTATCGGTGGGGAAATCAAAGACTACACGACTATGCTCACGGATGCCCGAAACGAAGCGATTGAGCGCATGCTGGCGGATGCCGAGTCCCTTGATGCGGATGGGGTGGTTGAGATTCGCTTTACCACTTCTCAAACTATGGGCGGTGCGGCTGAAATCCTGGCCTATGGAACCGCCGTGAAATTCAAGTCCAGTAGCCAGTGATCAACTGTAAACTTCTCTGGGCAGCGGCCCTAATTATACTTTTTAATGCCAGGAAGCCTTGCTCAACCCGATTCCGTTGCAGCTGACAGGGCATTGTCTTAGCATTGTAATGTTGATTTCGAACCGATAGAGGGGGATTGTTCTGCCGATATGAAAAATCCGGTTAAAACTAGTCTGGGAATAGACAGCGCTACGCGGATCGGGTCCGTTGCTCTGCTGGAAGGTGAACGGATAATCGGCGAGCATAGTTTCTTGGCCGAGATGAGTCAGTCGGAACGCCTAATACCCGCAATCAATACCGTGCTCACAGAAGCCGATACCGAACGCGGGGATTTAAATCAGGTGACGGCCTCCACCGGACCGGGCTCCTTTACAGGACTGCGCATAGGGTTAAGCGTTGCCAAGGGGCTCTGTCATGCATTGGAGATCCCCTTGCGGGGAATACCTCTGACCCGGGCCTATTATTCGAGGGTACGACACTATCCTGGACCAGTCTGCACAGTCATTGCCGATCGCAGGAATCTCGTCTATTACGCCGTATTTGCCGCCGGAAAGCAGCTGGTAGAAGAGAAATCCCGACCCGTCGAAGAGATGGTCCTTGAGGTTCAGCAGATTTGTAAAGATTTGGATTATCCGGTCTTTTATCTGGGGGACGGAGTGCTGGAACACGAAAGGGCGATTGCCGGGAGCGAAGGCGCACGACTGGCGTCCGGGAGGCTGAATTATCCCTCCGCAGCGCAGATAGCTCTTCTGGCTCTGACTGATGATTTTGAAGATGAAGTAAATACAGTGGAACCGTTGTATGCTCAACGGCCGGTGGCAGAGAAGGAATTCGAACAGAGCAGTTGATCTTTGAGGAGGTAAACTATGGCAAACAGGTGCGAAATTTGTGGCAAAGGGACGAGTTTTGGCAAGCAAGTTTCCGATTCAAATAGACGAACCAACACCAAAAGAAAGCCCAATTTACAGCAGGTCCGAGCATGGCAGGACGGGAAAAAAGTTAAAATAACTGTCTGTACCAGGTGTTTGAAGAGCGGAAAAGTAAAAAAGGCCATTTGACAGGGAGAGGGAGAAGATAGACAGGAGCTTGAATTATCTGGTGCCAAGGGCGGGAGTCGAACCCGCACGGCCCAAACGGGCCACGGGATTTTGAGTCCCGCGCGTCTGCCAATTCCGCCACCCTGGCAACTGTAAGATTATAGCTTGGCTGACGTGTCGAATCAACAGGCAGGATTCCGGAAGCCCTCGAGAAATTCCCTCCCTATACACCTATAAGTGGGGCTGCCCGTTAGATGTCTACACGATCCATACCAGTAACTTTTAGAGGTAACGATGTATTATCTGTTAATCAAAGGGCTTCATCTTCAAGCGGGTCCCGGCGACGTTATGGGAACCCTGATCAATGAAACCGATCTGAATGCTGAGTCTATTGGCGACATCCGGATTGAGGGGTGGAGCGGGGAAAATATGGCTCGGGTAGAGATAGAGAAGGACGTGAATGGTTTGCCCCCGAATAACTTGCCCCGCGTGGGTAACTCCGAGGTTCAAGTGAGTACCTGGCTCCCCGATGAATACAGGGAGCTATCCGATTATATCGATCGCTTTCGAGACCTGGTCCAGCTCGAACGCCGGGAGGAGATGGAAAAACACGAGAAAGAAATTAGAAATCTTACCGGTTACGAGCGTCAAGACAAAGGTCGAGCTCTCCTAGAGATGAAGGGAAACGAAGAGGGGCGGGATCTAGGAGGCAAGACGATGATTAAATTCACCCGCTCTGCAACAGAGAAAGAGCTGGCCGAAAACGAGATCTCAGTTGGCGACCTGGTAATGATTTCCAAAAACCAGCCTCTTCGTGACGACAATCCCACAGGCACCGTCGCTCAGCAGACAGGCTATTCTTTGACAGTTGCTTTTGAGGGTTCTCCCTCTGACATCGTCTATGATCGCGATCTGAGGATCGACCTTTACGTAAACGATATCACCTACCAACGGATGCTTGAAGCCCTGGAGAACTTACCTTTTCATTCTGAAAAAAATTTCGTTCGCAAACTACTTAATCCCCATGAAGTCCGCTCTTCCCGGCGAGTTTCTACCTCCTTTTTTAATTCCGACCTCGACCCTTCCCAACAAGAGGCCGTCGAGCTGGGTCTGGGTTGTGATGCTTTCCACTGTATTCACGGCCCACCCGGGACCGGGAAGACTACTACGTTGATCGAGCTAATCCGCACCCTGGCCGGCCGGAATCAAAAAATCCTCGCCACTGCACCCTCCAATGTAGCTGTCGATAATCTGGTGGAATCCCTGGCAGAGGCTGACCGGTTAAAAGTGGTAAGGGTGGGGCATCCAGCTCGAATTACTCCCGCTCTGCGCGAGAACAGCTTGGATTATCTGGTCCAGGAAGAGGACGATTATCAAGAGTCGCGCCGGCTCCGGGACCGGGCTTTTGAGCTCAAAGATCTTCAAGATAGTTACCAGTTCCCGTCAGGTAGATACCGCAGGGGGTTGAGCGATGGTCAGATCCTACAGCTGGCACGAAAGGGAACCGGGGCCCGAGGATTGTCCCCTCGTAAAATTCAGTCTATGGCTGAATGGTTAAGGCTACAGGAGGAAATCGACGAACTATTTCAAAAAAGTGACCAGCTGGAAGGGCGAGCCATAGAATCGGTACTAAAAAGTGTTGACGTGGTCTGTACCACTAATTCCAGCGCGGGCTCAGAACTTCTGGAAGGATGGCCCTTTGACGCAGTAGTGATCGACGAGGCTACACAGGCGACAGAGCCGTCGTGCCTAATTCCCCTCCACAAGGCAAATCGAGCTATGTTTGCCGGGGATCATCGGCAATTACCTCCGACGATATTAAATCGAAAAGCAGAGGAGGGATTGCAGTTCACCCTCTTCGAGCGCCTGGTCGAAGAGGGTGACGAGATGCTTACTACTATGTTGCGAACCCAGTACAGGATGAACGAAGAGATAATGAACTTTCCCAGCAATCGCTTTTACGAGGGTCGGCTCCGGGCAGCCGACGAAGTCCGGACTCATAAATTGTCTGATCTCGGGTTTCAGGTTCCAGAGGACGAGCCCGACTGGGTCCAGAAGGCCCTGTGCCCCGACGTCCCGGCCGTCTTTCTGGATACTGACCAACTTCCTTTTTCCGAGCGCCAGCGTCCCGGTTCTTTTTCCAGGGAAAACAGGGGCGAGGCCCAGTTGATCGATCGACTGCTGAATTCTCTGTTGGGAGGCCTTGGACCGGAACAGATAGGTGTCATTTCTCCCTACGACGACCAGGTCAGTTTACTGAACGCTTGCCGTGAGGAGGAGGATCTGGAAATCCACACTGTGGACGGTTTTCAGGGGCGGGAAAAAGAGACAATTTTGCTCTCCTTCGTCAGGGACAATCCCCGCGGGGAAATCGGCTTCCTTTCAGATCTCCGGAGGTTGAACGTCTCCCTGACCCGAGCCCGAAGAAAGTTGATCATGTTGGGTAACTCTGCCACTTTGAGTTCCCATTCCACCTATCGGAAGCTGATAACTGCAATGCAGGAACGCGAAGGAGGGTACAGGCAGCCTAAGGGCGAGGATGTCCGGATCTCAGAAGTGTCGCCGGCCACTGATTAATTACTGAAACCATCTGCGAAGTTTCAACGGAACCTCGCGACGCTTGAGGTAAGGAGTCAACAGTGCTCCAGTCAAAAATCCTCCAATATGGGCCAGTACGGCTACTCCCCCGGCAGTACCAGCAGGAGCCCTGAGCAGCTGGAACAAAAACCAGAACCCCAACATTATTACGGCCGGTATTTGCACGAAGGTAAAGAAGAAGAAAATGGGAACAAGGGTAAGGATCCGAGAGCTCGGAAAGAGCAAAAAGTAGGCGGCCAAAACGCCTGCGATGGCGCCAGAAGCCCCAATCATCGGCGTTCCACTTGTGGGATTGGCAATGATTTGAAGAAAGGCAGCCCCTAGGGCCGAGCCAAAATAAAACACGAGAAACTTTAAGTGTCCCAGGGCTTCCTCCACGTTATCCCCAAAAATCCACAAAAATAGCATATTGCCCCCCAGGTGCAAAAAGCCCCCGTGAAGGAAAGTGGAAGTCAGTATGGTTAAATATATAGGTATCGGTATCTGTGGCGGAAAATCTTGGAATCTAGAAACCTCTCCTGGCACCACTCCGTACTTGAAGATGAAGGCCTCAGAAGGTGAGAGGGATGTGGTTTCAGTAATCCTGGACATGCTTCTCTCCTGGTAGTCGCCGAACCGAACCCCGTTTTCCTGCCAGGGTTGAAGGCTGATCCTCTCTGCGTGATGAGTTATTATCCCCCAGCCCAATGCCAACTGATAGAGGAAAACCAGGACGTTGAGCGAAATGATGGCCAGCGTGACCCAGGGGAAAACGTAACTCGGCCTGCTGTCTCGTATCGGTATCATGTATTCTCCAGTGATCTAGCCCCTGTGATCAATTGCGGTATTCCGAGGTCAGATTTTCCAGACTCGGAGTGGAAATTCCCAGAGAAATCACCATTCTCAAAGCTTCCTCTACTCTCAAGTTTAGGGGAGTCAGGTCTTCCTGGGGGAGGATCAGGAGCTTGCCGGTGAAGGGGTCGGGAGCGGTGAACACGTACACGGTGCACTCGTCTTCCATCCGATTGGTAAGAAAACCTATGGTGTATATTCCCTTACGGGGGTATTGAATCAAAACTGGTTCTTTGAAAGAGGAATAGCCCTCCCTTCCCAGCACCCCCTCCACTATCTGTTTGGCAGGCGGATAAATCTTTTTCACCAGAGGCAAAGCGTTCAGAAATTTGTCCAGATAGCGCTGGATAAGGCGGCCGAAGTAAACCCGGGAGAGACCACCTAGGAGGAAAATGGCCAAGGCCGTATAAATTATGGTTAGTCCGGGAATCCATTTTATTCCGAACAGGGCCTGCAGAGAATTACTCAACTGCTTCCCGGTCGGGGAAGTGGGGCCTAAATAGTTTTCAATTAACTGATAGGCCAACCAGATAAGGTAACCGGTTAGCCCTATGGGAAGAACGACGATTAAACCGTCCAGCATGACATTGCGAATCTTGGCCAGCAGTTTCCTCATCTTCGGGACCCCTGACGGTAAACCAGTGACTCAGGCCGAGATGCGGGGAGATGTTCACCTTTCTGTTCTGGTTTGGAGAACGGAACTTCCCTGCCTCTGTCCTTTAAGCTGGTGCTTTCGGGCGGCCCAACTGACAAGTTGCTGCCTAAACGATTGCCTCACCCGTCGTCTTGTCGAAAAGATGGGTATATTCCATCTCCGTGTAGTAAGTAGTGGTCTCACCTGGCGAAATATCAGTCCTGGGGTCGAGTTGGGCAACAATTTCCTGATCGCCGGAATCGGCGTAGACGACTATTTCGTCGCCGAGAGGTTCCGTGACCCTGACGTCTACATCCAGGGCTTTGTCGGGGTCTTTTTCAGAAACCACGTCTTCGGCTTTGAGGTTTTCAGGTCTGATGCCAAAGGTCACGTTCTCGCCAACGTAGTTTTCGACCTCTGTAGAGAAATCCTGAGGCAGGATCAACTTGAAAGATCCGCCGTCGACGTAGAATTGACCGTCCTCCCGGATTAGCCTGGCCTCGAGGAAGTTCATGGAAGGGCTACCGATGAAACCTGCCACAAATTTGTTGGAAGGTTGATCGTAGATAACCTGAGGGTGGTCGTACTGCTGGATCAAGCCATCTTCAATTACCGCTACTCTGTTTCCCAGAGTCATGGCTTCCGTCTGATCGTGAGTTACGTACATAGAGGTGGTCTTGAGGTCCTGATGAAGTTCTTGAAGTTCTGCCCTCATCTGCACCCTCAATTTGGCGTCCAAATTGGACAAAGGTTCGTCGAAGAGGAACACCTTGGGATTCCGCGCGATGGCTCGACCTACCGCTACCCTCTGTCTTTGTCCCCCCGATAGTTCTTTGGGCTTGGATTTTAGTTTGTCGTGAATCCCCAGCAGGTTAGCAGTGTCGTTAACGCGGTCATCTATCTCATCTTGGGGAAGTTTCCGCAATTTCAATCCGAAGGCTATATTATTGTAGACGTCCATATGGGGGTAAAGGGCGTAATTCTGAAAAACCATGGCAATATCTCGGTCCTTGGGGGGGATTCCGTTGACCATCTGGTCGCCGATGAATATTTCGCCTGCGGTTGGTTCTTCCAGACCTGCTACACAACGGAGGGTGGTAGTTTTTCCACAGCCCGAAGGGCCGACCAGCACTATAAATTCGGAGTCTTCAATGGTCAAATCTACATCGTCAACGGCAACCAGATCGCCGAATTTCTTAGTGAGGTTTTTTAGCTTGACTTCCGCCATTTAAGTAAACCCCCTTCTTGCTTTCAAATTGGAAAGGCGAACTCTCTTGGAAACTTGAACTGAATTCTAACATCAAGCTTTTGTACTTTCAACATTGCCTGCTTTTCAGGATCTGCCGGCTCACCCGGAGCTTTCCTCTTCGCCCCACTGAGATAGCAGGTCTTCTCCTTCAAGCATTTTGGTGGCTTCCTCGAATTCGAGATCTTCAGGAGGAAGCTTGATTTCCGGTTCGGGAATTACCTCCTCGTTTTCTGATACTTCCTCGAGATTCAAATCCCGGCCTACCAGCAATCCCTCTTCCCGAACTTTTGCAAATATCGAGGAGTACTGTTCGTTGAACTTTTTCTCGTCCAGGCTTCCTTCTTGGTTGAGTTCCACTATCCGGTCATCGACCCTGTCTATCTCTTTTCGCAACTCTTCACCTTCCGGTTCTGGAAGGGCCCAGGTTCCGCCTCCGGTGATTCCCACCAGAAGATAAGGGCCTCTCGTCCGCTCCGAACGGATTTCTTGGTCGAGTTTCTGAAAGTTCTCTTCGGGAAGGCCTTCCACGGTACCTTCTAGCTCTCTAACCTCGCTACCTTCCGTCTCCAGGGCCCCAGTTACTCCCTCTTCGGAAAGCTCTCTGGTGGCTGAGGCCAGCGCTTTTTCCCGCTTGATCTTTTCTTTTGCTCGGGAAATGGTCATATCGATATCACTTACGTCACTACCCAACCCGGAAAGTGTGGATTCTATCCTCGATTCTGCCTGAGCCATCCGCCATTCCGATTTTAGTCGTTCCTTTTCCATCTCCACCTGTTCTAGCTTGGATTTCACGTCCAGTCTTTTCTCGCGGATGGAGTTGAGCCACTGCTCGGAGTCCTCGAGTTTCTGTTGTAGTTCCTGGACTTTTTGACTGTGTTTCCGGTTTTCTTTCATGGCGTTTCTGGCAGCTTCGTTGTATTTCTCTATATTTTTGTGAACCTTTTCCAGATCTTCCGCGTGATCCGCGTCCAGTTCCTCTTCCAGCTGCAGTGCTTTTCTCCGGTACCTTTTGGCTTTGCTGTGGGCCTCGTCTGCTGCCTCCTGGTGCTCGTTTAAAGCCGTGGCGATCATGTTTTTGTCGGCGGTCACGTCACGTATCGCTTTTTCGATCTTTTTTCGCTCCCCCATCAATTCCTCGTAAGCGTAATCCAGCTGCTCGGCTGGATCCTCGAGACGATTTAATCCTTTGCTCAGTTTAGCCTTAAGTACCCTTTTAAAACGACTAAAAATACCCATTTTTACCCTCCCGTTCCGCGGACAGTTCAGGTGCCGAAAGTGAGTGAGTGGAATGAATGGCAATCGTACACTTTAAAATCTCTTGAGCGTAACCATCTGTAGTTTACATTCCCAGGAGAATTGATGCAAGTTGGGGGCTTTTCGCCTTCTTATCTCGGCGGCGCTCCAGCCCGATTTTGGCCCCTTCACTTGTCTGGGCCCACCACATTCCATTAAATTACAGTGGTAGAAAGACCAGGAATGCAGTTAAATTTTTCGAGGAGGTACCAATCAATGCCCAAAGCGATTTATCCCGGTAGTTTCGACCCCATTACCTACGGTCACATCGACATCATAAAACGATCCAAGAAGCTTTTTGATGACCTAATCATTGGAATAGTGGAAAATCCGCGCAAAGAGACCCTCTTTTCTCCCCGCGAACGCCGGGATCTGGCGGAGAAGGTGCTGGAAGAAGAGGGAATCCAGGTTACTCGAGTGATAAAATACTCTGGCTTATTGATAGAGTGTGCTCAGGATCTCGATCGCGATGCAATTATTCGGGGCCTTCGAGCCAATTCCGACTTCGAGTACGAATTTCAAATGGCGTTAACCAATCGTGATCTTGATTCGGATATCGAGTCTGTCTTTTTCATGACGGCCGGCGAATATTCCTTTCTCAGTTCGAGCATAGTGAAGGAGGTCAAACAGCTGGGCGGGGATATCTCCAACTTTGTCCCCCGGCTGGTTGAAGAAGCCCTGGCGGACAAGTTTGAATTGGAATATCCCTGAGCAGATGTCCAGGCAAATCCGTCGGAGTGACTCCTCGAATCGGGGGTTCCGGGGAACTTTTTTTATCCGATGACGCCCCCGATTTGCGGTGCCCTTTGGTCGGAAGCCCTTCTCCCATGGCTTTACTAAACTTTATTCGCAGACACCGCTTGTTGGCCATTTTGGTCTTCCTCTTTGTACTGGTTGTTCTTTTCTATCACCCCATTCTGGTGGGTATCGGGCAATTTTTAGTAGTCAATCAGGAATTGCGGGAGTCCGATCTGATTCATCCCTTAGGCTGGAGTCGAACCGAGCGAGTTGATTACGCCGCTCAGTTGTATCAGAAAGGGTGGGGAGATCGTCTCTACTTTACTGGAAACGACGAAAGCCTGCCCTTTTCTCTG
>JBKGZS010000046.1:0-12114 GCA_046543285.1 Candidatus Acetothermia bacterium | reverse complement strand
GGTCCCTCGGGACTTGAACCCGAAACCCCTCGGTTAAGAGCCGAGTGCTCTGCCGGTTGAGCTAGGGACCTGTGAAGCAAAGCTGGAAAAAACCGACTCCGCTCTCGATAAGGGTTCCAACAAGACTAGAAAGATGGTACGGAATTCCATTTTTACTGTCAACCCTCCGGCTTAATCGGCGAACGGATCGGAGCGGGGTTTTAGGAATAGCTGGCTGACGCTATAATTAAATGATAATTATGGGTACTTTATTTTCTCAAGACGAAGGCGACAAACGCCCGCTTGCGGAGCGCATTCGCCCCCGAGAACTGGACGAAGTCGTGGGTCAGGAGGATATTCTCGGGAAAAATGGACCTTTGCGTCGTCTCATTCTCCAGGACCAGGTTCGTTCCCTGATATTCTGGGGTCCTCCTGGAACGGGTAAAACCACGGTAGGAAATATCGTCTCCTCTCGGAGCAACGCGGAGTTTGTTCACCTAAGCGCGGCCATGACGGGGGTCAAAAAGGTCCGTAAAGTTCTGGAGAAATCCCAAAACAAGTTTTCTCTATCCGGAAATCGAGATCTACTGTTCATAGATGAAATTCATCGCTTTAACAAAGCTCAGCAGGACGTCTTGCTCCCCTTTTTGGAGGAAGGTAGCATTATCTTCATCGGAGCTACCACCGAAAACCCTTCCTTCGAAGTCAACTCCGCCATACTTTCCCGCTGTCAGGTGTTCGTCTTCGAAAAGCTCTCAGATGATGAAATCGTACAAGTCATCGAACGGGTGGAAAAACACCCTCAACAACCGCTCGGACCAATCGAGGTTACTGACGGAGCCAAGAACCTGATAGTGGATCTCTCCGACGGCGATGCTCGTCGGGCATTAAACACCTTAGAAATGGCCGCGAGATTCTTGGAGGATGACCGGGTTATCAATCGAGGCCTGGTTGCCAACTCAGTTCAGCAGAAAACCCTGGAATACGACAAATCGGGGGATAAGCATTACAATTTGATCTCCGCCCTCCACAAAACTATCCGGAACAGTGACCCTGATGCAGCCCTTCACTGGTTGGCCCGTATGCTCGAATCGGGCGAGGATCCCGTATACATTGCCCGCCGCCTGGTCAGGGTTGCCTCGGAGGACGTGGGTCTTGCCGACCCTCAAGCCCTGCAGATTACAGTGGCGAGCAAGGAGGCGGTGGAGCTAATCGGAATGCCCGAATGTGATCTGGCCCTGGCCCAGGCCGTAGTTTATCTTGCCCTGGCCCCCAAAAGCAATTCCATCTATTCCGCTTACAGTTCGGCCAAAAGGGACGTGGAGAAGGTTAAGGACGAGCCGGTACCTCTGGATCTGCGCAATGCCCCGACCGACCTGATGAAGGATCGAGGTTACGGCGAGGATTACAAATACGCCCACAATGAACCGAACAAAATTGCTGATATTCAGTGTATGCCCGATGGCCTGCGAGGTAGATCTTACTACTACCCTTCTGAGGCCGGCACGGAGGAAGAAATGAAGGAAAGGCTCCTGGAGTGGAAAAGAAGAAGAAAAGCAGCGGAAGATTAGGGAGCCAGCAGTAAAAAGGTAATCAAGCGGATCACACAAGCCCTAATAGTGAGGACTAAAATGATTCCGATGAGGGGGCTAAAGTCGATCGGCGAAGTGTAATTTAAATAGCTCCTCAGAAATTCTCGTATCGGGGCCAGGATGGGTTCCGTTGTTCTGTAGAAGAATTCAATTACCGGGTTTCCCCTATTGAAAGGAAGGAACCAGGAAGCGAAGGCTCTTGCCACGATTAGAAAGGCGATCAATTCGAACAGCCAGCTGACCGCCTTGATCAGCCAGTCGGTGATCAAAATCTCATTCATAATACCCCGCCACTTCCCGTTATTCTCATCGTAAGTTAGTTTATTCTCTGTCTCTGATTTCTTCAACCGCCATGACCAAAACCTGCCGAGAAAGCTCTGCCTCTGGGGAGAGGTTCTTGACTCGAGGGTTCTGGTGACAGGGAAGGGGATTGTTGGCTATACAGGGCTAAGGGCCTTTGTTGAACTCGCGAGCTTGACAGCTGGGGCAGAAAAAGGTACTCCTACCCCCTTGCTTTGCTTTTTGGATAGCAGTTCCACATTCGGGACAAGGCTGATCCTCGGAATCGTATACCTTCAGTTGTAGTTGAAAATCGCCACTCGTCCCCTGGGAGTTTTTGAAGGTGTCGATGGTGCTGCCACCCTTCTGGATGGCTTCACTGAGCGTGTTAGGGATAGCTTGATACAAGTCTTGCAGCTTATCCTCTTCCAGTTCCTCGGCTCTGGTCCAGGGGGATACTTGTGCTCGGTGAAGTATCTCGCTGGCGTAAATATTGCCGATTCCAGCCACAACACTTTGATCGAGCAATAGTCTCTTAATTTCTCTGCCCGAATTACGGAAGAGATTCCGGAATCGTTCCCAGGTGTAGGACTCACCCAGAGGCTCTAATCCAATTCCACCAAGCGGGTCCTCGTTCACCGAGTGCAGAAGATCAAGGGTTCCAAACCGGCGCATGTCATCCATGACTAACTGGTGGCGGGTAAGGCCAAGCTGGAGTCGACGATAATCCGTGTTGGCATCCTCATTCCCGCAGAGGAGCAATCTCCCCGTCATGCGTAGGTGGATTGCAAAAAGAAGGTTTTCTGTGAGGTGAAAAACAATGTACTTGCCTAAACGTTCCACTTTTGAAATCGGTTGATGGATTACCTCGGATTTAAATTCCTCCGGTGAAGCGTTCCGCAGCAGACGCTCATCGTCGACCTGAACCTCTTCAATCCTCTGGGAGGTTAGGGGGTCCTGTAGACCCCTTACTACGGTTTCTACCTCTGGCAATTCTGGCATATGTTGAGCACCTGTCGCAAGTGGATTATAATTCGGGCGCCGAGGGGTTGCAATGATCAAAATTAAACTCTTTGCCAATCTGCAGGAAACCGTAGGTCAAAAGATAGTCGAACTTGATAGTCCGTCTACAGTTCGCGAGGCTCTGCGGGAGTTGGTAAGTCGCCATCCTTCTCTGGAAGACGAAGTTTTTGCGGACGACGGCTCTCTGCATTCCCATCTGAACGCTTTCATTGACGGTCGAAACGTGAACACTTATGATGGACTCGATACCGAACTCCAGGGGGACCAGGTATTGACTTTATTTTCACCTCTTGGTGGGGGTTAAATTTGACTTCTGTTTATTTTAGGATCCATTCGTCGTGCGCGTAACTAAGAAGACCGGTTACGGGTTAATAGCTATGGTTGAGCTGGCCAACAATGGCAACAGGCGGTATCTCTCTACCACTCAGGTTTCCGAAAAATACGAGCTTCCCCAGCCCTTTTTGGAAAAAATAATGAACGAATTGAAGTCCGCGGGGCTGGTCAAAGTCAGGCGAGGTCGGGAAGGTGGGTACGGTCTGGTGAAGGGTGCAGGAGATATCCCGATTGCTGAGATCGTCCACATTCTGGAAGAAGATAGCTGTGCGCCAGTCAGTTGCCTAAACCCTGATTACGACCAAAATTGTCCTCTTCAGGGGCGATGTCCCACGGAACGTTTCTGGCAGTTGGTCTATGAAAAATTAACCCAGACCCTAGAATCCTTTACGCTGGCCGATCTAGCGGAGATGGTAGAAGGGTAAGGTTGGTGGTGGGCCTACCTGGATTCGAACCAGGGACCTCGCGCTTATCAGGCGCGCGCTCTAACCAACTGAGCTATAGACCCAAGCAGAGCAATTCTAGCCACTGGTTGTAGCTATTTCAACCTGCAGGAGTGCCCGGAGTAAAGGGCTTAGGGAACGAAGCCGTGGCTGTAGTTTTTAAACGACGGGATATCTACCGTTGGTTAGCTAGCAGTTTTCAGAAGCTCGTCGATTTCGAAGTTTTCCAGCTTTTCTTCCTCCTCGGCCTGAGCTAGTTTGTCAATCAATTCGTCGATTTCCCCTTCCATTATCCCTTCCAGATTGTGGGTTGTGTAAGAGATTCGGTGGTCTGTAACCCTGTTTTGCGGGAAATTATAGGTCCGGATCTTCTCGCTTCGCTGAGCCTTTCCGATTTGTCCTCGCCTCTGGCTATCCCGCTTCTGTGACTTTTGTTCTTCCAGCTTTTCTTTGACCCGGGATCGCAGTACCCGCCAGGCTTTCTTTTTATTTTTGTGCTGGGAACTCTCGTCCTGGCAAGAGACTACAATTCCCGTGGGCTCGTGGGTCAATCTGACTGCAGATTCCGTGACGTTGGCATGTTGGCCCCCCGGTCCTGAGGAACGGAAAGTGTCCACCCTGACGTTATTGGGGTCTATTTCCACCTCAATTTCCTCAGCTTCAGGGAGGACGGCCACGGTGGCCGTGGAGGTATGGATGCGACCCGAGGACTCCGTTTCCGGCACTCTTTGCACTCTGTGGACGCCACTTTCGTATTTCAGTTGACCAAATACCCCTTTTCCTTCCACTGCTACCGTTACTTGTTTGAAGCCCCCGATAGAAGTGGTTTGAGAGTCGAGAGGCTCGATCTCCCAGCCCCTTTTCTCCGCGTATTTTTGATACAGCCGCAGCAGATCTGCAGCAAACAGGGCAGATTCGTCGCCCCCGGTGCCCGCCCGAATTTCGATAATAGCATTTTTCTCTTCCGACGGATCCGAAGGCAAAAGGAGCTGCTCTATCTGTTGACGGTGTTTGTCAATTGCCTCTTTGTTTTCCTGCAGCTCCTGTTCAATCAATTCTATCATTTCCGGATCTTCTTCGGTTTCCAACATCGATTTATCCTCTTGAATCTGGTTATTAAGATCTTCTATCTTGCCCGCATGTTTGAGGATCTTTTTGAGTTTGGCGTAATTTTGTGAGACTTTTTGATATCGCTGGCTGTCGATTACGTCGGGGTTGCCCATTAGCTGCTCCAGTTCCTGAAACTTCTCCTCGATCTGGTCCATCTCATCCAGTATATCGACCATTTGATAAATTACCTCCGGGAAATCAGGATAAGCAACTGGGTTTACATTGTCAACAACCTCTACCTTAGTCTCAGATAGAACTTTAGGCCTGTTTAAAAAACATCCTTCAAACGCTACACTCAGTGTTGATAAGTTTTGCAGGGGGTAATTATGGAATTGAAAAAAATGTTCAATCCATCTTCGGTAGCCGTTATCGGTGCCAGCAGGGAGAAGAGGCAGATTGGACACGAGGTGCTGATCAACTTGATCGAGGATTTTCATGGTGCAGTGTATCCCGTCAATCCAAATGCCGACACTATAGAAGGATTGGAATGTTACGATTCTATTTCCGACATTGAAGAAGCCGTTGATCTAGCCGTAATTGCTGTACCTGCCAAACTGGTCCCGGGCGTAGTTGAGGAAGCGGCAACCACCGGCGTGAAGAATGTTATTGTTATCAGTGCCGGTTTTAAGGAAGTGGGGGGCGAGGGAGAAAAGCTGGAGAGCCAGCTGGCCCAAATTGCAGATGAATACGAGCTTAACGTAGTTGGGCCAAACTCCATGGGCATTATTTCCACCAGTTCCTCTCTTAACGCCACTTTTGCCGATCAGATGGCCCTGAAAGGACCTCTCTCTTTTATGAGTCAGAGCGGGGCCTTTTGCGCTGCAGTGCTGGACTGGGCCAATCAGGCGGGCCTTGGATTTAACGGTTTTGTCTCGTTGGGCAACAAGGCAGTGTTGGACGAGGTAGATTTCCTCGAGGCCTGGGCCCAAGATCCCGAAACCGAGGTGATATTCGGCTATCTGGAAGGAATTGAAAGGGGAAGAGATTTTCTGAAGGTCGCCCGTCGGGTGACTCCTCATACGCCGGTAGTGATCGTAAAATCCGGCCGGACAGAAGAAGGTGCAAAAGCGGTTTCTTCCCACACGGGTTCACTGGCGGGCTCCGATCAGGCCTACGATGCGGCTCTGAAACAGAGCGGAGTTCTCCGGGCCCGGGACGTGGAAGAATTGTTTGATTATGCTACATTACTCGCCTCGCAAGAACCGCCGCAAGGTAATAAGGTAGGGATCGTCAGCAACGCTGGTGGACCTGGAATTATGGCAACCGATGCCCTGGGAGATTATGGGTTCGAGCTGGCTGAACTTACCCCAGAGACCTCCGAGGAGCTAGACCAGATTCTTTCTCCTCTTGCCGACAGAAGCAACCCTATTGATATGACAGGCGATACCAGCGAACCGAAATTTGAGAAAGCACTGCGACAGGTATTACATGACTCCAATGTCGACGCGGTTCTAGCCCTTTCAGCTCCTGCAGCAATAGTTTCTTATCCCGAGTTAACGAGAGTTATTGCGGATGCCAAAAAGGATTCACCCAAACCTATTCTCACCTGTTTGATGACTGGAGGGCTGGCTAAAGAAGCGGAGCGGAACCTCAAAGAAGCGGGAGTCCCCAATTATTTTGATCCTGCCCGCGCAGTTCGTTCCCTCGGGGCTCTAAAGGAATATGGCAGACTGCGGGAATTGTGCCAGTCCCCCCGTGGAGCTTCGGAAATTGAGGTTGACCAGCAGGGGGCCAGGGAGTTGGTGACGGGGTTTGAAGATAGTGGGCGCAGGGCTCTAGGGTTGGATTCTATGAATATCCTGGAAAAATATGGGATTCCGACCGCCGAAACTCGCCTGGTTTCCACCGAAGAAGAGGCTCAGAATGCTGCTAGGCGGATGAAGGGTCCTCTGGTGATGAAAATCGCTTCTCCTCAGATATCGCATAAATCGGATATCGGAGGGGTGAGGACCGGTATTTCGGCTGGTGAGGTGTCCCGTGTTTATCGGGATCTGGTGCAGGGTATTCGCGAGGGCAAATCCGAAGCGGAGATCGAAGGAGCCTACCTTCAAGAACAGGTTGAGGGTTTGGAGTTGATCCTAGGGATGAAGAAAGATCCCCAGTTTGGCCCGCTGTTGATGTTCGGCTTGGGTGGCATTTACGTAGAAGTGCTGGAAGATGTCGCTTTCCGCGTTGCTCCAATCTGCCGAGAGGAAGCGAAGGACATGATAGAGTCCATTCAGGCTTATCCGCTACTCTGCGGAGCTCGAGGGAGAAAGCCTGTGGATCAGGACCGGTTGGCCGACATTCTGGTTCGGCTCAGCAAACTGGTGGTGGACTTTCCTCAGTTAGAGGAATTAGACGTCAATCCTTTGATGGCTTCCGGGGATCAACTTCGAGCAGTCGATTTTCGGGCTTTTCTCGCTGAGGCGAGTAACTGACTCCTTCTTTGGCTGGTTTTTTGAACTCCCAGCCCCGGAGCTCAACCTATTCAATTGTAATTGAGGTGAATTAAGCGAATCTGAAATTGGGGGCTGTACCTCCTACCTTCTTCAATACTTTTAAAAATTTAAATGTTTGAAATATTAAAATTACGGGGTATAATTACTTTGGAGCGTGAGGGTTATGGACTTGACCGAAGAACTGACGAGAATAGAACGGGTCTTTAAAGCCTTGGGCAACTCCAATAGGCTTAAAATTCTCTCCTTGGTAACAAATCACGAAGGAATATGTGCTAAAGAAATCGCTCAACAGCTTGAACTATCCCAGCCCGATATTTCTTACCACATTTCCAAGTTGGCCGAGGTGGACATCGTCGGTCGAGAACGAGAAGGTACCCGTTACTGTTACGATCTAAATCAGAAAACCCTTCAGCGGGTCGGACTTAATCCAGAAATTTTCCTTGATCTCAGGAGGTGAATTCTCATGAGCGACGACCATGAAGTCGTTATTTACTCTACGCCCGCTTGTCCATATTGCTCAGCGGCAAAAGACTATTTCCGCGATCACGAGATTGATTTCACCAATCATGACGTGTCAGAGGATCGTGAAAAGGCAATGGAGATGATCAACAAGACCGGGCAGCAGGGTGTGCCCGTGATTGAAGTGGACGGTGAAACCATCGTGGGCTTTGACAAAGACAGAATAGAAGAGCTGCTTAACTGAGAACTTTCTGCTTTTTACAGGTTTGCAGGGTGTGATCAGTTTAGTTCTCCGGCGGTGGCGGTTAGGCGTTCGGTCGAAGGCAGAGGTTGTTACCAGAAAACTTTGGCTTGAACGGGCGCGTAGTGTTCTGGTATAATCATTCAGCTTTCGGTGTTCACCGAACGCTTTTCACTATTATGTTAGCGTATCCCGGCTAGAAACAAAGGGGGAACCGATGTGGAATTGTTGACAATGAAGGAACTGCTTGAGACGGGTGTGCATTTTGGTCATCGTACCCAGCGTTGGAATCCGAAGATGGAGCAGTATATTTTTACTGAGCGAAAGGGCGTTCACATAATCGATCTGGAGTCGACCCAGAAGCTCTTTGAACATGCTTACGATTTCGTTCGCGAGCGGGTCCGACGTGGGGGAGAAGTACTATTTGTGGGAACCAAGCGACAGGTCCGCAATATTATCGCCACGGAAGCCCAGCGTTGTGGTGCGCATTACGTGAACCACCGATGGCTTGGTGGCACTCTAACAAATTTTGATACCATCAGGGATAGCGTAGAACGTATGCTTTCTCTGGAGCGAATGGCCGAAGACGGCACTTTCGACCAGTTGCCCAACAAAGAAGTAGTCAAGCTTCGGAGAGAAATGAACAAGATGGAACGCAACTATGACGGTATTAGAGACATGACTTCCCCGCCCGATATTCTTTACGTTATCGATCCGGAAGTCGAGGAGATTGCTGTACACGAAGCCAACATTTTGGATATTCCGGTCATTGCCATTACTGACACAAACTGCGACCCAGACGTAGTTGATTTCCCAATCCCTGGTAATGATGATGCCATCAAGGCTACCAAGCTTCTGACTTCGAAGCTGGCCGATGCGATTATCGAGGGCAGGGAAGGATACGACCAGGCCGCCTCCGCCGAGCAGCAGGAAGAAGAGCAAGCGGAAGAAGAGGCCGAAGTGGAGGAAACCGAGGAAACCGTAGAGACAGAGGAGGCAGAAGGAGAAAAGGAAGAAGCCGAAGAGGAACAGAAGCCGGAAGTCGCTTCCTCAGAATAGTACTTAACCCTACATCATTATATATTTTCTTAGGAGGGTATTTGGATGGCAATTACGACCGATCAAGTAAAGGAGCTCAGGCAAAAGACGGGCATTGGGATTATGGATTGCAAAAGGGCCCTGCAGGAAGCCGACGGTGATATGAAAAAGGCCAGGCAAATTTTGAGGGAAGAAGGTCTCGAGATGTCCGAGGGCGGCCCGGCCGGAGGCGAAGGTCGAGTAGAGTCCTATATTCACCACAACGGTAAAATCGGTGTCCTGGTTGAAATCAATTCTCAGACTGACTTTACCGCAAACAGCGATGAGTTTCGAGAGTTTGCCACTCAGGTGGCTAGACACATTGCCGCTGCGGCACCTAAATACGTTTCTCGGGAGCACGTCCCGGAGCAAGTGGTAGAAGAAGAGCGTGAAATATACCGCAAGCAGGCAGAGAAGGAAGGAAAACCCAAGGACATAATCGATCAGATCGTGGACGGCAAATTGGACAAATATTACGAAGAAAACTGCCTTATGGAGCAGGAATTTGTGGGGCAGAGTGAGGACGATGAAACTATTGAAGAAATGCTTGGTGCTCTTGCTGCCCAGGTAAGCGAAACTATCGAGATAAAAAGGTTTGCCAGGTTCGAGATCGGCTCCGATCAGGAGTAAACAGAGGAGCCGCTATTCCCATTCAATCTGACTCCGACTCAGATCCTAATAAAACCCAACCCCGACCCAGGCCTTCTAGGGTCGTAATAAAAGTAAGCGGAGAGGGATTTGGCGGAGAGAATTCGACGCTGAAGAAAGAATCCCTTCACTACCTGGTTGACCAATTGGCTCTGGCCAAGGATGTGGGGGGCGCGGAAATTGCAGTGGTGGTAGGTGGAGGGAACCTTCTGCGGGGAGCCCGTCAAAATCTTTTGCCCCGAACCACTGCAGACCTTGCGGGCATGTTGGGGACCATTATCAACGGCCTTGCTCTGCAGTCGCATCTTCGTCTCGCAGGCCATGAAACCAAACTGCAATCTGCTCTCCACTGTAACCGGGTCAGTGAACCTATAGACCCCGCTCGGGCACGAGCCCATCTGTCCCAGGGCCAATTCGTCATATTTGCTGGAGGCACAGGCAATCCTCTGTTTACCACGGACAGTGCCGCAGCTCTCAGGGCAGGTGAGATCGAAGCGGATCTGATCTTGAAAGCCACTCGAGTGGACGGAGTTTATACCTCTGATCCGGAGAGAGATCCCGATGCAGAGATCTTCTCTTCCCTGACTTACTCTCGGCTGTTTGATCGGGGGCTGGAGATTATAGACCCTTCCGCTGCCAAGATTTGCCAGGAAATCGAAGTACCGATGGTGGTTTTTAACCTATACCGAGAAAGGGCGATAAGGGACGTTCTTAAAGGTAAAGAGGTTGGTACTTTTGTTTACTGAACGGGGTGGCTTGGTTAGGGTAAAGCCGGCTCTCTCCAATTTGTCCGATCGCGGTTGGGCCTAGATTATTTCCCTTCCTTGGAATTTTTGTCCACCACTTTGGGAACTTCGAAAAACCCTCTCGCCGCTTGAGGGGCGTTCTCCAGGGCTCGTTCCTGTGAAATCGGTTCCTCCAACTCGTCTTCTCTCAGGACGTTTTCGACGTCTAAGATGTGCATCAATGGATCTACATCTTGGGTATCTAGCTCTTCCAGCTTTTCGAAGTAGTCCAATATCTGCCCCAGTTCCTCTTTCATATTCTCCCGCTCTTCCGAGGTCAGCCTGAGTTGAGCCAGCTTTTCAATTCGCCTGATCTGTTCATCTTTTATCATGGTTTGACCACTTCCTGCGAAGAAGTATAGCCCAAATCTGGAATTTTTCCAGACTGCATCCCCTGTGTATTAATTCAGGATCCGATCCATTTTAGATTTTTTCCGAAGATACGCTCAAATTCCGCTAAAATTTCCTCTCCGGGTCGACCCTGCTCCAATTTATCCAGCGCAGCTTTTCTTGCCGAGGAAACGATATCCAGATCTTTGAGCAAGTCGCAGGCTCGAAAGCTGTTTTCAAATCCATGTTGTTGGGCCCCCAGCAGATCTCCCGGGCCGCGGATCCGGAGGTCCTCTTCCACCAGCTCGAATCCGTCCAGGATATCTCGAAAGGCCTCCAGTCTCCTCCGGCCGTTGTCAGTGGTAGGTGAGGCTATAGCCACGCAATAGGCCTGTTGGCCTTTACGGCCAATTCGACCCCTCATTTGGTGAAGCTGGGTTAACCCGAATTGATCGGCCTGTTCGATGACCAGGAGATCGGCTTCCGGGATGTCGATTCCGACTTCGATCACTGTGGTACTTACTATTGCCTCAGTAGTTCCCCGGCTGAAATCCTGCAGCACTCTCTCTTTTTCACTTCTGGGCATCCGGCCGTGCAGGAGGTCCAGGTTAAATTGTTTTAATCGATTCCGCTCTAGCTCTTTCAGCAGTGCCTCTGCCGATTTCAATCCCGCTTCTTCCGACTCTTCTACGCGTGGAACCACTATGAAAGCTTTTCCACCCTCGGCCAATTTGTCCTTCAGGAACTCGTAGACTTCCTCCCGGTAAGCTTCGTCAACCCAGTAAGTATCGATGCAACGTTCGCCCCGGGGCCGCTCTTCCAGCTTTGATACAGCGTACTGGCCGTAAAGCGTGGCGGTAAAGGTTCGGGGGATTGGGGTGGCACTCATGACCAGCGCGTTCACGAATTGGTCTTTGTACTTCAGGCGAGCTCTCTGAGCAACTCCAAACCTCTGCTCCTCGTCGATAACCACCAACTTCAAATCGGAAAAATCCACCTCGTCTTCCAGCAGAGCGTGAGTTCCGACTACTGCACCGGCCGCCCCTTGACCAAGTTTCTTCAACGCGTCTTTTCTTTCTTCTCCATCAGTATTTCCACTCAAAGAGAGGACCTCCAGGGGAAGTTCGGAAAACAGTTCGGACAAGGTGCGAAAATGCTGGCGGGCCAGTACGGTAGTAGGGGCCATAAGTGCGGCTTGAGATCCGTCTTGAGCGGCCAAGAAAATTGCCGCTGCTGCCACCACGGTCTTCCCTACCCCTACGTCTCCCTGCAGAAGACGCTCCATAGGTTCTTCGGCTTCCAGATCTCTGACTACTTCCATAATTGCCTTCTCCTGATCTTCAGTGAGGTCGTAAGGCAGCTTATCTTTAAACG